>JAJCXQ010000670.1 GCA_029263355.1 Acidobacteriota bacterium | reverse complement strand
TGCGACATCTGCGACGCCGAAAGCGACACTTGCGACGCCGAAAGCGACATCTGCGACGCCACCCGCGACGCCACCTACGACACCTAGAACGAAGCCTAAAGCGACGCCGAAAGCGACGACACCTGCGACGCCTAAAGCGACGCCACCTGCGACGCCACCTAAGACGCCTAAAAAGACGCCAACTAAGACGCCCAAAAAGACGTCAACTGCGATGCCTGCGACACCTGCGACACCTGCGACGCCGAAAGCGACGCCGACAGTGACGCCGAAAGCGACGCCGAAAGTGACGCCACTTGCGATGCCGACAGCGACGCCTAAACCGACGCTGAAAGCGACGCCTAAACCGACGCCTAAAGCGACGGCGGGCCAATCAATCGGGACTCCCAGCGCCTCGGCTAGAGACGCTACTCCACCGGGTAGCCCTAAAATACAAACCAGACCCTGTATCGCTAAACGCCTTTGTATCGCATCAAAGCGTAGGGCCTTCCAAACGGCGTCTCTGCCCTCCAAATCCAAGTACTGAGTTAGCCCAAACCTCACCGCATACCAACGCAAAGCCTGCGGGAAGAAAAACACCCAATAGAGCAACACGAGGTAGTCGACAGGATTCCACAGAGACAGCGGACGCTCCCGCTTCGGTGACAGGTCGAGCCGAGGAACAGCGCCCTCCATCACAGCATATGCTCCATGTCCACTCGCCATCCTTCCCGCCATTCGAAGGCCGGATCCAAAAGACTCTGGTAACGATGGTACGCCGCTCGCTGCAGTTTGAACGGGTGCCCCCCTGCTAACTCCTGCATCAGCTGGATCGACCTCTCGTCGAAACTCGCCGCTTCCGGCGCCCAGGGATGGGCAAGAACTGTACGCGCTTCTTGCTCTGTCATCTCGCCGAGCGTGAGCGGCTGAAGGAAATCATAGGCTCGCGACCTCTTTCTCAGATCAGGAAAAGAACTCTTCAACGGTTCATGGGAAACGGCGACCAGTTTGAAGCCCCTATTCTGAGCGCAGATCGACCGAAAACGGTATAAATCCGCCGTCTCAAACCCGACATCGGGGCCCGTGTCCAACTCATCGAGTAGGAGAATAGCCTCCTGATTTCGGAGCGCTTGGCGAATCTCACGCCAGCCATCTTCCGTGACGTTTAGCTCTTGGGCCAACGCATGATAGAAGTCTGCTCGGTCTGTCAGCTGGTGAAAGTCGATGGGCCCCAAGACGTTACCGTTCCCTGCGTGTGTCAATTGCCAAAGCAGTGAACTCTTGCCGATTTTTGGCTCACCAAAAATGGCTACCGAGCCGCCCTCGAGCAACATGTTCAAACGCCTCAGCTCTGCCTCCCGACCGACAAAAATGTCAGGATTGCGGATCGCTTGATGCTCGCTGAAGGGATTGGCAGCCAAAACCTGTTGATTCGAAGGCGCTAACGCAAGGGCCAACTGAGCTTGACTCCTTTCATTGCAATGCCGCACCGGTTGAAGCCCGGGCTCGACCCGTAGCCTCTCGATCTGTCGACGAAGCTCGGTTCTGATGTCGAGAAACAACCGCGTACGAGCCCCAGACTCCGTGAAGTGCTCCGAGATTGTCTTATCACCACCGGGCAGAAACTGCCGAGTCCGAAGCCACTCATGCAGACGCCACTCACAGGCCGACAACATGACCGGAAAAATCACCAGCTCCTGATCTAGGAAACCTCCGATCTCGACCTTGGAGCAATACTCCGAGTCCAGAAACCACTGACTAACGAGAACCAAAGCGATGTCCGATTCGGCGATCCTCTTCTTGATCTCGTCGTCCCAAAGATCACCGGTGGTGATTCGCTCGTCGGTCCAGAACTCGACGTCGTCCGCCTCCAGGCCCCTCAAGTAGCCCAAGAGCGATTTGTTCTTCAGGTATTTACCGTCTTGGTGACTGTAGCTGACGAAGATGCGTACCTTCCGGGTCATCAAGAACCCCTCCTAACCAACAGCCGCGCAAGCTGGATCAAACTGTAGATTTGCTAGCGATCTACGGTATCACGCGGGTAGCCGCCCGGACGTCGAGCGGCAACAGCCTTGCGATTGAGCACCAACACAGCTACCGGATGCCGGCGGGACGCCGGCGCTCCCAGTATGTGGCGTCTGCCAAGCACTGCCGAAGAGTTGAGCACCTCGGCGGCGAGGCCGTCAACAGCGAGAAAACTCTACGTGCCGACCGGAATCTCGTCACCAGCTACCGCCAGAGCCAGCCGCAAGCCGTTCTCATAGGTCGCGTCGAAGAAGCGGGCGTCGAAGGCCCGCAGGCGCCGCATGTCGAAGAGGAAAAACGGCTGGGTCGGTAGATCCAAGGCACTGGCAAAGGCGGCCAACAAAGGCGCCGTCAGCACTGGACGCTTGAAGGCTGAAACCGCTTTGGACACTCGCAGCTGGCGCTTCAACACATCAGGCCACTGCATCTCGACCGCCAACCACTCGCTGGACTGCGGCGCTCGCGGCCACCAGTCTTCGGTGGTGCGGGCGAACAGGCTCTGTCGCTCGGCTTCGAGAATGCCTTCGAGGACGAAGGTGGGAGCGCCCAGCTCGGAGGGGTCTTCTTCCCCGAGCAGCCGCAGTTGCAACCACGCCGCGAGGGTCTTGAGGAAAGGCCGGTGGGATCCCATCAAGTCGAGAAAGGATCGCAGTTGCTCATCTGCCGACTCACCGGTCCCCGCCGCCTGCGCATGCTGGGCGACATGGGTGTGATGTAACCCTTCGACCGCCTGCATCCAGGCCCGTAACGGTACCAGCCGCCAGGCGAACGGCAACTGCTCCAACACGCTCCAAGCGTGGGCGAAACGTTCTTTGTTGGGCGCGTGAGTCAGTGCGCCTACCGCCGCCGCAGGATGCTGGATCAACTCACGCAGCAGCTCGAAGGTCGCCGCGGGCAATAGATGCTGACGCTCGATGCTGCCTTCGACCTGGGCCCAACCGGGGTCACCAGGAGTCTCGGCGAGGCGTGCCATCTCGGTCGCCAGGGCTTGGCGGCGACTCTTTCGATCGGCGATGCGGATAGCTTGCTGGAGCGGGCTCAAGGTGTCTTCGTGAACCGCCTTACCTTCGTCACCAACCATCCAAAGTGTTGGCCGAAAGCGGCATCCGTCGCCATCCCAGCCGAGCAACAGCCAGGGACCGGCTTCTCGAGCCTTGGGATCGAAGCGGAAGGTGTCACCGCCTTCGGTGGCTTCGAGCACCATCGGCTGCGACTCCGGCTTCCACAACGGCAGCGCTTCGACAATCAACTCTGAGCCAAGATTGGATTCAGTGATCGCGGCCTCTCCAGTCTCCTCGTCGAGCGCTAGCGGGGAGTCGAATCGAGCAACTTGGATACGGCGCGGCGGTAAAGCTCCGCCGCCGTCCGCTTCCACCCATAACCGGACCTCCGCATCGAGATCCTGACTGGCGGACAGCATGCGCCTCAGCGGCTCCTGAAAAAGACCAAGATCCATCTCGAAGTAGCCTTGTCCAAGACGCGGAATAGGCTCATAGAGCTCCACATCGTAGGTGACGTCTTCGGCCAGCAGACGCCCGGTCAAGGCAAAATTTTCGCCGTCATCGAAGGTGGTCGCCAGCGCTCGGACCCCGGTGAGACGGTCGACGGGGATCTGCTCTTCGGTTTTGAGAGTACGCCCATCGGCGCCGATGAAGCACACCCCGCGGCTCGGGAAGGGCACCTGCAGAGTGAGTCGACGGCGCAAGTCCCACGTCAGCTCGAGGTTGAGCGTCAACGGCAGTCTGACGCCAGCAGGGCGCTCGGCTTCGACAGCTACCTCGACCACAACAACAAATTTCGACTCTTCTTGCCCAAAATCTCGACGCACCTCGGAACGCACGTTAGTGCTCAGGCCAGGGACTTCCCCGATGCTGACCTCAGCTCCCGTCAAACCCGATAGCGCGAATTTTCCCTGGCGGCCGGCGCCGCGCTCGAGGTCGACCTCGAGATCGACCGGCGCCACGGCAAGCTGCTCGAGAAACCGCCAGGCTCCATCTTCAACCACCCGAAGTTGGACCTGGCCAAGGCATTCGGAAGACATCGGACGCCAAGGAAGCTGACCGGTCTGGCCAGTGGCCGGGTCGCCTGCTGCCGGCCGCCATTCGACGTCGACGACGGACTGGCGCTGGCCGTTACTGTCCTCGCCATTACTGTCCTCGCCATTACTGTCGAAGGCGATCACCTGCGGGGCGCCGCGAAAGAGCTCACCGGTGCCGAACGTCGCACCAGAAATCCGCATCTCGGTGGCGGTCTCGACCGCTTGGCTGGTACGGATCAATACCTCTCGCGCTTCTGGCCCGCGGAGTCGCGCGTGTCCGGTCACCTCGTAGACCGCGCCGGCGATGGCGTTGATCTCGCCCAAGGCCTTCGCCTGTCCGCCATCGACGTCGAGTTGCCAGCCGGACGGCACGAAGACCGCCAGGCTCGTTTGCCGACTGTCGAACGAGCCTTCGGCGACGAAACGCCAGTGGTCGCCGGAGTTGTCGTCGCCGGTGTCTTCACGGACCGCGTCACCTGCTCGGGCAAAGGCCCAGGGCAGCTCGCGACCGAGTCGACAGCCAGCGAACTCCAGAGGACCATGGCTGGCCGTTCCCTCGCCGATCCACAGGCGAAAAACCCCCAGCCCTTCGACGCCCCGGAACCGCCATCCGCGTTTCGACGGATACGCCTCCACCACTAGAACGGCGGCGCCTTCGGTGGCTTCGACTCCACTCGCAACGGCGACCAGAGAACGACCTCCGTCCGGCCGTTGCAGCAGGATCTCGGCGCGCGACGGCACCTCTTCGACCGCCATCCCCACAAACTCAGCTAGTGCCTGCGGCTCCATTTGCGCCGGAATCTTGAGTTGCGTCTCGAGCTCAAAACGCTCGCCGCAGCGACGCAACCAGCGATTCAAGCGTAACCCCAACGGATGATTTCTAGTCAGCTCCGAAGCCTCCGCGACAGATGGTTCAACAGACCGCGACACAGCGCAAAATCGAGGCCCAATGGCTGGGTCTCCAACGCAAGTCTCGGACGCGAATGTTTTGATCTTGAACTGAGACGTTATACCAAAATCGCCACCACCACGGACCTTGACGTCGACTTCGGTGAATCAGACGTCGACTTCAGTGAATCACGGCCCAAAAAACACCATAGAAACGAGACCGTCGGATCGACGGGATCAGATCTGCAATCCAGCCAACGCAACAAACTTTCGCTATTTTCGTTGATGTACTTGAAGGCGTATCGAAAATGACAACAGTATTTGCCTATGCTCCGACACCTGCCGTGAGCAGACCCCCATGGGGGGCGAGTCGCGGGTTACAAAGCGCTCCAACCTATAGGCTAATGTACATGTGACGAGTGTCGACATCTACTTTCGACTGTCGTGCGAGGGTTTCACCGTCTGCCATGAAAGAATGTCTCAGCTGTAAACGTGGTCTGGACGATGGGCATCGGGTTTGCCCCGATGATGGGGCGCCGCTAGAAGTTGTCTTCGAAGGATCGCCCGTTCTCGACACCAAATATCGCTTGCTGCGTCGGATCGGCGGCGGTGGGATGGGCCGGGTTTACAAAGCCCGACACCTGGGTTTGAAACGGCTGGTGTCGGTGAAAATTCTGCGGCCGCGCTTCAACGCAGATACCGGCTTCGTGGAGCGCTTCGAACGCGAAGCTGAGGCTCTCGGGCGTCTGCGCCATGTGAACGTAGTCGAGGTCACGGATTTTGGCGTCGAGTCGAACCGACGGATCCCGTATCTGGTCATGGAGTATCTCGAAGGCTGCTCCCTCGCCGAGCAGCTGCGCTCGGGTGCGCTGTCGCTAACCGTCGCCTTGCCGATCTTCGACCAGATTGCAAGCGCTCTGGAGCACGCTCATAACGCCGGCATCTTGCACCGAGACCTCAAACCGTCGAATGTTTTCCTCAGCCCGCGGCCCAGTTCGGCCTTCCGGGTGACGGTGTTGGACTTCGGCCTTGCCCGTTTTTTCAGTGATCCCGAACAGACACCAGAAGTGGCGGAGCAAACCCCCGTCGTCTATGACGACAACCCCGTCGTCTATGACGACACCCCCGCCGCCGTCGACGACGACGCGACCCTTGTTCGTACTCCGAATCCCGCCTCGAATCACCCGACAGCGCTGCTCGGGACCCCCGGCTACATGTCTCCCGAAGTGTTGCGCAACCAACAGCCGACACCCGCCTCTGACATTTACGCTTTCGGCGTGCTAATCTTTCGTTGCTTGGCCGGTTGCCCGCCATTCTTGGGTTCGGCGGCTGAGTTGATCGCGCTACACCGTGATCAGGAGGCGCTCGCGCCTTCGGAACTGGCGCCGGGGCTATCCGCCGAGCTCGACGCACCGATCCTCGCCGCGCTGGCCAAGGACCCACGCCACCGACCCGTGTCCGCGACACAGTTGGTGGCAGACCTGCGTCAAGCTGCGCGACAGACCCAGCGCAACAGCTGGTGGCACCGGGAGTCCGCCCGACGACTGACGCTAGCAGCCTCTCTCGGGGTCACCGCAGTAGTGCTGACCACCGCACTCGAGGAGCCGCTGCGGCGGTTGGAAGATCGCCTGGTTGACGCCCGTTTCTACCTCGCCGAACCGCGTTCGCCGACGCAACCGCTGCTGCTGATACTGATCGACAGCGCCACCCTGGACGCCGACCCTACTCCCTTGGCTGACCGTGGCCAAGAGGCCGGGGAGGTGTTGACCCAGGTGATGGAGGCGGGCGCGATCGGCGTCGGCATCGACTTATTGCTGCCCGAGACGTGGAGTCGGGCGCCAGCATTCTCGGACTTTGTCTTGCGGCATGCCAACTCGATCGCCCTCGCTGCCTTTTCACCGGACCAAGGATCGGTGACCGGACCGGAGGCGATCCAGGGCCTCACTGCGGCTGCTCTCGGACCGCATCGAACCAACGAATTGTTCGGGTTCGTCAACCTCGATCAGGACACGGATGGGATGGTGCGGCGCGCTCGGGTCAGCTACCGCGACGTGGAGGGCCAGAGACGCTTGTCGTTCGCCGCCCGCGCGGCCCGCATCATGCACTCCAAGGAGCCCGTAGAAAACACGTTCCGCGTTGACTTCAGCCTCGACTGGCGACAGTTGGATCAAATCTCGTGGCGAGACCTGGAGTTGACGTTGAACCGCGAACCCGAACGTTTCGCCGGGCGCCTGATCCTGATCGGAGCGGTATACCCGGGCGCGGACGGCCCCTATCGGGTCCCCCATCCACAGTCCTTGGACGATCAGATTCCCGGTCCAATTTTGCAGGCTTTGACACTCCACACCTTGCTTGACAAGACTCACTATCCAACCCTTGCCAGCACCCCCCTGCGGCCGACAGCAACCGGCGGAACCTTGGCGGCGGCGGGAATGCTGGCGACTCTGGGCGCGGCGAGCGTACTTCTAGGCCGGCGACTGTTTCTTGCGGGCTCGTTCGGCGTTGCGGTTGCGGTATCTTGGCTGGCGAGCGCGATCGCCTTGTTCTCTCGTAACTATCTCCTGCTACCGACCGCGCCATTTCTCGCCGCGCTGCTGACCACCCTCTTGCTAGCCTTTTTCTTCCGCCTGCGATTGTCTCGATTCCCAGAATAACTCCGCACACGAGTCTCGAATCTATGACAAGTCTTCACAGATTATCTCCCTGCCTAGTGCTGCTGACCTGGCTAACGATGCCGAGCCTGGCGATCGCGGCCAAGCCTCTGTCCACTGACGCCGTCGCGTCCGACATCATCACCGCCAACTTCATCGTCGATATCGACACCCGCGGGGGCGGAGCGAGCCCGGTTGCGATCGTCTGCTGGGTCTCAGGCGACGCCGACTTGCTGAAAGCCCCGTCGTCGGAAACCAAAACCCTCAATGTCCTCGACCGCCTGACTCCGGGCGCAGTCATTCGCACTGGCGAGGACGCTCAGGTGATGCTGGTTTTCCTCGACGGTGAACGTTATGTATTGGGCGCCAACAGTGAAATCCAGGTCGGTCGCAAAGGCGTCAGAATCGATGCTGGCTCGGTGCACCAGCTGGAGCCGGTGCCAGCGGTGGCTCAGCTGCCCCGCCTCGCCAAAGACCAGAAGCCCGGTCGGCGGCCAGCCGCCGGACGCATCCGCCAGGTTCGCGTGGCCCGTTCCTCGTTTGAGCTTTATCCGCGCGATCAAGCCACCTTGCTGCACGACGCGCCGGTACTCCAGTTCCGAGCTCTGCCGCTGGTGGAACGTTACGACGTCGAAGTGCACGATGTTCGGGGTCGAGACATCTACTCCGTCGAGCTAGACGTCCGCCCGACGAAGACGGACCTCGTGCGCGTCGAGATCCCGAATGGGGTCCTGGCGCCGGAAACCGTATACCACTTGCGAGTCACCTCGGTCGCTATGGGTCGCCGGACCCTGCACGGCGACACCCTCTTTTCGACCACTAGCCGCCAGGACGCCCGCGCTCGCCACCAATTGGCTCGTCAAGCCGCGACGGATGATGACCCTGGACTACACATGTTGCTAGCTGACGTCGACTACCGCCTGGGCTTACGGCGCGAGGCCTGCGATGCCCTGTCGCGATCAGTCGACCACGAACCGGATCCGTCGGCGTGGATCAAAGTGAAGGAACGGTTCGGATGCGATGAGCGGAATTGACGACTGGCGCTGGATTCCCACCACACTAGCCGTCGTGCTCCTCGCGGGCCCGGTCCCGACGCACGGTACCAACCGCTCACTCGAGTCCGAAGCAGAGCCCCTGGAAGCTAGCTTGTCGATCCAGCGGCGGCTCGCCGATGGTAGCCTCGATGTCGCCGCCAGCCTCAACAATCGACACCTGATCGAGCTTCACTTGTCGCAGGGCCGCGCCGCGGAGGCTTTCAGGATCCTCGAGCGTTCGCGGGCACGTAATTTCCTGGAGATGCTCGCCGAACGCGACTCGGTGTTTTCCGTAAGTGTGCCCGGCGGCACCTCGCCCGAGTTGGCGGCGCTGCGTCACCCCCAACCCTTGGATTTGGCCGGCGCTCAAAAAGCTCTCGACCCCGGCACCGTGATGCTGTCGTACAGCGTCGGTGAGTCCCAAGTTGACCTTTTCGCGGTGGCGACGGGAGACTTCAAGGGGACAACATCACCTCTAGGTGAAGACGAGCTGCGACGGGAAGTTGAGCTGTTTCGGCGTCTCATTCAAACCACCGTGGCGGCAACCGATCTGACCGCCGAGATCGAATCCGTGGGCAAACGACTGTATCGTCAGCTGATCCAGCCGGCACAGAAGTTGATCGACGCCAACCAACGGATCCTGATCGTCGCCGATGGCCCTCTCCACTTGCTGCCCTTCGCGGCACTCGTACGTGAAGTCCGCCGACCCGATGTGCCACTACGCCCAACGGAGGTAATCGCCGAAACGCAGTTCGTGGCCCAGTGGCGTCCCATACATTCGGCGCTTTCCGCCACCGTCTACGCTCAGCTGGACCGTCGGCCGGCGTCCACGGCCAATTCTGAGATCCTGCTGGCAGCCTTCGGCGACCCGATTTATGACTCCGAGTCAAACCTGTCGCCAGCCTCCCAGCAACGCTCCGTCACTGGTCGCGAACTCGATCTCGATCTCGAGGCTCTACCAGCGTCGAGATCCGAGGTCGAGCGCATCGCCAAGCTGTTCCCCAGCGAGCAGACTCGCATCTTTCTTGGCGCCCAAGCCACCGAGGAGCAAGCCAAAATCGCCAGCCGCCAGGCCCGCATGGTCCACTTCGCCACCCACGGTCTGCTCGATCAGCGTTTCCCACTCGACTCCGGTCTTGTCCTGACGCCTCCCCTGGTATGGACCTCGGATCGCGACAACGGCCTCCTCCAAGCCTGGGAGATCTTCGAAGACATGCGCCTCGAAGCCGACTTGGTGGTGCTCTCTGCCTGCGATTCGGGCCTCGGCAGTGAGCAAGGTGGCGAGGGTCTCATGGGCCTGACTCGAGCTTTTCAATACGCCGGGGCCCGCTCGGTGGTGTCAACCTTGTGGCCCGTTGACGACGCGGTAACCGCTGAGCTGATGGTTCGTTTCTACCGTCACCTTCAAGCTGGACACGCTAAGAATGAAGCTTTGCGGGCGGCCCAGGTCGAGCTGATTGAGCAACCGATCCAGGTGCCGGGAGCCGACGGTGAGCCGATAATGATCGATGCGTCGTCGCCGAACTATTGGGCGGCATTCCAGATCACCGGCAGCTGGCGGTAGTACGATTCCATGATTCAATGGACAATCTGCCGTGACAGTCGCAGCAGCTCCATAGAAGTATCCAGCGTCGCAGTCACCAAGGCATGGAGCTCGTCCGCCATACACTCAGCGGAAGCCACTTCGACAGGCGGGTCAACCGCCTCACCTTCTGCGGACGCCTGAAGTCGAGCCATCCATGATGGAGCGTGGCGATGCAACAGCGGTACGAGAGCTTCTCCGGCCTCCCGCTGGCACAGCTGATCGAGAGCCTCCAGCACCTGCTGGCTGGTCGCATCCGCCGGTCTCGGATCCCGATCCCGCCAATTCTTGGTCACGGTCCTGTCGACGATCCCGATCGAACCGATAAATCGGTAACCACGACGATAGTGAGTCTCGATGTAACGGGGCTCTCGTGGTTGGTCTTCAAAGGCTCTTCTCAGCTCTCGAATGCTGACTTTCAGCACGATGTCGCTGACGTGGCTTTCCGTCCACACCGCATCCAGGAGCTCGGCTTTGGTCACCAGTTGCCCACGACGTTTCACCAGGTGGCACAACACTCCGAAGGTCTTGGGTCGCACAGCGAGCTCCTCGCCACGACGCAACAAGCTCTGGTTACGGACATCCAGTTGAAAGGCGGAAGGCGTGGATGGATTGGCGATCATCGTCTCCTCCGTAGTTCCGTGCTGCAGAGCACTGGTTCAGGCGACTCCACACCACGTAAACAGCAATTGTCGTGCCGCGCCCAAAAAACGCGCAGACCGCCAAAAAGCGTCTACTCCTGGGCTCAGAGGACGATTCGAGTGGCTCCGCCATAGA
>JAJCXQ010000669.1 GCA_029263355.1 Acidobacteriota bacterium | reverse complement strand
AGATCGTTCAAGAAACGAGGTTTTCAGGCGACTGGGTCAAAAAGATCAAAGATTTGACACTCCCGCCGCGGTGACTGCCAGGGCAGCTCACCAAGCCAAGGTATCGCCCGATTCGAAGCCGTCCGAAAAAATCTCGGTATTGCAAGCCGGGGTGGCCGGGAAAGCCATGAAGTCGCCCGCGCTGGAGAGCACACCGAGTGGGTTGGCGTATTGCTTCTGATTCCCGGTGCACACATCGGTAACGGTGATGGTGTAAGCGATATCGGTCGTGGCGCCGAAGTAGAACCAGAAGTTGCCATCGCCGCCGTCGAAAATCTTGACCGCCAGATCAACCGCGCTTGAGAAGAACGAGAAATAGCCAGCAAGATCGGTCAGTCCCGATGCCAAACCGGAGCCGGTACTGCCGCCGAAATCCTGCCACTCGACCTCAACTTGAAAACGTTCTGCATCGAGACACAGCGTCGTCGAGCCCGGGACACACACCAGCGGCCCGAGCTCTTGCTCCTGCGTCTGTGCACCCCGGTACGAACCGGGTACAGCACCCGTGGATGGCGGATCGCCTGGAAGCGCATCGGTATCGACCACCGACGCGAACGTCCCGAGCGGATTCATGTAGATCGCCTGCATGGAAGTGACCGTATCGGTCACCGTCACCGTGTATTGCCAGTTACTCAACGCACCGTAGAAGACCCAATAGCGGCTGTTGATCGCCGTGCCGTCCAAAACTTTCACGTAGAGCTCGGGTTTCTCTGCATCCGTGAACCAGAAGAACCCACTATCACCTGCGACGACCGGCAATGTCTGACCCGCCCCAGTGTTCATGTCGAAGTCTACCCAGTCGACCTCAACCGAGAAGCGATTGTCGAGGAAACACAACACCGTCGTCGACGGTACGCAGCTGCCTCCTTCCACCGCGGGCTCTACATCGGTCCCGATCGCGAGACTGGGCGTGGCAAGGAAGGCAGCAAACAACAGCACAGACGTCAGCAACGGGCGAATCATGGCGGAGCCTCCTCGTAAGACTTAGGCGATGGCTTGGAGCCGAGCCGCTATCAATACATTCAGGAGGTTAGTTTAACGTGACGAGACCAACCCTCTCCGTCCGTTCGTCATCGGGAAGCGGCGGATTACCCCCAGTGATTGCGTTTCTGATCAAGCAACGCTTAGTGGTCTAATGCTCGCCATCTGCGGACGTCATTCGAGGTCAGCAACTTCAAAAACTCTTTGAAGTCTTGCGGTAGCTGCGTGTTCTCCATAGTTGATCCGTCTCAACTGCTCCATCGCTACCAACCGTTCGGCCGGAGTACGACTGTGCCAGTAGGCTCGCCTCTCCGCAGAGTCATCAAGTGACCCTACTTCTACGACGGTTTTGTCTAGACTGGGCATCTTCATAGGCCGACTCCAGATTCACCCGATCTCGACCTGCCTACATCCCAAACCGGCCGCGAGCCTCTTGCATCACCGCGTCGTCGACGACGGCATGTCCGTTGGTCTTGGCGTAATGCTCGACACCTTGTTTGGCCATCGGGCGCACGAACTCAGGGATGTTCTCGAGCCGAGCGAGGGCTTCGGCGGTCCAGGTGATCTGATCCTGCTTGAGGGCTTCCTGATCACCCAACATGGCGGCGAAGGGGCAACCACCCGCGGCGGCTTCGGCAGCCAAAGACTCGGGTGCGGCTCCAGAAGCGACGGCGGCGGCCGCGGCGGCGTGCGGCTCTGCGACGGCATGGGGATTAGCCTCGGTCTTGGGGCCGATCTTGACGCCCAAGGACTGCACCATCTGACTCTCAAAAGGATTGGTCAGCATCGCGATCTGATGCGAACAGGTTGGGCAGTCGAAGATGGCAGTGATCGAGCCACCTTCATCCGGTGGAACGGCTTTGGTGATCTTCATCGGCTCGTCGCAGCTGATACAGAGAAACTT
The DNA here is from genome assembly GCA_029263355.1 of Acidobacteriota bacterium. Lineage (GTDB taxonomy): Bacteria > Acidobacteriota > Thermoanaerobaculia > Multivoradales > J023 > JAAELT01. Next base: position 6,368 of record JAJCXQ010000669.1, on the reverse strand, counting down.
CATTCTTCAGGACTCCAGGTCTTCGAGGATTCGGCGGGCGATGGCGTCGAAGGCCCGCGTGGAGGGATGATCCGAGCTCGGGGTCTCCGGGCTGGCGCCCGGGTTCGCCAAAGCTGGATCGAAGGGGATCGATCCCAAGGTGGGCACAGCCAGCTCACCGACAGAGGACGTAAAGAGCGGCTTGATCTCGTCACAATCGGAGCAATAGTACCCCGCCATGTTCTCGATCACACCGAGGATCGGGTTGGGGCAGTCACTGAGCGCCGAAATCGAACGCGACACGACGCTGTGGGACAGCTCGGAGGGAAGGGTTACCAGCACAAAGGGAGTCGTCTCGCCGAAGAAGTGCGCATACTGGCGGGTACGCTCAGCACCCGGAGGCAAATCGAAGAGCAACATGTCGAGGGTGCCCCAGTCGATACTGGACAACATCTGCCCCAGCATCGCGAACTCCCGCATGCCACGCCAAGTCTGCTCTTCGCCTTGCGAGACACTGTCGATTTCCATCGGCTTCGATGCGGGCAGCAGACTACCGAAAGATGCGACACCAATACCTTCGGCATTGACGGGCAGCATCAGGCCGTCTGCGCCAGGAATCCACGGCGCCGCATCAAGGCCGGCGAGGTGCGCCTGACAGGGACCGTTGAAATCAGCGTCGAGAATCGCGATGGACTTACCCTGGCGACGCAGCGCCTTCGCCAACGAGTAGGTCACCGTGCTCTTGCCGACGCCCCCCTTGCCGGAGCCCACCGCCAGCCGGTGGCGCACCCCGGAGAGCGCGCCCGCGATGGCGCCGTGAAGCGCCTCGACCTGACCGACGACGTTCGAGCCGCCGTCTCCTACGATGTCGTGATAGCTCTTCATATTTTTGACCTTCCCAGATGTTGGGATGATATGTGATTCTGCAGGATGGGCACACATCCGCATGACCTCTCAGGCCGAGTATCCACCATGAATCTTGCGGAGCAGATTACTATTCGCCCGACATTGTACGCCCAGGCGACCCCGCAGACCTATGCTGGTGTGACGAGTTAGCGATCATACACAGCAGACGCTGCGAAGCCCAAGCTCGACGGACACGGTATCGAAGGTCGGTTTCCTATCTAGCGACTATCCGACAACATGCCATGGCGCTTGCGGTCGCGAGGAGACTAAATGCGTCGAGTCAAAGTCCAATAGAATCTTGGTCATCTCAAAACTCCGCCGACCACCTCGGCGGGCCGCGAACAGGAGGCTGAGTCATGGCTGAACCGATTACGGTCCTGCTCGCTGATGATCATTTTGTGATCCGCCAAGGCACCAACGCACTGCTAGCCGGCATTGAAGGTGTCGAGGTCGTCGGCGAGGCAGAGGACGGCGCAGAGGCGGTCACCAAGGCACGTATCCTCGAGCCCGCAGTGGTCCTTATGGACATCGTCATGCCACACCTTGATGGTGTCGAGGCTACTCGAGCGATCCTCAGTGAACGCCCGCGGACCGCCATAATCGTGCTCACCGGTAGCCAGCTTCAGGGAAAGATCCTCAACGCGGTGCGGGCGGGCGCCCTCGGTTACCTCTCGAAGGATGCCCGGCGCGACGACTTCGCCCGAGCCATTCGCACCGCCGCCCGCGGTGAACCCTGGTTGCCGCCGGATCTCACTCGCCGCCTGCTCGGCCGCATGAGCGCCAGCAACGTGCCGACCGAGCCGCTGACCTCGCGCGAAATCGAAATCTTGCGGTGGGTGGCGCGCGGCTTCAGCAATCAGCGCATTGCCGACACGATCTACCTGGCGGAAGTCACGGTGCGCAGTCACGTCAGCCGCATCCTCGGCAAGCTCGGCCTCGGCAACCGTGTCGAGGCAGCGTTGTGGGCTTTGCGTGAAGGTGTCGCGTCGCTCGAAGATGGGTGAGCAAGAAGGGTGAGTCACCTGTCGTCTCATCAACTCCTCAACCGTCTCCGCCTCGTCCAGGGAGCCGCTTTGGCTTTTGTCGTCGTCGTTACGACGCTGAGCTCTTGGGGGTCTGCTAGTTGGCAGCCATGGATCTGGATTGCCGGGCTCGCCGCGATCCTAGCCCTCTTGACCGGCATCGTCTTGACGGGTCGCGTTGGCGCCCTCCATGCCGCCGAGATCAGCCTCCGGCAGCAAGCCGAACAGGTCGCTCAGGCAGCTGATCGCGCCAAGAGCGAATTCCTAGCCAACATGAGCCACGAGATCCGCACGCCGATGAACGCCGCTCTTGGCATGACAGAGATCCTCCTCCAGATGGATCTTGCTGACGAAGCCCGGCAGCGGGTCGAAGTGATTCAGTCTTCTGGCGAGGCTCTACTGACCTTGATCGACGACGTGCTCGATTTCGCCAAGATCGAAGCCGGTAAGCTCGAATTGGACATGCGGGGCTTCGATCTGCCCCAGCTGATCGAGAAAACCGTCCAGATCCTGCGCGCCCGAGCGGATGAGAAAGGCCTTCGTTTCCTGCTCACTCCGGCGCCGGAGGTTCCCGGCAGAGTGTTCGGTGACGCCAACCGTTTACGACAGGTTTTATTGAATCTCGGCGGCAACGCCATCAAGTTCACCGACGACGGTGAGGTTGAGCTGCGGGTACAGATCGCCGGCCACATAGATCATGGGGTGAGCGATCATGGAGTGAGCTTTCAGATGCGCGATACCGGCATCGGTATCCCGCCCGGCGAGCAGCGGCGAATTTTCGAAACCTTCATCCAAGCCGACAGCTCAACGGCGAGGCGCTCGGGAGGCAGTGGTCTCGGTCTCGCGATCTCGCGTCAACTCGTCGACCTGATGGGCGGTGAAATTGGCCTCGACAGCGAGCAAGGTGTTGGATCGACCTTTTGGGTCAATGTTCCCTTACCCCCCGCACCAGAGGTTGCAACGCCAGCTAAGATCGACGATGACGTGCGGCGGCGCCTGAGGGCGGCGGCCCACGTCCTGGTGGTCGACGACCATGCCGCCAATAGGACGGTAGCGGTGAGCCGCCTCGAAGCCATGGGCTACAACGCCTGCGCGGCGGTGAGTGGTCAGGAGGCCCTGGAGTTGCTCAACCAGCGCCAATTCGACGCCGTGCTGATGGATTGCCATATGCCCGACCTCGATGGTTACGAAACCACTCGACGACTGCGCGCTACGGAGTCGGCGGACCGCCGGATACCGGTCATCGCCGTCACCGCCGACGCCCTGGCCGAAACTCATCGGCGTTGTCTCGACGCCGGTATGGACGGCTACCTCGCCAAACCCTTTCGTAGCGCCGAGCTGGCCAAAGCCCTCGACAGCCGATTGTTCTCAAGGGTTACGCCTGGACTGAATCACTTGCAGCCCGAACCTGAGGAGGTCGCGCCAGAGACCGACGCCATCAACGCACTGCGTGAGCGTGGCCTGCTGCGATCGACGGTGCGCGAGCTGCTCGCAGGCGGCGGGAAAACCCTGGCGATGTTGGACGCGGCTGTGGAGTCCAACAACTTCGAGGCGGCGGGCCGAGCAGCTCACGACCTCGGCGGCAGCGCCCGAATGTTCGGTGGCGACGAGCTAGCGCAACTCTGCGCCGACCTGGAACTGCACTCGACAACGTTGCGCCCAGGCGACACCCTCAGTCGGCAAGCCACCGAAGAGATCGCAAGCGCCTGGCGACGGTTCGCGGGTCGCCTGGAGGACCACCTAGAATGAGCAGGCCCCCCTACACCCGTCGGCGAATCGGCAATATCCGCCTGGGCGAGCTCGCAGGCCAGGGCGGCATGGGGACCGTTTACCTCGGCTACGACGAGAAGTTGCAGCGTCAGGTGGCGGTCAAAGCGATCCGCAGCGACCGGCTCGACAGTGGCGCCAGGCGGCGCTTCCTCAACGAGGCTCGCATCCTCTCCCGTCTCGACCACCCCAACGTTTGCCGGATTCACGACTTCCTCGAAGAAGAGGGAGAAGGGTTCCTTGTGCTCGAGTGGATCCGTGGCAAGGATTTGGGCGCTGCGATCCGCGAAACTTTATTGCCCCTACGCCACCGGCTCGAGATCGCCGAGAAGGTTGCCATGGCGCTCTTCGCCGCCCATACCAAGGGCATCGTCCACCGTGACCTCAAGCCCGCCAACGTGATGCTCAGCTCTGAGGGTGAGGTCAAAGTTCTCGACTTCGGACTGGCACGCCCCACCGCCTCGGCCTCGGCAGCAGACCACCTGCCCATGGACCGCTGCGATACTGGCCCGACAGACCCACCGTCCGCCACCCCTGCAGTTGCGCCCGAGGCAGTCGAGGAGACTTACTGGCTGCCATCAATCGACGCCCATAGCGCGCCGGGAGAACTGCTCGGTACCCCCACCCACATGAGCCCGGAACAAGCTCGAGGCGAGCCGGCCACCGCGGCGAGCGACCTCTACGCTTTCGGCTTGTTGCTGCAGGAACTCATCACCGGGCAATCGCCTTATCCTCCCAACCTCGACCACGATCTTCTGATGGTCAAGGCGAGCCAAGGCGACACCTTGCCGGTTGAGAACGCCGACGCCGAAGTCACCGGCCTCATCACGGAGCTCAAAGCGATGGCGCCGGAAGCGCGGCCGACGGCGGCCGAGGTGGTGCATCGTTTGCGCCTGATCCGACAACGGCCCGCACGTCGTCAACGCCAGTTGCTGGCGGCAATCCTGGTCGTCGGGGCTCTGGCGGGTAGCCTCAAATACGCCTTCGATCTGCGACGCGAGCGCAACGAAGCTCTCGCCGCCCGCGCCGAAACCGAGGCCGCGGTCAGCTTCCTGGTCGAGACCTTCGGCGCCGCCGCTCCCTGGGACCGAACCGAGGAGTTGACGTTGCGCGACGTCCTCGATCAAGGAGCCAAGCGCATTCGAAGCGAGCTTCGCGACCAACCTGGCGTGCGGGCAAAACTCATGCTCGCCTTGGGCAACGTCTACTGGAACCTGGGACTAGGGGACGACGCCGCGAGCCTGCTCGAAGAGGCTCACCAAGTCCAACGTGAACTCTTTGCGGAAGACAGCCCCGAGATCGCCCCTACTCTCATTGAGCTCGCCCTGGTAGCGCCGGATTTTGAGGCCAGTGAGGCGCTGTATCTGCAGACCCTAAAAATTCTCGAACCCTCGCCAACGGTAGATCCTCGTTCCTTGGGTAGAGCCCTGCACGGGCTCGCCGGGCTCTACCGCTACCGCGGCGACTTCGGTCGCGCCCGGCCGCTTTTTGAACGCGCCTTGGCCTTCAAGGCAACCGAGATTTATCCCGATCCTGACAGTCTGTCGCTGGCGATGACTCAGTTCACCTTCGCCGAGTTGCTGCTCGATGTTGGCGAATTGGAGCCTGCCGAGGCACTGCTCGAACGTTCTCTGGCGATCCGAGAGCGGGTCCTCGTCCCGGGGAGCCCGCGCATTGTCTTGACGCTCAAGACCATGGGCCGACTCGAATACTTACGCGGCGACCTCGAACGGGCGCGTCAACTCTGGCAGCAAACCCTGACGTTTTTTGAGAAGAATCTCGGCATGGAGCATCCGGAAGAGACTGCGATCCTCAACGATCTCGCCTTGGTGCATATGGGCCTCGGCGAGCCCGCCGCGGCAATCCCTTTGTACCAACGGGCCGTTGATGCCTACCTCGAGAGCCGGGGAGCGAAACACCGCGATACCGCCATCGCACTCAACAATCTGGCCGGCGTGCTGCGCTTCACCGGGCGTTTCGCAGAGTCTGGGGAACTGTACGCCGAAGCCTTCGAGATCCTCAGCGAGACCCTCGGCCCCGACAACGTACTGACCGGCATTGTGCTGTTTCGTTCAGCAGAGCTCGAACGAGCCCGTTCCCGACCAGCTGCCGCAGAGACTCAGGCCCGGCAGTCCCTGGCGGTCCTCCAGCCGATCCTCGGTGCGACCCATGCCCGCATCACGGCGTTGCACTTGCTCCTCGGTAACCTGGCTCTCGGGCGCGGCGACGGCGCCACCGCCGAAGCGCTCTTTCAGCAAGCGTTGGACGCGTCGAGCGCTCGCCTGGCCAAAGACAACAGCCGCGTCAACGAACACACCTATCAGGCGACGGCCTATCTAGGTCTCGCCAACGTCGCTGCGAACCGCGGCGATAGCGCCACCGCCTTCAGCCACCGTACCGAAGCCTTGCAGCTGACCGAGCTGCCAGCCGCCACCTCAAAAGATGTCGAACTGCGTCACGTCCACGCCCTGGCCTTGCTCTACCTCGGTCGCCTCGAGGAAGCTCGACCAGTGGTCGAAGGCCTGCTCGATTTCGGTTGGAGCGACCCCCAGCTGCTGGCGTTGGCGGCGGCAAACCACCTGACCACCGCCACCGGCTGAGTCGCCGGCCTGCAACATTTGTTGCAGCCAGGTCGCTATATTTGTCAGAAGCGTAGGGCAATAGACCTCCCATAGGGTCTGGGTTACACCAAGT
>JAJCXQ010000668.1 GCA_029263355.1 Acidobacteriota bacterium | reverse complement strand
CGCGCGATCCTGCGCCAGGACAATCGCTTCACTTTCGCCCTGATCGAGCCAGAATCGCATCCGGGCGACCGCCCGGGTATCGGTGACCGGTACCGAGCGCAGCCAACGGGCCTGCCCTACTTCGTGCGCTCCCGGCAATAGAGGATCCTGGGTGACTTCCCGATAGACGGCGTCCGGCACCAGAATCTCGGCGTATGCTGCCGGTAGCAAATCCAGTTTGCCGACCCGAGCGAGCGCGATCAAAGGTCCCGCGTTCGCGACCAGGCCCACCGCTTACGAGGCAACACGGGTGATTCTCTCCTGAACCGGGCCGACCGAGCGCTCTACCAAACCAAGGGACTGGGACGCAGCCAAACGGCCCTCAGCGAAGCGGCCACCATGAGTCAGGCCGGAGCCGCCGTCTGATGAGCTGGCTGGTTAGACTACATGCCACCGACAGAATGGCCGGCTCTAGAGACTGCGGGGTGAGTAAGGGTGATGTTTGGCCCCGGGCCCGCCAGGTGTTGAGATTCGGACCCATCCGGCCAGCGCACCCGCAGCAGCTTCGCCTGGTCCGTGCCCAGCCCAAAAAAGCACGTAGGCGATGATTGCGAAAGGTAGCCTGAACCGGCATAGATCTCAGTCGTCTGGCTGTGGCCGTCGGACCGTTCCAGGGTCACGCGCGCGCCCACCGCGGCCGGGTTACCGGCGAGGCCCTTCAGACGGACGGCCAGGGGGCTGTTGCCCGCGACCCCGTGGTTACCGAAGGCGGCCAGCGGACCGTTGTTCTGAGTCAGCACGACGTCGGGCCAACCATCACGGTTGAGGTCGCCACCCGCCAGGCCCTTGCCATCCCCGGGCACGATCAGGCCTGATTCGGACGGGTCGGATACCCTGAACTCGCCGCTGCCGTCCCCAAACAGCAGGATCGACACCCCGCCGTCCAGAAGGCCGGTCTCCGGCTCGCGGCTGAAGGAGTTCTGGACCAAGTAGAGATCGGTGTGACCGTCGCCATTGTAGTCGGACGCCACCATACCGTAAGCGGGCGAGGCCTGAGCCAGGCGCGGCAACGGCCGCCAGTCGAAACCGCCCTCGCCGTTGTTCATCAGGATCCCGCTGGCGAGCTCAACCGCTTCGAAGGTCTGGGCCTGCCCGAGCGTGTCGTCCGAATAGATGTCGGTCAGTAGTGCCGAGGCGTAGTCGTGGTATGTGGGAAAACGCTCCTTGACAAAGGGCATCGCCAACGACGCACAGCTGCGGCAACGCACTGGCAACGGCCCTTCGGCTGTGCTGCTGGCCTCGATCAGGTGGGGTTCGCCAGAACCGTCCATATCGCCATAGTAGATTTTGGTGGGCAGCTCCGGTGAGGCCGAGTACTTGCTGTTCAGGCCCAGATTACCGACGGCGTAATCGATGGCGCCATCACCGTTGAAGTCGCCGCCGGTGATGCTGTTCCACCAACCCGTACGCTCGGCCAGGCCGGCTTGTTGGCTGTGGTCGGCGAAGGAGCCGCCGAGATTGGTGAAGAGATGTACCGGTCCCCATTCCAGGGTGAGCAGCAAGTCGGGTCTGCCGTCGCCGTCAGCGTCGCTGAACAAGGCGCCGCCCACGAATAGGTCATCGAGGCCGTCGCCGTCGGCATCGCTCCAGGCCAGCCCGGGGCCCAATTGTGACAATTGTAAGGGCAGCAGCTGTTGCAGGCTGTAGTCGTCGAAATGGCGTTCCTGGTGGCGCCATTCCAACCCGAGCCGCTGAGTCACCATCAGGAAGAGCAATTCCCTGGGGTTGGGCAGGCGCTTGATCGTGGGGGCCCGAGTGCTCGTCGAGGGTGTAGAAGCGGCCGGCGACTAGCTTGTCAAGACGCTGAGTGTGGCCCTCCGGCCACTCGACGGCGAGATCGAAGGACGTGTCGTCGCCGAGCCCGAAATGGACCAACGGCTCCTCGCTCGACATGAAGCCGCGGGTCGGCATCAAGTGGCGCACCTGGGTGCCACTGCTCGAGGTGAGGCGTACCAGGGCGCCGAGTCCGTAGCGGTTGGTCTTGCCCCGCAGGCGGATCAACACCCGGCCGCCGCTGCCGCTCTGGTTGCGGTAGATGCCGGCCGGCTCACCCAGTCGGTTGACCACCAAGTCGAGGTCACCGTCACGGTCCAGATCAGCGTAGGCCGCGCCGAAGCTGATGCCATCGTGGTTCAACCCCCAGGCCGACGAGACGTCTTCGAAGTCCAAGTTGCCACGGTTGCGGAACGCGAAGTCGGAGGAGGGCGCCTGCGGGATGGTCTTCAAGTACTCCATCGCTGCCGCCTCGCCTTCCGTGTCCCAGACCTCGCTCATCTTGATGCCGGTCAGATCCAAGCTCATGTCGTCGCGCGAAGTGCCGTTGGTGGTGAACAGATCGAGCCGTCCGTCGTTGTCCAAGTCGCCGAAGCGCACTGACCAGGTCCAGTCCGTAGCGTCCAGCCCGGCCATGGCGGAGACTTCTATGTAGCGCGCCAAGCCGGTGGCGAGGAAGAGCGCGTTCTGCATTTTCTGACGCGGCCATTCGTTGATCAGGAAGTCGCGGAAGATGCTGATGTCGCCTATGTTCCGCTTGGACCTATAGTGGCTGCTGCCGGCCATGTCGGCGACGTAGAAGTCGAGCCGACCGTCGTTGTTGCTCGGATCCCGGCGAGCGCCTGCGATTTTTCCGCAACAATGGCGCCGGCGGGTTCGACGAGGACGGCGACGGTCTGGAAGGACTCTTCGGCGGCTTGAACGTCGTCCACGCCGACTACGACAACGACGGTGACGCGGACCTCTTCGTGCTTCGCGGGGGTTGGATGTTCCAGGCCGGCGAGCAGCCCAACTCGTTGTTGCAGAACCAGGGTGATGGCCGCTTTGTCGACGTCACTTTCGCCGCGCCGCACCAGCGCGCCGATGGGTTGCAACTTCGGTGACCTCGACGGCGACGGCTTCCTCGACTTCTACCTCGGGACCGGCTGGCCTGCCTACGAGGCGCTGATGCCGAACCTGGTGTTCCGCAACCGTGCGGGGGTGGACTTTTCCGACGTCACCACCGCCGCCGGCCTAGGCCACCTACAAAAGGGGCACGCCGTGGTTTTTGCCGACCTCGACAACGATGGCGATCAGGACGTTTTTGAGCAGATGGGCGGCTTCTACAGCGGTGACCGCTTCTATGACGCTCTCTACGAGAACCCGGGCTTCGACAACCACTACCTGACCGTGATCCTGGCGGGGACCCGCTCCAACCGCTCGGCCATCGGCGCCCGCCTACGTCTGGTAGCTGGCAAGGGCGACGAGTCCCGGAGCCTTTACCGTCACGTCAACAGCGGCGCCACCTTCGGCGGCAATCCCTTGCGTCGCTTCTTCGGTTTGGGTAAGGCGGAGATCATCGAGCGACTGGAAGTCTTCTGGCCCACCACCGGCAAGACCCAGACCTTTACCGACTTGCCCCTGGACCGCACCCTTCGCATCACCGAGGGCCGCGAGGGCTACGAGCCGATCGTGCTCGAAAGGGTCTCCTTGGGCGATTGAGGGGGAATCGCGATCCCAATCGGGGCTCTGAGGCCCACCCTCAGAGAACGCCCATCTTTCTGAACTCCGACGGCGAATGCCCGGTCGTGCGACGGAACTGCCGCGTAAAAGCGCTCTGGTCGGCATAGCCGCAGCCCAACGCGATCTGAGCGATCGGTAGCTGGGTCTCGACGAGCTCCCGGCACGCATGCTCGATCCGCAGCTTGAGCAACCACTGCCCCGTCGACAGACCGAACAGACGCTTCATCCGTCGATCGAGTTGATACACCGAAAGGGAGGCGGACGCGGCCATCTCCTTGACGGACGGCGGCGCTTCCAGCCGAGACTTGGCCGCCGCTAGGGTTGCTTCGATCTGGCCAAAATCCCAGTCCCTCACGTCGGGCTCAGCCAGATCCCGAGAGACACCGACCAGGCCGACAACCTGCCCCTCCCGCCCATGCAACGGCAACTTGTGGGTCAGGCACCACCCCATTCCGTAGGGTTGATAAACGTGTAGCTCTAATTTGCCGATCAACTGACGGCCCGAGCGGAGAACCTCCTGATCCTGCGCTTCGTAACTGCGGCCCAACTCCTGACCAAAAACTTCGGACGGCGTGCGTCCCAGAAGCTGCGACTTGCTCTGTTGACCACACCGTGCGACCAGCGTGTCATTGACGCAGAGGTACTGGCCCTCGGCGTTCTTGATGAAGAAGACGGTCTCTGGAATCTGGTCGAACAGTGCTTCAGCCGTGAAGGGCTCGGCGAGCTCCTCGAACAGAAGCGCTAAAGAGGAACGCCCACCCGTGACGACCGCATCCATGATCTGATTGTGCCAAAACTCAAGTCAGAAGTGAAGACAACGCCAAGACGATAGCGCAGTGAACAGCTACTGTACTCCTGTCCATGATCGAAGCCTGTTTTGCAGGATTCCTGGTGACTAGGAGGACGCGATGAGCCACAGCGAAAACGTATTTTCCGGATGTATGCCCGCCCTGATGACCCCGTGCACAGCTCGAGGAGTCATCAACTTCGAGGCGCTCGCCAGCAAGGGAAAAGAGCTGATCGACGCCGGCATGAGCGCCGTCGTCTACTGCGGCTCGATGGGAGACTGGCCTCTGCTTGATGACGAAGACCGGATGACCGGGGTTGAACGGTTGGTCGCCGAAGGTGTACCCACGGTCGTGGGGACCGGCGCACAGAATCCGCGCCGGGCAGCCGCGCTGGCGGCCCATGCCGAAAAAATCGGCGCTGCCGGGCTGATGGTGATCCCGCGCGTCCTCTCCCGCGGCATATCACCCGCCGCGCAACGGGCACACTTCGCCAACATCCTGCGTGCAGCCCCCACCACACCCGCGGTGATCTACAACAGTCCCTACTACGGATTCGAGACCAAGGCCGACCTGTTCTTCGACCTGCGTCGCGACCATCCAAACCTGGTTGGTTTCAAAGAATTCGGCGGCGCCAGCTCCCTCAGCTACGCCGCCGAGCACATCACCAGCGGCGATCCGAGCCTGACGCTGATGGTGGGCGTTGATACCCAAGTGGTTCACGGATTTGTTCACTGCGGCGCCGGCGGAGCCATTACCGGGATCGGCAATGCCCTGCCGAGGGAAACCCTACGACTCGTCGAGCTCTGCCAACGCGCTGCTGAGGGTGACGCGGAGTCTCTGCGGCTGGCCCAAGAGCTCGACGGCGCACTGCGAGTCCTATCGACTTTCGACGAGGGACCTGACCTCGTCCTCCACTACAAACATCTGATGGTGCTCGAGGGCAACACCGAATACGAGCACCAGATCCATCGCACCGATTCCTTGAGCCCACAACAGAAGGCGTTCCTCGAATCGCAGTGGCGACAATTCCGCCGCTGGTGGAAGGAATGGCCCGGCACTGCCGCCGGAGCGGAGGTGTCGCATGCGAGTCCTCGACTCCCACACCGAAGGTGAGCCGACACGGGTCATCGTGGAAGGTGGCCCTGACCTTGGTTCCGGCACCCTCGCGGAGCGACGGTTGCGGTTCGAACGTGAGTTTGATCACGTTCGGCGAGGGACGATCCTCGAGCCCAGAGGCTCCGACGCCCTGGTAGGGGCACTGTTGTGTCCTCCCACCGACGATCGCTATTCGGTGGGGGCGATCTTCTTCAACAACGATGGCTACTTGGGAATGTGCGGCCACGGCTCGATCGGTGTTGCAGTGACGCTGGCTCATCTCGATCGAGTGGAGCTGGGTCGAATCACGATCGAGACGCCAGTTGGCGTCGTCAGTGTCGAGCTCACCGATCCCAACCAGGCAACCGTCGAGAATGTGCCAAGCTTCTGTTATCGACGCGATGTTGTCCTCAGCGTCGAAGGGCTCGGCACGGTCAAAGGCTCAATCGCGTGGGGCGGGAACTGGTTCTTCTTGGTCGACGACGCCCCTTGCAAGATCATCCCTAGCAACGAGGCACAGCTCAGGCGCGCCGCGATCAAGATTCGAGCTGGGCTCGACACCCGAGCCATCGTCGGGCAGGACGGCCAGCCGATCGACCACATCGAGTTCTTCGAACCATCCCACTCCGCTGACGCCCACTCCCGCAACTTTGTTCTATGCCCCGGCAATGTCTACGACCGTTCACCTTGCGGAACCGGCACCAGCGCCAAGTTGGCCTGCCTCGCGGAGTGCGGCGAGCTCGCTGCTGGCCAAACCTGGATTCAAGAGTCCATGATCGGAAGCAGGTTCGTTGCCAGCTATCGACGCAACGAAGCTGGTGAGATCATCCCGCGAGTGACCGGACGCGCTTACATCTGCGGTGATGCAGAGCTCTTCTTCCATCCCGACGACCCTTTCGCGGACGGGATCTCGTGAACACGGCAGCTCGCAGCGAGACGGTCATCATCGTCGGCGGGGGCATCGTCGGTATCGGATGCGCTCACTACCTTCAGAAGGCTGGCTTCGATGTCACCGTCATCGACCGCGCCGGGATCGGCCAAGCCTGTTCCCACGGGAATTGCGGCATGATCTGTCCCAGCCACGTGCTGCCGCTCAACGAGCCCGGAGCGCTTCGCGAAGGCGTCCTCTCCTTGTTGAATCCTTCGGCGCCTTTGAGGATTCGGCTGCAGATGCGACTCGACCTGTATCGGTGGCTGCTCCAATTCGCTCGCCGCTGTACCCACAGGCAGATGCTGGAGGCCGGGCAGCGCTTGTTGCCGATTTTGGAGTCGTCGATCGACGAATACCGCACATTGTTCGCGGAGCTACCTGCGGCCGGACAGTGGAAAGAAAACGGTCTCGCTTACGTCTTTCGAGAGCAGCCGAGCCTCGATGCGTTTGCACAAACCGATCAGCTGCTGTCGGAAACCTACGGAATCACTGCCAGGCGCATCGAGAGCGCCGAGCTCAGCGCCTTCGACCCCGCACTCAGGTCAGACCTGGCTGGCGCCTACGTCTACGATCACGACGGATCCGTCCGGCCCGATCGGTTGGTTCACGACTGGAGCACACTTCTGGCGCATAACGGCGTCGAGCTGGTGGAGCGCTGTGGCCTCGAAGCGGTTCGCAAGTCGGGCAACTCGATCGAGTCTCTCCAGACCTCGAACGGGGAGATGAAAGCCGATCACTTCGTTTTCGCACTGGGCGCCTGGTCTAGTAAATGGTCGGACGCACTGAGCTGCCAACTCCCGGTCGAGCCTGGCAAGGGCTACTCCGTCACCATGAGTCGGCCGGAGATCTGCCCTCGGCACCCGATGTTGTTCCCCGAGCGCCGCATCGGTGTAACGCCTTTCGACGACGGGCTCCGAATCGGCTCAATGATGGAATTTGTGGGTTGGGATTCGACCATTCCCCCCCAACGAATTCAACAGCTCCAAGAATCCGCGGCTCCGTATCTCGTCACACCGGTCGGCGGCGAGGTCCACGAGACCTGGTTCGGATGGAGGCCGATGACGTGGGACAGCCTACCCATCATCGGACGGGTGCCTGAGCTCGACAACGCCTTCTTGGCCACCGGGCACAACATGCTTGGCCTCAGCATGGCCACCGCAACCGGTCGCCTGATCGCCGAGCTGATCCAGGAACACCCCACACATATCAACGCTCGAGCATTTTCACCGGATCGCTTCTGAGCCACGAATTTCTGAAAAGGAAACGACAACAATGCCTAATGGAAAACACCTGATCAATGGCGAGTGGGTCGAAGGCAGCGACACCTTCTATTCAACGCCGGCCACGGGGGAGCCCTATCCGTTCTCCAGGGCCACCCCAGAACTAGCTGACCGTGCCGCAGAAGTTGCTGCCGAGGCGTTTCTGGACTACGGCTATCTTCCCCGGCACAAACGCGCAGAGTTGCTGGAAACGATCGCGACGCAGCTCGAGAAGTCGGGTGATGAGATCACGCATCATGCAGAGTGCGAGTCCGGCCTACCCGCGGCGCGGCTGCAAGGCGAGCTGGCGCGGACCACGGGGCAACTTCGACAGTTCGCTCAGCACATCGCTGCCGGCGACTACCTCGACCGGCGCACCTCCTCACCACTCCCGGATCGCCAGCCGTTACCGCGTCCGGACCTCCGGCTGATGATGCGGCCCCTAGGACCCGTGGTCGTCTTCGGAGCCTCCAACTTTCCTCTTGCCTTCTCGACCGCGGGCGGCGACACGGCGTCAGCGCTGGCGGCCGGATGCCCCGTTATCGTCAAGGGGCATCCAGCGCACCCGGCCACTGGAGAAGCGGTCGCCGCGGCGATCTTGGCGGCCCTGCGAGAATCAGGAGCTCCTCTCGGGACCTTCGGATTCCTCCAGGACTCCGGACACGAAGTGGCACGCGCCCTGGTCCGGCATCCGCGGGTCAAAGCCGTCGCATTCACCGGCTCGCTCAAAGCGGGGCGAAGCCTGTTCGACCTCTGCGCAGCCCGTCCCGAGCCGATTCCGTTCTTCGGTGAGCTGGGTTCGATCAATCCCAACTTCGTCCTACCTGTCGCCCTCGCTAGCAGGGGTTCCGAGTTAGCGGCCGGCTGGGCCGCCTCGCTGGCCCTCGGAGCCGGCCAATTCTGCACCAGTCCAGGTGTCGTCTTCCTGCAAAACGGCGAGGCAGCAGATCGGTTCGCCGAGCAGACAACCCAGGCGCTTGCGGGCGTCGAGGCTCAGACCATGCTGACCGACGGTATCGCAGATTGCTTCGAGACCAATGCCGAACGATTCGAAGCCATCGACGGTGTCACCAAGCTGCTTGGCAATCCCACCGAAGGCCGAGCAGCCACGCCCTACCTTTATGAGACGACCGCAGCCACCTGGCGCGCGACACCGGAGCTCGCGGAAGAGGTCTTCGGGCCTTTGGGATTGATCATCCGAGTGTCCTCAGCCGACGAGCTGCTAGAAATCGCTGACTCACTGAACGGCCAACTGACCGCCACCCTGCACCTCGAAGAGGCCGACGAAGCACTCGCTGCCCGTCTCCTGCCGATCCTCGAGCAGAAGGCAGGCAGGGTGCTCGCCAACGGCTTCCCCACCGGAGTTGAAGTCGACGCTGCAATGATGCACGGCGGCCCCTATCCCGCGAGCACCAACCCG
Source organism: Acidobacteriota bacterium (assembly GCA_029263355.1). Taxonomy (GTDB): domain Bacteria; phylum Acidobacteriota; class Thermoanaerobaculia; order Multivoradales; family J023; genus JAAELT01. The sequence goes on along the minus strand of JAJCXQ010000668.1, from coordinate 6,844 downwards.
GCCACCACGTCCGTCGGCACCCTGGCGATCCGTCGTTTCCTGCGCCCGGTCTGCTATCAGAACCTGCCGGAGCGGTTGATACCCCCTGACCTTCGAGAATTTTGATTCTCGCGAATCCGGGACCGCTCAGGCCAAGCGGTAGGGTAAGTGCTCGAGGAATCGCCGGTTCAACGACATTGGACGCTCAAAACGCTCCACGGATCGCCGATTCAACGACATTTCACGTACTGAACTCTTCCTGAAGAGCCTCTTCAACGACCTTGGACGTTAGTGGCCTCAGGGTTAAATGCAATCGTGGATCACGATCTTCAGACTTTATTGCTTAGAGACAACCCCTGGCTGGTTGAGAAATCTCGCCTCGACGCCTGGCTCCACGCCCGCATACCGCCGACGTTCATCGCCCGGTTGGCTGCGGCTCGTGGAGGCGAATTTGCAAACGCAAATGTGGTTCGACGAGGCTCGCCAGGGCGAATTTGCAAGCGCAAATATGGTTCGACCAGGTTCGCCAGGGCGAATTTGCAAGCGCAAATGCGGTTCGACGAGGCTCGTCGGGGTGAATTTGCAAGCGCAAATGTGGCTGGACGAGGCTCGCCAGGTCGAATTTGCAAGCGCAAATGTAGCTGGGCGAGGCTCGTCGGGGTGAATTTGCAAGCGCAAATGTGGTTCGACGAGGCTCGTCGGGGTGAATTTGCAAGCGCAAATGCGGTTCGACGAGGCTCGCCTGAGCGAATTTGCAAGCGCAAATGTGGCGTCTCCCCGGCACCGAACCATCAGCCGTCTCATGCTAAGATGAATCGATGAGAGATGCAGACGTTGAGTTCTCCTTCGAAGGAAGGGGGTTCGCAGGTCACGAGCTCAACTCCTGCCAGGCCATCGGGCCGCGGAAAGTCCTCCGACGGCGCTCGACCAAGAGAAGCTGGGCAACAGCACTTACCACTGTCGTCTTGCTCGGGTGCCAACAGCCGGCTGCTGCGGCTAACCTCTGGGGTCAACTCGAGGCGGGGCCGTTTGACGTTGGCCTGAACTGGGTCACCTACATCGATTCGACGCGCGTCGATCCTCAATCCGCGCCAACGACTGGCGGACGCCCTATCGAGGCAGCGGTCTGGTATCCGGCATCGTCCGGCAAAGGACAGGATCGGTTGCAATTTGTCGATTATCTGCGATTCCTGCCAGAGCTCGGGGAAGCTTCGCAGGGCCAGGCTTTCCAAAAATGGCTTGCAGAAGCCATCAGTGGAGACGCCAGCGCCGTAGAGCGCGGAACTTTGGAGCAGATCCTCGAATCCCCAATGCGAGCCAGGCGAAACGCGTCGCCAGCACCTGGAGCGTTCCCACTCGTGCTGTGGACCATGCGCCATGGAACTGTCGTAGCGCAGTCGGTGCTGTGTGAATATCTGGCCAGTCACGGCTATGTCGTGGCCGCGGCTCGGTTTGCAGGTCCCGCACTGCCGAGACCGTGGGCCCTGAAGACCGAGCAAGAGAAGCAAGCGACGTTTGCTACTCACCTGCGAGATCTGGGTTTTGCACTCGACAGTTTGGAAAAGGAGCCCAATATCGATGGCTCACGGGTCGCCATCATGACTTGGAGCTATGCCGCCGAGCTGGCGCTCCGGATGCAGCTCGAGCATGCGAACGTTCGGCTTGTCATAGGCCTTAGCTCGAATCCACTGAGCCCGGCGGGGTTGTACCAGGGAACAAACGCCGCCTCCTACCTCGATGCCGAAAAGCTGACGGTTCCCTACGTGGTCATGACGGAACGAATCGCTCCCAATGGGCAAGAACGGACCGCTCCCACGATTTTGGCTCAGTCGGCTGCGGAATCTTATTTCGTGGTCTTTCCAGATTTGGCCCATGGAAGCTTCAACTTCGTGGAAGGAATGCTTCCAGGGGTCTGGGGTATTGAACGGGTTCAGGCTTGGTCCAGGGGCGGGGCGATCGCACAAACCGGCTATGAGACGATCAGTCGCTCGGTGCGAGCCTTCCTCGACTATTTTCTTGCTGCCGGCACAGCGCCCAAGCAACTCGACCGATCCTGGAAAAAGGAGCTCCCACCTGGTTTCGTGACGGTGACCCAATACCGGTAACCAGGTTGATGGGCAGCTGAGCTGGGCTCGCGACTTTCTCTGCAGGGTGATATTCTCTTGCCTATAGATTTCGGCGCAACCCCTCAATCCATGATCGGAGAATCGAAGGCTCGTGAACGACTTCTGGAAGGATATTCGCTTCAGTCTGGTCATGCTCCTGCGCCGGAAGAATCGCCTTCTGGGCTTTGCTGCCATTTTGTCTCTGGCTCTCGGGATCGGGGCCAACACCGCAGTTTTCACTCTGATCAACGCTTTTTTTCTAAGGCCTCTGCCGGTCGAAGAGCCGTCGCAGTTGGTGTCGATCTACGCCACGTTCGACCAGGCCGAGGGGCGCTTTTTCCCTCTTTCATTCCCCGACTTCCAAGATTATCGCGACAACAGCAAGGTCTTCACCGACATCCTGGCGACGCGCTTCATGGGTACGACCCTGGCGGATGAAACCATTTCGGAGCAGATCGTCGCCTCCGCGGTGTCGGGCAATTTCTTCGAGCTCCTGGGCGTCGGCACCGATGTCGGCCGCACCTTTCTGCCGGAGGAGGATACGACCCCAGGCGCTCACCCCGTAATTGTCATCGGGTACAGCCTGTGGACGCGGCTGTTCGCTGCGGATCCTGAGATCGTCGGCCGCGAGGTGACGATCAACCGGCATCCGTTCACCGTCATTGGCGTCGCCCAGGAGGGCTTCAAGGGAATAGGTCGCACCGAAACGATGGAGGCGTGGATTCCATTGGCGATGTTTCAGCAGGTTGCCCAACCCGGCTTCGCGGCCATGCTGCCGCAACGCAGCGGCCGATTGCTGAGTCTCGTCGGGCGGCTGGCGCCTGGCGTCGAGCTCGCCCAGGCTCGGACGGCACTCCAAGAGATAGCGGCGCGATTCGCTGAAGAGTATCCGCAGAGCAACAAGGGGTGGGGGGTCGAGCTGCTCAGGCTCGCCGATGTCTTTACCGAACCGGAACGGCGTGGCACCCAGTTGCGAGCCCGAACCGTTCTCGCGGTCGGCGCAGGAATGGTCTTGCTCCTCGCCTGTGTGAATCTCGGTACCTTGCTGATGGCCAGGGCGACGCAGCGGCAGCGCGAAATCGCCATTCGCCTGTCGATTGGCGCTAGCCGCAATCGCTTGATTCGCCAACTCCTGACCGAGAGTCTGGCTCTCGGGTTGTTGGGCGGCCTGGTCGGACTGGGGGTGGCGAAACTGGGTGTGCACCTCTTGTGGAGTATTCGGCCGCCCAACTTCCTGGAGAATTCTCTCGACCTGAGTCTCGACCCCACCGTATTGCTGTTCGCCTTGGGGATCTCGTTGTTTACCGCCGGATTGGTCGGTCTGGTGCCTGTTTTACAGGCGCTCAAGCTCGATCTGGTCTCCTCTCTCAAGACCGAGCGCACACCTTCCGGCGGCAATCGCCGATGGACGATCAGGAATTTGCTGATCGTTGGTCAGATCTCACTATGCCTGGTGTGTCTGGTGGGAGCGGCGCTCTTTTGGACCAGCCTCAACAACGCCTATCGCATCGAAACAGGATTCGAGGCCGAGAATCTGATCCTGGGTTCGATCCAGGTCGGCCGAGCCGGCTTCGACGAGGCCCAGGGGCGCGACCTCTGCGATCGCATCTTGGCAAAGTTGAATAGCCTGCCAGAGATCGAAACTGCAACGGTGGGCGAGGTGCGCCTACTCAACAACTTCGGATTCTCGAGCCAGACCTACTTCGAAGGCCAGGACAACCCGGATGACGGGGTGTTGATTCGGACCAGCTATGTAGCCGATGACTACCTCGATACGATCGGCACTCCGCTGGTCAAGGGCCGGAGCTTTGGCCCGGACGATCATCCGGAGAGTCCCTTCGTGGCAATCGTCAACCAGACGCTGGCAGAGCGCTACTGGCCGGGGGAGGATCCGATCGGCAAGCGGATTCGGCTCGACGACGAAGAGAACCCCATGGAAGTTGTAGGCATCGCTCGCGATGCCAAGTACGTCGAGCTGAACGAGGAGCCGCGGCCCTACATCTATATGCCGTTCTCGCAGCGCTACTCATCGAACTTGACCCTTTACATCCGCACTCGGGCCGAACCCGAGCCATTGATTCCAATCATTCGACGTGAGGTTCGGAAGCTCGATCCCGAAATGCCTCTGCAAGGACTGCGACCCGTTACCGAAGTGATCAAGAGCACCTTGTGGGCTACCCGCATGGCGGTCGGTTTGCTCGGTTTCTTCAGCGTCCTGGCACTGATCTTGGCGGCGATCGGCGTCTACGGCGTGACCAGCACGCTAGTGCAGCAACGTCAGCCGGAGTTGGGTATGCGAATGGCGCTCGGGGCGCGGCGAGTGGACGTCGCCGGATTGCTGCTGAAGGAGTTGGCCCTCGTTGTCGGTGCTGGTCTGATCGTCGGACTGATCGTTACCTTCATCGCCAATCGCACCATCGAGAGCCTGCTCTATGGGCTCAACTCCGACAATCAGATGGTCACCGCCTGGGTTGTGCTTTTCCTCGCTTGCGTGGCACTCGTCGCCAGCCTCGTGCCGATGTTCCGCGCCACCCGGATCGATCCGGTCCAGGCCTTGCGGGCGGAATAGGCAGTCCCCGGGCGCCGACCGAGCCCGGGGAAACGGCAGAGAGCTCTCGCGCCGTCTTCACGACGCGGGGTGCGGGTCTCGTGAGGTCCAGCTGCGGTCTTTGAGAACGATCCGTAATTCACTGCTGTAGCGTTGGCCGGCGGCGTCGGGAAGCCAGGTCTGCTCCGGCGTCGGGAGCATCTCAGTGATCCGAATACGTTTGTCTACGAGGTCTGAGTCGCGCGTCGCCCGGACCAACTTCGCCAAGATTTCGATATAGATCGGGCTATCGAAATCGACATAGAACGGTTTGGCTTCGACCGGGACGCGAACAAAAATGTAGCGTGGCAGACCGTGCTCGTGGGCCCAGCGACGGGCCGCGAGAAAACGTTCAGCGGCGTCTTTGGGTTGCGCGAATTCCAGACTTTCGGGGTCGAAGGCCCAAGACTCGCGGCAGACCGTCAAGCGGTCGATTGTCACGCGCGGCAGGTGATCGCCAGCGCCGAGGAAGCTGAAGGAATCCATCAACTGTTGCGAGATGAACTGACTGCCGGCCTTGGCGATATCGAATTTCAACCGACCATCCCGGGTGCATAACATCACTCCGTTCTCTCCTTCGACGACCACCAGGGCTGCGGGTGGCAGGGTTTGAGACTTGGGGAGCACAAACATGCGATCGACCGGCGGGATCACGTAGTCCTGTGGGGACACGTAAGCGACGCTGGTGCGGGTGTTGACACCCAGAGAATTGCGGTCGCGGGTCACCCAAAAACGCGGTTCGGGCAGATCGCTGTCGATCTCGCGAAAAAACTGTTCGCGATCCGGATGCTGCGAGACGAAGACCCAGCTATTCAAGCTGTTGCGTCCGACATGGATTTCTCCCAGGACGAGGCTGAAGTCTCCAGCTCGGATCGCTTCGACGCTCGACGCGGAAATCATCACGTCGGGAGATTGGTTGATCGCGGCTTCCCAACCCGCTCGTGGAGCATCAAACACGGTGCGTGCCGCGTCTCGCAGAGCCTCGCTCGACAGTTCCAGACGGCTCGGATTTTTTGAATCCGGGAGGCCGAAGAGCTTGCCCCAACGCTGATGGAGTTGGCTCAGAACCGGCTCCAGGATGCGGCCGGGATCGCGGCGATCGAAGAGCGGCTGCAGGCGCTCCCAGAAGAACGCCGCTGCGACCGGCGCTCCCTCGGAAGGTGCCATCTCGCGATAGATCTCGGCAGCAACTCGCCGAAACGACTCGGTGACTTCGTAGGTGAACCAACGAGCGCTCGGCAAGACCACAGCCAACGCAGAAGCCATAGATTCGCGGACCTCCGGACCGATCTCCACCTCGAGGTCACGCAGACAATCCTCGTAGACCAGGGTTCGGCCGCCGTAGGCCTCGCCTTCGTGCCGCGTCGCGGCCTGCCCGGCGATGCGGGTGAACTCTTCGTTGAGCCGCGCCAGCGCGCCATCGAGCGCCGGGACGTCCCCTGCCGCGCCGGCGATCGTCTCGCGCGCCTGGTCGAGCTCTCGAAAGGTTTCGAGACAGGTCTGCTGCAATTCCCGGTCTCCGATACTCTCGATCTGCTCGATCAATGCCTCGCGGGCATAGGGATCGACCGGTACGAAGAAATTCCAGTCGATCCAACCGCGAGCCTGGAAGCTGGCGAAGAGACGGTAGGCTTCTGATTCGTCGTCGAGCTCGGTGGATGGGTCTGCGAGCAGCTCGAGAGCGATGTCTCGTGCCTTCCTCTTGCCATCGGCAGCGAGCAGGAGGGCAGCTTCCGTCGACGAAACAGGCACCGGGTCAGCAAAAGGCAGATAGACCTGTGACTCGACAACCGCGACGATCGGCAGCCGTTGGGGCGCCAGCCAACGCCGGACGCCATCGCGTCCGGCGAGGGTTCGGCCGATCGCATCGACACACCAACTTTCGAAGTAGACCTCACGCTTGGCCAGCAGTGCGTCGCCAGGCCGGCATTGCAGCGCATCGCCCGACTCGACGAAATGCGCCCAGCCGACCGGGCCGAAGAAACCGATGGTGTCGTTCTTGACACAGTATCGCTGGAGGTAGTTCGCTACCGCGGCTTCCTGGCGTCGGCGTCGATCGTTGCGAGGTACGGTACCCGGAGGTTTCTCGGTGATCTTCTCCACTGCCGTCTTGAAGACTTGATGGCTTTGCCAGAGGACGGCTTCCCGAAAAGCCGGCAACGAGGCAATGTCG
>JAJCXQ010000667.1 GCA_029263355.1 Acidobacteriota bacterium | reverse complement strand
CGATTTCCTCGACTTCGTCTTCTCCCTCCCCTATCCGCCGAGCCCGCACCAGAACCTCGACCGCACCTACACCACCGAAGCTCGGATCGGCTTCGACTGTTTCGAAGCGGAGGTCGCCCACGATCTGACCGCCGACACCACCGGCATGCCGCCGAATCCACCGCCGAGTGGTCTGATCGCGCTCACCTGTGAGCAGTGTCACTCGATGGCTGGCGGCTCGGGCACCCTGAACCAGGTCAACAACCCGATCATCGGGCTGTTGGCCGACGACGCCACCCAGCTCCGCGGGGTCTGGGACAAGACAAGCGAGACCGTCGACTACGCACCGGTCATCACCTGCCCGGGCAACCCCTACTGCAACGCATTCGTCACCAACATCCCGGCCACCGGTTGGGGGGTGGCGAACACCGGCTTCGTGGACACGGTGGTCGACTTCGTGAGTCTCGGCGTCTTCAATCAACTACCGACCGGCTCACCGGACGCCATCGCGCAGCTCATCTCCGAGCTCGATACCGGCTCGGCACCGACCACGGCGGCCACCTACCAGCTCGACGGCACGCTCCCCGGCGGGGGATTGTTGCCGTCGCCGCTCAAGGAGCTCGTCGCCGGGACATCGAGTACGGTGCCAGCCAACGACCTGATCGCCCGCGGTTGGGTGATGCATCAAGGCTCGCCGCGAGCGATCGGGATGCTCTACGACCCAACGGCCATGCCCAACCCGGTGTTCGTTACCGATACCGTCGACAATATAGCCGCGGGCTGCACGGCTGACGCCTCGATCGCAACCGGGGCGAATGGCATTATCCCGTCTACTCTCTTGCAACTCGACGCGATGGTCGCGGCAGGGCAGGCAGCGCTCACCGTGATCGGTGCGCCGGTCGGCTCCGGCTACCGGCTCGGGCTCGATCGCGACATGGACTGCCTGCGCGATGGCGACGAGGCCACCCACGGGACGGTGGCGAACAACCCGGACTTCGACAGCGATGGCTTCCCCGACGGCTACGAAGTGCGGCTGGGCAGCAATCCGACGGTCATAGACGTGCCGTCGGATAGCGTTGCGCCGACCGTGCCGATGGGCGCCTCCGCCATCGCCTGGAAGAACTCGAACGTAATGAAAGTGCGCTGGGAGACCAACGAAGAGTCCAAGAGCTGGCTGCGCGTCTTCGACACCAGCGGCGTAACGCCGGTGCTCGTCTTCTCCAAGATCGAGGAGCAATTCAAGCGCCAACACGTGATGGTGGCGCGGGGTCTCGAGCCCGGCCGCTCGTACTCGGTTGAGGTCGAGACCGAGGACCCGAGCGTCAACCAGCAAACCTTCCAGGTGGGGGGTGACACCATGCAGAGCCACCTCTTCGAGTCGGTCCACGTCGCGGACACCACCCTGACCCACCTCGGGCCAAGCCCGACGACGCCGGGGTTGGAACAGTACCAGGCGGACTTCCACGTCGTCCGCGAGGACGGCACCGACTCGGTCGGCGCCGAGGTCACCTTCAGGCTCGTCGAGTGGGTGCCGGGACAGGGCAGCTGCGTCTCAACCGACGCGGGCGCCTGCAACCAAGCATTGGTCACCACCCCGTCGGGGGCCGGCGGCATCGCCACCTTGGTCTTCGACGGCAAGCTCGACTTTCAGTCGCAGGGCGGCTTCACCGAGGCCTTTGCTAGTGACGTCGGCTTCGCTACGTCGGGTGCGGACGTCCGTCTCTACTTCCACAGCCTGGACGGTCAGTGTGGCCACTGGGATCAGGAGGGGCTCTACGGTCAGACGCCAAGCCATCCCTGTCTGTAGAGTGGCATGCTCGCACCCTTGAAGATGGAGGCTCCTATATGATTCTAGGGAATCTGGATCCGAACTTTCTAAGGAGCTGCCATGACCACAGAGTTCCGTCCTCGTTTCTCGTACGTGCGCCTCGAGCTAATCCTCCTGGCTGCTGTCCTGCTTGCTCCGGTCGCCGGAGCTGACGAATGGTCGCAGTGGCGTGGTGCGGCGCGTGACGGTCACGCGCTGATGTTCCAGGCGCCGACGGCGTGGCCGGAGGCTCCGCAGCAGGTTTGGAAGGTGGAGGTGGGGGAGGGGTTTGCGTCGCCCATCGTGGCGGGCGACTCGGTCTACTTGATGGCCCGCCAGGGTGACGACGAGGTGGCGATGGCCCTCGAGCTGGCCACCGGCAAGACACGGTGGTCACATCGTTTCCCCACTCCCTATGAGATGCATCAGGCAGCGGTCAAATACGGCAAGGGGCCCAAGTCGACCCCGGTGGTCGCCGACGGCGTGGTCTGCTTCCTGGGGATCGACGCTCGTTTCTCCTGCCACCAGGCCAAGGATGGGAAGCTACTCTGGACCCGCGACTACTCCGACAAGTCAGCGCCGGAAGAGACCTTCTGCGGCTCTTCCATGTCGCCGTTGGTGGTTGACGGGGTCGTTTATGCACATCTGGGTGATGACCGTGCGGGTCGTTTCTTTGCCGCGGACCTGCGCACCGGCAAGGAGAAATGGGGCTGGGAAGGGCAAGGTCCGGGTTATGCCTCACCGTTCTGGATCGAGATCGACGGCCAGCCGCAAGTGGTGGCGTTTGCCACTACCGATCTTGTGAGCTTCGATCCCAAAACCGGTGATGTGTTGTGGAGTCACCCCTATCCCGACAAGTGGCGAGAGAACATTGTTGATCCGCTGGTGGTTGGTCAGCGGATTCTGATCTCCGACTACGAGAATGGCACGCTCTCGCTGTGGCCCAAGAAGACGGAGAAAGGGTGGGTGGTCGAGGACCACTGGCACAACAAGGAGCTCACCCAGCGCATGGCTTCACCGGTGACCGACGGCAAGACCGTTTATGGTTTCTCCAATCGTCGTAAAGGCCAACTTTTTGCTCTCGATCCCAAGACCGGTAAGGTCCTTTGGGAAGAAGAAGGTCGCGGGGGCAGCAATGCCGTTCTGACCTTGGCTGGTGATTGGCTGCTGGTGTCGAATACCGATGCCGAGCTGAGGGTGATCAAACGGCAAAGCAAGGCTTTCGAAGAAGTTGAACGTTATGAGATCGCCACCAGTGAAGTCTGGGCGCAGCCGGCCTGGTTGCAAGATGGTTTGCTGGTAAAGGACCGGCGTCACCTCACGCGCTTCACTCTGGTTGCCGATCCTGCTCCCAAGAGCGGTCCCTGATTCTTCTTCAATGCCCTCGAGTCTTCTGATCGATACTCCAGAGCTGTTGATTGCGGCGCTTCAGCGTTTGCATGAGGCGTTTATCGTGACCGATGCCGATCTGGATGAGCCAGGTCCACGCATCCTGTACGCCAATCCTGCCTTCACCAAGATGACGGGTTACACCTGGCCTGAGCTGGTCGGCCGAACCCCCCGCATTCTGCAGGGACCGGAGACGGACCATCGGGTGCTCAAGAACTTGCGCTCCTGTTTGGAGCTGGGGGAGACCTTCGAGGGCGAGACGTTCAATTATCGAAAAGACGGCGCTCGGTTCGTCATGCGCTGGTACATCGAGCCCATTCGCAACGCTGCCGGGGAGATCACGCATTTTTTTGGCATTCAGCGTGACGTCACGGCGGAGGTCGAAAAGAACCGTCAGCAGCGGGCACTCGATCAAGCGATTGGCCAACTGACCGATAGCGTGGTGTTATTCGATCGAACTGGCCGTGTCCGTTACGCTAACGAAGCCTACCTCGAGTGGAGTGATGGGTTGCAGCAAGTGGCCATCGGCCAGCTTGCCTGGAAGCTTCCTGGGGCGCCAGAGCGGGTCACCGAGCTCCATTGGGCGCGCAAAATGCTTGGCAGTGGGCGGGAATGGCGCCGTACCTACCCCGTGCAGCAGCGCAGAGGGGTCGCCGAGCGACGGTTCGTGAGCGTCACGGTGTCGCCGATTCGCGATCGAGCCGGCAACATGGTTGAGTTTGTGGCGGTGGGCCGAGATGTCACCGAACGTCGACGTCTCGAGTCGATCGCTGAGGCACATAATTTTCACGACCATCTCGGGGTCGTGTTCTCGGGTATCCGTCACGAGTTGGGCAACCCAATCAACTCGGTCAAAGCGGCTTTGCAGGTGTTGAGCGATGGTTTTCAGACGCTACCTTTGGCCAAGGTGCTGAGCTACCTCGGGAGGATGGGTGAAGAGCTCGGGCGGGTTGAATACCTTTTGCGCTCTTTGCGCAGCTACAGCCTCTACGACGAGCCAAGACCGGAGCTGATCGATGTCGAGGCCTTTCTCGCCCGTTTCAAGCTGTTGGCTGAGTCCGAATGTGAGCGTCAGGGTGTGCAACTCGAGATGACGGTCAGTGATCGGGCCGACACGTTATGGGCTGACCCGCAGGCTTTACATCAAGTCCTGCTCAACTTGATCGGTAATGCGATGGTCGCCCTCGAGGGCAGTGCTAGCCGGCAGGTCGAGCTCGAAGCCGATCGTCAGGGCGAGCATACCTTGTTGGTAGTGAGAGATAATGGGCCAGGCATCCCGCCCGATCACCTGCCGCACGTTTTCAAGCCGTTCTACACCACCCGCACCGGCGGTACCGGCTTGGGATTGGCGATCAGCCGGCATCTCCTGTCGTTGATGCGCGGTAGTATCGATCTCAATAGCTCTTCAGCCGGTACCGAAGCCCGGATTCTTCTTGATCGCCAGGATCCGACCCGGTTTGGTGGCGACGAGGATTCAACCCCATGAACCTCATAAGAACCCAGCCCGTCGTTCTGATAGTCGACGACGAAGAACTTTTTCGTTGCAGCGCCGTCGATCTGCTCGAGGCTGCTTGCCCAACGTACAAGGTGCTGCAAGCCGCCAACGGCCGTGAGGCTCTCGACCAAATCGAGGCTGGTCCAGTGGATGTGGTGGTCACCGACATCGCGATGCCGGTCATGGACGGTTTGGAGCTTTTGTTGGCGTTGCGGGATCAAGGCTCTCGGCGGCCGGTCATCGTGGTGACGGCATTTGGCAATCCACGTGTCGAAGGCCAGGTTTCCCTCTATGGTGGCTTCAGTTATGTCGAGAAACCGGTTCACCTTCCAGACTTGATCGAGATGATCCGAGCTGCCGCCGAGGGCCAGCGCAGTTATATTGAAGGACTGACCGTGGCTGGTTTTGTCCAGCTGCTCGCCATCGAACGTAAAACGTGTCTGCTTCGTGTATCGCGAGGAGAGCGAATCGGTGAGTTGATCTTTCGCGACGGAATTCTGGTGGATGCTCGGAGAGGGCAGCAGTCAGGTGACGACGCAGCGCTCGCAGTCCTGGGCTGGGAGGATGGTGCGAGACTAGATCTCCACACCGGAGTCCTGCCGAAACGAAAAACGGTGCGTGAGCCTTTGAACCACCTGCTGCTCGAGGCCATGAGGCTGAAAGACGAAGCTGCAGCCAACGCTCCTGCTGGGAAGGCGAAAGCGGTGGCAAAAGCTGTCGAGCCTGTGGGAGTCCGTCCAAAGGTCCGTATCGAGGGCAGTCTCGAGCAGTGTATGAGTATCGCCGGAGCGATCGGCGTCGCTCTGGTGGATCATGAGAACGATAAATGTTTGGGGCAGGCTGGCGGCGGCGAAGAGTTGAATTTGGATGTTGCCAGTGCCGGCAATACCGCGGTCGTGAGGTCAAAACTGCAGGTGATCAAAGACCTCCACTTCGACAAGATGATCGAGGACATCCTGATTACACTCGAGGATCAGTACCACCTGATCCGAGTCCTGAGGGCGGCTCCGCACCTTTTCCTCTACCTGGCTCTCGATCGTGACCAGGCCAATCTCGCGACAGCCCGCCGTAAGCTGGAGATTGTCGAGCGGGACTTGGTGATGTGACCGGGTAACTCAGTCTTTCAATCCCAGAGCGAAGTGAATCGCGGAATCGATCTGGATGACGATTTTCGGATGGAGGAGTGTGATGCGCTCGGAGAGCTGCACCTTCGGTATGGTGGCTAGTGAATCGAGATTGACCACACATTGCCTCGGAAGGCCCTCTGTTGGTCCAAGACTGACTTCTACTGGTATCCCACGGATACGGGTCGTTACCGGTGCGATAGTTATTAGGCTACGCACTGCATAAGCTTCGTCGCGGGATAGAAGAACCACAGGACGGCGACCGGCCGGTTGCGGAAGATTGGCCCACCAGACCTCGCATCGCCTCAATCCCAGGGTTCCTCGGCGAGTGCAGAGGTGCTTACGGAGCTGATCTCGCGGACTTCATTGGCCGTCTCCGGTTGATCCAGATATCCCTGTACATACCGCTCGAGGTTTTTCTTCTCTGCAAGTTGGCGCAAAAACGCTTGGATTGCCTGCCGAAAGAACTCACTGCGGCTTTCGCCGCGACATTTACGCTCCTCCTCGACGGAATCGAGGATCGTTGGGGGAAGGCTGATCGCAACTTTTACAGCATTTGGCATGTGCTCATCCTACCAGATTCATACCAAAGTATGATCCGTTTCGCCCTAAAGAGCTCCCTAGCCTCTACCCAAAGAAAAACGCCCGCCGAGGGCGGGCGTTTTGAGACGAGTCAGGTTCGAAGCACGCCTTAGCCGACGGTGATTTTCCGGCTCTTGGCGACCTCGGACTTAGGAATGTCGAGGTTGAGAACACCGTTCTCGAACTTGGCCTCGACCTTGGCGGGATCAACACCGCGCGGCAAGGTGAAAGACCGGCGGAAGGTGCCGTAGGAGCGCTCGACGCGACGGAAGGTACCGTTGTCGGTCGCGTCCTCGAACTTACGCTCGCCGCTGACGGTGAGGATGTTGTCCTCGATCGAAACATCGATGTCGTCTTTGGTCAGGCCCGGGAGATCGGCGGTGGCCACGAAGGCTTCATCGGTCTCGCGGATGTCGACTGCGGGCAGCCAAGTGCGCTGGCCAGAGTCGGAGTCGGCGACGAAGTCGGCATCGTTCCAGAAGTTGTCGAGCACCTGACCGAAGAGGCCATGCAAAGGCTCGTTACGACGGTAGGGGCGAGTACGGGTCAAAGCGTGTTGAAACATGGAGTCTCTCCTTTGGGGGTGGCGTCTATTGGCGCCGGTTGAGGTCTGGCGCTTATTGGCGCCGAGTCTGATCGGGCACCAATAAGGTGCCGAGTGTCGGATCTATTGTCATTTGGGGGCCGATCTGTGTTTCATGGGATCTCGAATGGCTTTGAATTCAAGTCT
>JAJCXQ010000666.1 GCA_029263355.1 Acidobacteriota bacterium | reverse complement strand
TGTTTGTGGCTTGGCTGTTGGTGCAGGCCTGGCCGTATGCGGATCTGGCGATGATCAACGTGTGCCTTGCCCTGGGCATGCCGGCGGTGCGCCTGGTGCCTGCCGAGGCGGGGTTGGCTTGGGGGTGGGTGGGTGACCCGCAGGCCTTGGATCGAATGTTGTGGCCAGTGTTTCATGCGGCGGCTGAGCTCTTGATCTCGACTCGGGGACGGGCCGAAGTGCGGCAGTGTGCCCTTTCCGGCTGCGGCCTGTTTTTTGTCGACCGCACCCCCTCGGGTCAGCGTCGTTGGTGTGCAATGGAAACCTGCGGCAACCGCGCCAAGTCGCTGCGTTATTACCGCACGAAGGGCAGAGCCGTGCGCCAAGCGGCCCATCGAAGAATCAGTTACAACGTCGGAACCCGTCCGCGACCGAGCAAACAAAAGCTCTGAAGGTGTGTTCGAGGCCCAGCCGGTTGTTGGCGAGGGTTTCATGCCCCTATGATCCGTAAAACAGGTCAAGTTGCAGACAGATTCGACTTATCTTGTGACCAAGGTGGTCAAGCGTAAGTCCCGCTTGACTAGTCTTGCCATCAAAGAGGTTAATCGCAATTGTGCGCTTGACGTCACGAGCGGCCAGAAAGGTTAAGCGAAAGTTTTGCCTAACCATCTTCATTGGAAAGACAGTCAAGCGCATCTTGTGCTTAACCGTCTTGATGGACAAGATAGTTATGCTGAGATGACGACGACCGCTCTGTAGGGGCCAGTGGGGTTGATGGCAGAATGCGCTTAACCGTCTTATTAGATAGAATGGTCAAGCAAAAGTCTTGCTTGACCATCCTAATGACCAGAGACGGTTAGCGAGTGGCCGGACAAGGCCGTCGGATCGCTCCCCGGCGTCGCGGCCAGCACCTCACCCGAGCCGCGGGCGAAGAGCACCAGCGACGAGCGGCCGGCATCGACGTGGATCGACACCTGACGACCCTCGATAGTCAAGGTGCGACGGAGATCTTCTGCGCCTTTGTTGACCAGGATGGCGAAGTGGCTCGTCGGCCCGCTCAAGACCCGCGCAGCCAATCAACAGCATCTTGACGTTATAGCGTCCAAACGTTACTCTGGGCATCATGCCCGTCCCTCAGAAACGTGCCACCGTGTATTTCGATCCTGATCTTCATCGTGCGTTGCGAGTCAAGTCTGCAGAAACCGACCGCAGCCTTTCCGACCTGGTCAACGAGGCGGTCACGCTTGCGTTGGCTGAGGACGCTACGGACCTTGCCGCGTTCGAAGAGCGGGCGGCCGAACCGAATCTCGCGTTCGAGGAGGTCGTGAGGGACCTGAAGCGACGTGGCAAGATTTGAGATCTTCCTCAAGCCATCGACGGTCAAAGACATCGAAGCGATTTCGCGCAAGAGAAATCGTCAACGGATCGTCGATAGGATCCAACGATTGTCCGAGGATCCTCGACCTGCCGGCAGCCAGAAGCTCTCCGGCCGCGAGCGCTATCGCATCCGCCAGGGTCAGTATCGAATCATCTACTCGATCGAGAACGCCAAGCTCATCGTCTACGTCATCAAGGTGGGACATCGGAAAGATGTCTATCGCGGCGCCTTCTGAGGCTACTCCCAGTGCAGCGCCCTTGTCGAAGTGTTGCCCGTCACCGAGTTGGGACGGTGCCAGGCATCGATAGGCTGGCCAGGCAGGCATCGATAAGCCGGGCAGGCATCCCGAGCAGAACCTTCACGAGCAACTCCTCCGAAGCTACGGCGGGTCAGCACGCAAGGTCGAGAGCCGATCGGCCGCGGCGAAGTCCTCGTCCAGCAAATATCGCCCAATCAACCAATCCAGGCGTTCGCGCAGCGAATCGTAGGGCACGTAGCCTTTTTCCAGAATCAGGTGCGGTTGGTTCATCAGAGGTTCGATGTCCCCGCCTCGCCCCTGGCGCTCGAAGATCCACCCTAGCCGGGTCATGTACGACGCGACCGAGGACTTGCAGCTCTTCTTTGCCGTCTCACAGAGATTCTCAGCAGGCGGTCCGAGCGCCAGTAACATTTCGGCGACGGCCGCCCCCTGCATCGCCTCCGAGGTCTCGTAGTCTTCGCTCATGAAAGCGACCAGCCCGAGCTCGTCGAGGGTCTCGGCAAAACGGATGTCGCGCGGCCCGAACGAGACCGTGGCCGCCAGCGCCTGGCAGAAGTCGATTCTGGCCTGCTCGAGATCCCGGTTCCCGATGGCGTCGATGCCCAGGCGATAGAAACGATTCCATCGAGCTTCGTTGGTTTCGTCCGGGTCTTCGACCCCGTCCTGCACGGCGCGCTCGACGTCCAGCGTCAGGACGCAGGTCTGGGGAAGCCAGCGTTGCGCGCTCGAATCGGCCGATAGCTCCTGGTGCCGCTCGGCGACGGCCGAGAAGGACATCGCGAAAAAGACCGATAAGCCGGCTAAACCCAGGATGAAGTAACGCATGTCGTCATTCTACTCCACGGTGATCTCGCCCTATTGGACCGCCCGCATTACCTCTTCGTTCCCAGTCTCGTCAAATAACAACTGTGGATTCTGGAACGCCCTTGACGCCGAGTGAGTCCGGACAACCTGGGATCTCAACTGATTGAGACTCCGATCGTCTCACTGACGTGGCGGGATGAGTGGCTGTGAGGACTTTGCCCGCTCCTAGGCGAGACTTTCCTCGGCCTCGACGGCCGACCAGACCCGGTCAGGGCCGGCTGACGCGAGCAATTAGTCGGGTCAATTGAGCAAGCCGCTCGTCGAGTGAATTGTTCGGAGTCGGGAAGTGTAAGCACGCTCAGTCAAACAGAACAATATCTCTGCCACGGCCCGCGACTGGCCAATGTGCGCCCCCGATGGGTGATTCCGGAGCTGGCTTGCGCTGTAGCTCCCATAGGCAGTTGGGCCGGGAGGCGCCCAACACTCTTGCGGACCGCGCTGGGCTCTGAGTGGAGCCGGTCGACAGGGGCTAGAAATGTCATCGAACATCGAGCTTAATCCACGCACTATCTGGCAGCAACAGGACGTCGAATGCTGTACCTCGTGTGCCATCGCCACCTGCCTCGAAGCACTGCATGACTACGATGTCCTCAGCCCCATCTTTCACTACCACCGATCAAGAGTCCGCTACGACCGCGGGTTGAACCCCGAGCATGCTCTGGACCTGGCGAGAACTTACGGTTTCTGCCTACAAGCGCTGCACGACCAGCAGCTGAACCGGGCCGGGCTGCGCGTCCGCCCTAGCTCGCGGGCCACTCGGGACGGTACGTCACGTCGTCTGCGCCACGTCAACAAGCGTCTGTATGTGCGTTTGGGCTCTCGCAATCGCGCCAACCAAATGCGCAGCGCCCTCGAGCGGGGCCACCCGACCTTCCTGGTGCTCTGGCCGGACAGCGGCTACCGCCAGCTGGCTCAGGCCGGCGTCTACGAGTGGCATCCGACGCGCTCGAGCCGCCAGGGGCTACTGCACACCGTCGCTGTCCTCGGCTACCACGCGAACACCAAACGTTTCGTGGCGCAGGACTCCCGCGGCGACCAGTTCGGACGGGGCGGGCAATGGTTTCTGGCCGCCCGCCACTGCGACGCCCGCTCGATCCACGAGGGGTGGGAAATTCGAGATCGATGAGGAGGTTCGAAATGAGACACAAGCCGTTAGCCGTTATTGTCATCAGCGCGCTCGCCTTGAGTGGATGCACCGCGCAGCTGATCAGCACCCAGGTACCCAAGACCCCACCAACCGGCGCAGCCCAACCCCTCGACGGCCTGTTCTATGCGCTGCCGCAGACCGTCGTGAACGTCAAGCTGCCGGTCACGTTCACCAAGGCTGTGGACGGCCCACACAAGCCCTACCTGGACTTGTTCTTCCCCGAGCCTGCCAAGAATCCTCCGGTGGCCGAATCGAAGCTCAAGCTGGGCACACCTGAGTTCTCCGTCCGCGGCGAGGCTGACCCAAGGCAGGTCTACGTGGTCAAGGCCACGGGACGCGGCGCGGTCCAGCAGACGCTGACCTTCGGCTTCAAGGAAGATGGCGCGGTCACCGGGATCAAAGCAGAGGTGACTAACGTGACCAGTGACCTCGTGATCTCAGGGATCAAGGGTTTGGTTAGCATCGCTACACGCACCCTTCTCGCGGGATCGTCCGGCGCGAAAAACGCTAAGCCATTAGATGATGAATCGAAGGAAGATCCTATCAATTGCGAAGATCCTACACCCTCGAAAGATGTCTCCCCGGAAAGAAGGACGGAGTACTTTAAGCAATGTGTGCTCAAGGACGACCGACTGATCCTCAACTTCGCATTGCTTAAATCAGGGGCTCAACAATACGTCGACAACTATTTCGATGATCTCGAGAAACGTCGAAACTTCCTGCGAGCGTTGGCCGACTACAATCAGATCCGCGACCTCATGGACGGCCGAGCTAAAGCTCTGGAGAGATCTGATGGCGGACCCAAGCAAGACGTCA
The DNA here is from genome assembly GCA_029263355.1 of Acidobacteriota bacterium. Lineage (GTDB taxonomy): Bacteria > Acidobacteriota > Thermoanaerobaculia > Multivoradales > J023 > JAAELT01. The sequence goes on along the minus strand of JAJCXQ010000666.1, from coordinate 3,694 downwards.
TCTTGACGCAGAACGAGGCTGAAGTCGCCAAGTTGATGCAGCTCTTCCTGGTCAAAAAAACCGTGGTCTCTTGGACCGGAAACTTCGAAATTCTGCCCGACGAATGCGACTCAAAACGGCAAGAGAGGTGCACCGGTGACTGGATATCGCCGGAACCTGCGCTCATTACCTACGCCAAAGCGGGTGGCCTGTGTATTTACGACAGCGACAGGCACCGAGGCAAGCTGCCTCCGGCGTCAATCCTGGCGAAACAGGCCGACTGCACACAGACCAACGCCGTGACCCTGTCACTCTCGCCTCATCCGAAGACGGATCAGACGGTCTTCCGGCTGGCGGGCAACTTCAAGCTGCCAGCCAAGCCCAGCCTGCACTTCGTAGTGCCGCTCAGGGTCCAGGCCCAGTTGCAGGACACGCCGCACAACGGCACCGCCAGTCCCGTATCGGGAGACGCCTTGCTGGCCATCGCCCAGCGCGGCATCATCGCCGCACTGCCCTCAAAGCTAGGCGGCAAGGCGTTTACCCACGACCTCACGTACTACGAGACCAGTGGCGCCTTGAAAAGCTATACCCTGGCCTCCAAGCCGCTGGTCGACAAGGGGGCGCTCGACGCGCTCAGCGGCGCTGCCAACGACCTGCTCGACGCGCGCAACAAGCAGCGCGAGGCCGAAGCCAACGCCGGCTTCAACGCGCTCAAGCGAGAGTCCGACACCATCGAGCTGCTGCTCGAGAAGCAAAAGAACTGCCTCCAGCTCGCTAACCCGCCCGACGAGTGTGGCGATCTCTGAGCATGAGCGAGGAGCCGATCATCAAGCCGAAGCCCGCCGCCTCCAGTGCGGCGGATTCGGCACCGGCCAGCGTCGATCTCGACATGGCCAAGCCCACCGGCACGACCGAAGTCGACGACGGCATGACGTTCGAGGTCGAGGTGCTGGCCCACGAGGCAACGACCGTGCTCGCCGAGCGCATCCGCAAAGCCCTCCGCGACGAAGTCGCCACGGGTTCTAGGATCGTCTTCCTGGATGGCAAGCTGGCGGCCGCCGTCTCCCTGCACCGTTCGTTCGTCTGGCAATGCGACGCTCTGACCCGCTCTTTCGACAGCGCGCGGGGCGTCGCGATAAAGGGCATCGAGTGGCTGGCGGAGACGCGCTTGGGCCGGCTCGAAGAGGCCCAGGTTCTCAACCTGCAGCCACGACCGGATCGGCGGCCTGCCGCGGCTCCGGACGCTGCCAACGCCGACGGCGACCGACAAGGGGTGGCGGAACCCGCCACCGGCACAACGCGACAGCAATTCGCCAGCCCGGGTATGCTCTCGGGCCTCAACGCAGCCGTCAATCTGCTCGGCTACTTCGGGGTCGACGCCAGCTACACTGGCCGCGCGGCGAGCGTCAGCGAACGCGCGCTGGTGCTGGAGATCGCCCGCATCTTGAAGCCAGAATTCACCTTCTCCTGGCCGAGCCTCGACTACGTGCTGCGAGATTGGGAGCAGGACAACCCGCTCTATGTTCAGAAACTGAGCCGGGTCTCGGCGGCCGCGCAAGCCGCCCGCGATCGAATCCAGCTGCTAGCCGAGCTCGTTCATGCCCTGGGCGACGATGACGCCCGCCTGGCGGCCGCTCAACGCACACTCGATCAGGCGCACCAGCTGAACGACAGCTCGGCTGCCGTGCTCGATCAGCTCCAGGACGGGCTCTTCACCGAGACCGCACGCTTCGACATGACGCCGAGTGAGCTGATCCAGCTGGGTGATCGGCTGATCACCATGGCACGGCAGCAGCGTGACGGTCGCGACGCCTTCTTTCTGACCGCTCGCATCGAGAAGGCCGGTGGCAGCTACCGCACCCGGCGACACCTGTGGCAGGCGCTCACCCAGGAGCCTCCTCTCACCTTCACCGGCGGCTGCATCGTCTCTTACGCCCTGCTGACCCATCGTGGTGAGTTTGCCGCTTCCGGCACATCGAGCCATCAGAGCGGCTACCGATCCCACCCACGTCAGTGGCCGAATTGGGCAGAAGACAGGCCCGACGCTCAGCGTGTGCGTCAGCGGCTCGGTCTGGCTCTCAGCGTCATTCTGGCCCTACTCGCCGCGATGACCTATAGCCTGTCGAAAGGCACCGAGAGCCTCCAGCTGTCGAGCTTGGCCGCGCTGGCTATCGGCGTCGCCGTGGCGCTGGCCCTGGCCATCCTGTTGCTGGGTCGCGAGCGGCGCCAGCCGCCCGACAGCAAACCCAAAGCCTCTGACGAGGGCGATCCCCCGCCCCCAGCAGGCGGACAGCGCACAACAGAGCCAGCCGCCAACAAGCCCGAAGCTTCTGCGGCTCCTTCAGCCCCTTTCCACCCGACGAATCGCCAAGGCTCTGCAGCCGTCCAGGACCAGCGCTCCGACTTCGAGCCGAGCTCGACAAAATCCTCGCGGGAGACCACTGTGGCAACCAAAGAAGAAAAAATAGAAACGGTCCGCAAGAACCTTACCCAGAAAAATCGCAAGAGCCTCTATCAAGTAGAGCAGTTTCTCGACCTCGACGCGCGAAAGCGAATAAGCCTGCGCATCCCCTGCCCGGTTTTTCCCCAGGATCCGGCCGTAGCTGCCGCCAAGCCCAAGCTCGGCGTGCAAGAGATCGACGTCCGCTGGGAGCCGTCGATCGGCGACGGCCCAACCAGCGCCCGGGTCGCCGTCGTCGACTACAACGCCGATACCGGGGTGCTGATTCCTCCCGCCAGGTGGGATGCCAAGGCGCATTGCTTCCTGGATGCGGCAGACAAGCCCATCACCGTCGACAACATCGACACACGCCAATTCGACCAGGTCAACGTCTGGGCGATCGTCGAGACGGTGCTCGAATACTTCGAGAGCTCCCGCGGTCTGGGGCGCAAGATCCCCTGGGGGTTCGACGGCAACCGCCTGATCGTGGTGCCCCATGCTGGCTATGATGCGAACGCCTACTACGACCGGCACAGCAAGTCGCTGCAGCTCTACTACTTCGGGGATCCCGACCAACCCAAGTACACCTGCCTGTCCCACGACATCGTGGCGCACGAGACCGGGCATGCGGTGCTGGACGGCATTCGCCCCTACTACGCGTTCAATTCGTCCGTGCAGACCGCGGCTTTTCACGAGTTCATCGGCGATCTCACTGCCATCTTGATCGCGCTGCGCAACAACAACGTCCGGGAGATCGTCGGGCAGGCGGTGGCGGCGGACCTGGCGAAAGACCAGATCATTGCCAACCTGGCCGAGGAATTCGGGCGCACCGTCAACGACTCGCGTGAAGAAGCCTACCTCCGCACCGCCCACAACGACCAGACGTTGGAAACCGTTGACGGTCTGGATGAGCCCCACACCGTCTCCGAGGTGCTCACCGGGGCGATGTTCGACCTTATGAGGACCCTGGCGCACACTTACAGTGAACAACATTCCCCCGCCAAGGCACTGTGGTACGCGATCAACCGTTTCGGCTGTATCGCCATCCAGCCGCTCGACCTCTGCCCTCCGGTCGACATCCAATTCGTCGACTATGCGCGGGCAGTGATACGCAACCTCGAGCTCGTCGACCCGGTGGACGAGCGCGGTCTCCGACCAGCTGCCTTGGAGATCTTTCACGCGCGCGGGCTATGCCCGTACGTTGCCGCGGACCACGACGAGGACGACTGCCTGCTCCTCATGCAGAGCGACCTCGAGAACCTGCGCCAAGCGATC
>JAJCXQ010000665.1 GCA_029263355.1 Acidobacteriota bacterium | reverse complement strand
CAGCGTAACTGTTGAGTCCTGTGCGGCGACGGAGGGCAATCTGGCGCCGGTCGTCCAGCAAGGGGTCACTGTAGGTCAGCCAGAACTGACCGTCGGAGGTTTGCACGAGCGATGAGGCTTGCTCGGGTCCGACGTCGGCCAGCGAGGTCATCCCATAGCAGCAGGAGAACGTGGTGTTCTCAGTTGGGCCGTAGCCGTTGATCAGTCGAATGCCGGCAAGATCACGCAACACTCTGCGCACGTGCACGGTCGACAGTACATCGCCACCGGCCAGGAGTTGACGCAAGGAGCGCAGATCGTCGAGGTGGTCGTCAACCATCTGATGAAAGAGACCCGCAGTCAGCCACAGGGTTGTGACGCGATGCCGTCGCAAGGCGTCGCCGAGATCCCGCAAGGAAGGAGCCGACGGCGACATGACGGCGAGGCGGCTACCGTTGAGCAGCGGTCCCCAGATCTCGAGAGTGGCGGCGTCAAACGAGATCGGCGCAAACTGAAAGAACATCTCCTGCTGGTCAAAATTAGCGTAATCTGTATTGCGAACCAGACGGTGGATACTGCGATGAGTCACCGCCACGCCTTTCGGGCGCCCCGTCGAGCCGGAGGTGTACATCACGTAGGCAAGATGGCTGGCGCTGCCGGCGACTGACGGAGGCCGTTCGTCTTGACGCGAGATAACGGGCCATTCTCGGTCCAGACAGACCACTCGGGCCGCCGCTGTGGGCAGGCTGGCGAGATGCTGCTCATCGGTCAACAGCAGCGGCTTGCGGATGATGTCCGGAGTCGCCTCCGAATCAGCAACTGACGACAACGTCAGATCCGCCAACATCAGGGCCAGTCGGTCGCTGGGATAGCCGGGGTCGAGAGGGACATAAGCGCCACCGGCTTTGAGGATTGCGAGGATCGTCGTGATGACTTCCGGCGATCGATCGAGACAGATCGCGACGAGAACCTCCGGACCGACATCCAAACCCTGCAGGTAATGGGCTAGTTGGTTGGCGCGGCGATCGAGCTCGCGATAGGTAAGATGTTCGTCGCCACAGACGATCGCGACGGTCTCCGGAACCTCCCCCACCCACTCTTGAAAGAGCTCGTGGACACAAGCACCGCGGCGGTAGTCGATCCGGTTCGTAGGCCACTCCAGCAACAGCTGGTCACGCTCGGCCGGCGTCAGCAAGGGTAGCTCTCGGATCCGCGCCTCTGGATGCTCGACGACGGCTTGCAGCAGGACACCAAAATGCTTCGACCAGCGATCTCCGGTCGTCGGGTCGAACAGATCCGCGCTGATCTCCAGCCACCCCTCCAGGCCATCTTCGGCCGGTTCCATGAGCAGAGTCAGGTCGAACTTGGCAGTTCCGGTGTCGAGACGCAGCGGATCGAGAATCAGGTCGTCGCTCTCTGCCGTCTCGATGGCGACCGGTTCGAGGTCCTCGTTTTCGAGCGCGAAAACCACCTGGGAGAGCGGCGAATACGCGGGATCGCGAATCGGCTGCAACTCCTGGACCAGGCGCTCGAAAGGCACGTCGGGGTGGGCATAGGCCTGCAGCGCCATATCACGGACGCCAGCCAGGAGATTGGCCGAAGTCGAGTGATCGCTGAGATCCTGGCGCAGGACCAGAGTGTTGACGAAGAATCCGATCAAGCCTTCGAGCTCGCTCCGACTACGATGCGAAATAGGTGAGCCGACCACCAGGTCGGAAACTCCGCTGAGACGGTGCAAGAACGCGAAAAAAGAGGCCAGCAAAGTCATGAAGCGCGTCGCGCCGTGACGGCGACCGAAGGCATCGAGAGCGGCGGTGAGACCGGCGTCGAGGCGGAACCGTCGAGTCGAGCCCCGATAGGTCGGTACCGGCGGCCGGGGATGATCACTCGGCAGCGTTAACACTGCCGGCGCCCCTTCGAGCTGGCGCACCCAATAAGCGAGCTGCGAAGTGAGCACTTCCTCGTTGAGCCAACCCCTCTGCCAGAACGCGAAGTCGGCGTATTGAATCGGCACCGGCGCGAGCGCTGGCGAGCGACCCATAACGTAAGCTCCATAGAGCTCGGCCAACTCACGCAAGAAGATCCCCAACGACCAGCCGTCGGCAACGATATGGTGGAAGGTCACCAACGCCGCGTGCTCCGCGGGGCCGAGACGCACCAGGGTGAACCGAAGCAGAAGACCTCGATCGAGATCGAAGGAGCGTCGCGCCTCTTCCTCGGCGAGAGTTGCGAGGTGCCCCGAGCGCCGCGACGGCGAAAGTTCGCTCAGGTCGATCAGCGGCACCACCAGGTCGATCTTGGACGCGATCCTCTGCTCGGGGGCGCCGGTTGCGCCGGCAACGAAAGTCGTCCGTAAGGCTTCGTGCCGCACAACGATCTCACGGATCGCAGATGCGAGCACTGGTGGCGCCAGGGGGCCGCGAAGCTGGACTGCTGCCGGGATGTTGTAAAAGGGGTTGCCCGGCTGTAGCTTGTCGAGAATCCACAATCTCTCTTGGGCAGAAGAGAGGGGCAGCGGTTGGTCGCGAGAAATTGGCGTTAGCGGCCCAGCCGACAACTCTTCGGCCTTCGCGGCTTCCACTCGTGAGGCGAACGTTGCCACCGTCGGCGCTTCGAACAGGGCTCGCACCGGCAGCTCGACGCCAAAATCCTTGCGGGCTCGAGAGATGGCCTGAATCGCCAGCAACGAGTGGCCACCGAGGGCAAAAAAATCGTCGGCGACGGAGAGGCTCTCGATGCCGAGCAGCTCCGTCCAGGCCGCCATCAGCAATTCCTCGATCAGAGTCCGCCGCACGTCGTCGGTAGCTCCGGTGTCGGCGCGGCCGGTAGCGGCAGCGGCCACGGCGGTGCCAACCAGCTCCTCGAGGGAGCGTCGGTCGAGCTTGCCGGTCACGGTCTGTGGCAGGCTCGCCAACAGTACGACATGGGCCGGCAGCATGTAGTTGGGCAGCCGCTCGGCAAGAAAGCTGCGCAGGCCGTCGACCCCCGAGATAGGCACAGGGCTGTCCGTCGTCACCAGATCGGTGTCCTCCGGGACTACCCAGGCGATGATCGAGCCATGAGCCTCCCCACGCAGCCGGACAACTCCGACCACCGCCTCGCGAACCGCCGGATGGCTGGCCACAACCGCCTCGATCTCGCCGACCTCGACTCGGTAGCCACGGATCTTGTGCTGTTGATCGATGCGGCCGAGGAAATCGAGCCGGCTGTCGAGCAGGAAGCGGCAGCGATCGCCAGTGCGATAGAGCCGGGCACCGATCTCGGCAGCGAATGGATTCGGAACAAAATGTTCGGCGCTCACCCGCGGTCGCCGGTGGTAGCCACGGGCGAGAATCCGACCACCAAGGCACAGCTCGCCCTCGATGCCCCGGGGTACCGGGCGTCCGGAGCGATCAACGATGTAAGCGCTGCGGTTGGGCAGCGGCCGACCGATCGAAATCCGTCCCGGTTCGACGGAGGACTCTTCCACCGCATGCCGCGTCGCGGTGATGACGGCTTCGGTCGGGCCGTAGAAATTCCACAACACGACTTGACGCAAAGGTGAACCGAGCCACTGACGCACCGCTTCCGGCGGCAGTGCCTCGCCGCCGACGATCATCAGCCGCAGGCGATGGGCAGGCGACTCGATCTCCAGACTCTCGCGGATCATTTGTTGCCAGTAGGCGGTCGGCAGGTCGGCGATCGTCAAACCGTGGTCGGCAGCCTGTTGCAGAAACTCCACCGGGGTCCAGAGATCGGCACCTCGGAGGACCACCCGGGCGCCTGTAGAGAGGGCCATTAGAACCTGCTCCAAAGCAGGATCGAAGCTGTTCGAGCCGAATTGCAAAACCCGATCATCAGCGCTCACACCGAGTATCTGCACCACCTGGACCAGATGATCGGCAGCGGCGCCGTGATCGACTGCCACGCCCTTGGGCAGGCCGGTCGAACCCGAGGTATAGAGCAGGTAGGCAAGATTCTGGGGCGACAAGGAAAGTCGGGGGGCTCGATCCGGATATGCTGCGATAGCGTCCCAGTGAGTGTCCAGACAGAGAATCTGCATCCCCTCGATCACTCCGGCTACGATCCGTTCGGTAGCAGCCGTGGTCGTCAGGACGACAGCGAGTCCGGCATCTGCAATCAGGAAGCGCAGCCGGCCTTCTGGGTAGGCTGGATCGAGTGGGACATAGACCCCTCCCGCCTTGAGGACGGCGATCAAGCTGAGGACGGATTCCCAGGAGCGATCCAAGAGGACGCCTACAGCAACCTCGCGATCGACACCTTGGGCACGCAGGCAGTGCGCCAATCGATTGGCTTCACGATCCAACTGGCGGTAAGTCAGTTGACGCCTTTCGTCGACCACCGCCAAGGCGTCCGGCGAACGCTGGGCAGCCGCCGCAAAGAGCTCGACGAGATTGGCCGGGGGCGTCGGCCGGGCCTCGCCATGGGCCCAATCATCGAGTAACTGCGTGTGCTCCGCCGGGCTGAGCAAGGGTAGAGCGGAAAGGCGCCGGTAGGGGTCTTCCACCATCCCGGCGAGGAGCCTATGCCAGTGACTGCCAAGACGCTGGATAGTCGTTGGGTCGAACAGATCGGAGCTGTACTCGATCAGCATCGCCATGCGGTCCCGGACCTCTGCTACAACCATCGTCAGGTCGAACTGCGCGACCCTTTGCGGCAAGGCGATCGATTCCAACTCCAGGCCCTCGATGGCGATATCGACATCGCTCAGGCCAACGGCCCAGGCCGCCAGATTGTGATCTTCGGGACGTTGGGTGCCTTGCAGCATGAACATCGTGTCGAACAGGGGTGAGCGACTGAGATCGCGATCCGGTTGCAGGCGCTCGGCGAGCAAGGTGAGAGGGAAGTCCTGATGCTCGAATGCCTCGATGACGCGACTGCGAGTCCGCTCCAGCAACTCTGTGCACCTCGGATCGCCAGAGAGATCGGCGCGCAAAGCAACTGGATTGACGAAGTAACCCATCAGACCCGCCAGATTCGCCGCGCTACGCCCGGCGGTCGGTGACCCGACGATCAGATCCGTCTGACCGGTGTAGCGATGGAGCAAGGCCTGGAAAGCCGCCAAGAGGGTCATAAAGAGCGTCGCACCATGGTCCGCGCCCAGGTGTCTTACGGCGGCGGTGAGCTCGCTGCTCATTCTCGCTTTACACTCGTTGCCGCGCTCGCTTCGCACCGCAGGGCGCGGTCGGTCGACCGGGAGTCGCAACTCCGGCAGTGGCTGGAGCAAACGCCGCTGCCAGAATTCCCATGGGCGCTGGCCGGCGGAGCCTTCCAACAACGTTCGCTGCCAAGCGACATAGTCACCGTAGGTCACCGGCAAGGGTTGTAGATCCGCCGGCCGACCAGCGCTGTCTTGGTAAGACGTTGTTTCCTGGCGATACAAAGCACCGAGCTCGCGGGTCAGTATCGCCATCGACCAGAAGTCGGAGATGATGTGGTGAATGGCTACCAGAATCAGATGCTGGCGGGGAGTCTTGGTCCAAATGGTGACCCGCAAGAGGGGGCCGATTTCGAGATCGAAGACTCGGGCCGCTTCGGCTTCGAGAGCAGTCGCCAGAGCCGAGTCGCTCGACCGACTGGCGTCGTGGACTTGAAAGCCGAACCTGGCTGCTGAATGAATCCGCTGGATCGGTTGTCCGTCGACCTCGTGGAAGGTCGAACGCAGCACCGGATGACGTTCAACAACTGCGGTCAAGGCTCTCTTCAGCGCCTCGACATCCAACTGCCAGCGCAGGCGGGCCGCCGCCGTGATGTTGTAGGCCGTGCTGTCGGGAGCCAGGCAGGCCAAGAACCAGAGTGCCCGTTGGCCATGGGATAGCGGGTGCTCCGTCGCTTCCGGACCAGCGCTCGGCGTCGACACCGAGGGCGCCGGTGGCGCCGACAACCCTTCGAGGAGCGTCTGCGCCAGCTCGTTGACGCTGCATCCGCCGAGCAGGACGCCGAGCGGTACCTCCAGGGAGAGCTCCGCCTCCAGGCTTTGCTTGAGCTCGACTGCGGCCAGCGAATCGAGTCCGAGGCGAGTCAGCGGCAACCGGCGATCAATCGTTTCCCCGATGCGCAGCGACCGTGCCGCTTCCTGACCCAGGAAGTCTGTTAGCAGCGCTTGCCGCGCCGCGCCTTCGAGCGACTCGAGATCGTCGCGATCGAGACTCAGCTGCGGCTGGTCAACGGCGACCTCGCCGCGGACCCATCGAGCCTGGGTCAAGATCTTCCAATCGCCGGAGGCATAGGCCGCCAGGCAAGCGTGCCGCTGGATCTTGCCGCTGGTGGTCTTGGGGAGGTGGCCGGCCCTGAGGATAACGACATCGTGGACCCGGACTTCGTGCTCCTCCGCCACCGCCTGACGAATCGCTGCGGCTGCCGCTTCGGCATCGGCCTCTAGCCGGCGGCCGATCTCGTAGGTGATCACCAGCTGTTCCTCACCCTCCGCGTCGACCGCGAAGGCCGCACCGCAACCAGGCCGCAGGGCCGGGTGAGCGCTCTCCGCCGTGTGCTCGATATCCTGGGGATAGAGGTTGCGACCGCGGATGATCACCAGATCCTTGATCCGGCCGGTGACATAAAGCTCACCCTGATGAAGGAAGCCGAGGTCCCCGGTGCGCAAGTAGGGCCCGGCCTCGAGCTCGCCTGCGATGAAGCCCATGAAATCTCGCGCCGTCTGCTCAGTGCGTTGCCAATAGCCCTGCGCGATGCTCGGTCCGGCCACCCAGACTTCCCCGACCCTTCCTGACGCGACACGATGCAGGGTCTCGGGATCGACAATCGCGATCTCGTGTTTCGGCCACGAACGTCCGGAGCTCACGAGCCGGCGCTGGGGGACACTCTTCGGGTTCGGCTCCACACGGTGCCGAGCCAGAGCTTCGGTGGCGAAACGCTCGACTGGGGAGGCGGCATCGGTGGCCCCGCCCGAAACGAAGAGGGTCGCTTCTGCCAGACCGTAACAAGGATAAAAAGCCTCGTACCGGAAGCCGCTGTCGGCAAAGGTCTCGGCAAAACGATCCAAAGTCTCGGCCCGCACCGGCTCAGCACCGTTGAAGGCAACCTGCCAACAGCTCAGGTCGAGCTCTTGGATTTGTGCCGGCGTCAGTCGCTCACAACACAGATCGAAGGCGAAGTTCGGGCCTCCCGAGACATCAGCACGGTAGTCGCTCACTGCGCGCAGCCAGCGGTAGGGCCTCTGGAGGAAGGCCATCGGCGACATCAAGATGGCGCTCGCGCCCACGAAGAGGGGCTGCAGTACGCCGCCGATAAGGCCCATGTCGTGGTAGGGCGGCAACCAGCTGACGACCACCGAGTCTTGGCTCATGCCGAAGGCCTGGCGGATAATCTCTTCATTGTGTGCCAAATTGAGGTGACTGACCATCACCCCTTTCGGCGTTGCCGTCGATCCCGACGTGTACTGCAAGAAAGCCAGGCGGTCGTCGTCGACCGGCGGCGCCTGCCAGTCTTCCGCCGCCGCCGCGCCGGCTTGGAGCTCGGTCGAATCGGTGTCTGTGGTCAGCCAACGGAGTCGCGAGATTTCCGGCAAGTGGTTCTGTAACTGGTCGAGCCGCGAGATCATTGCTCCCGTGGTCAGGGCGATCCGCGGCTCCGCGTCCCGCAAGACAGTCCGCAGGCGCGGCTGCGGGCGGTTGGCGCGCACCGGATAGGCCGGAACGGCGGTCACGCCACCGTACAGGCAGCCCAGAAAAGCGCGGATGAAGTCGAGCCCCGGCGGGTAGAGCAATAGAGCGCGCTGGCCGGTAGCGCCGTTTTGCCGCAACATCTCGGCGATCGACCGTGCCTGGAGGTCGAGCTCGGCGAAAGTCAGCCGGTCCACCTCCTTCTCGCCATCCGCCAGAAAGGTGTAGACCACCTTGCGCGGTTGATTCTCGACCTGCCTCCGAACGGCTTGGATCAGGTTGGTCACGGTGATGTTTTGAGTCACTGTGATCGTCCTGAATCGAGACGTCGGCTTGGGCTGCTCAGGGAAGACATGGGTTTACGCTTGATTCGCTCAGACCTGAATGGCTTAGACTTGGCTCGGCGTCGGTTGCTCGAAGACTTGCATCTCGCCTGGCTTTTGAACCTGGCCGTAGTCGAGTTTGATAATGCGGTCGGCTACTTCGTAGTAGGCATCGTCGTGACTGATGACAACCACCAATTTCCCGTTTTCTCTCAGCTGCGGCAGGAGTTGGCGGTAGAAGACCTCTTTGAACACGGGGTCCTGGTCTGCGGCCCATTCGTCGAATAGATAAAATGGCCGGTCTTCCAGCCAGGCGGTCAGGAGCATCAGTCGCTTGCGTTGTCCCTGGGAGAGCGCTGTGGTCGAGAACTCGCCGTTTTCCACCTTGACTTTGTGGCTTAGACGTAAGCGCTCTAGGCCGCGTCGCGCTTGTTCGTCGAGCTCCGGCCCTTCGAGACCGAGCAGGCCCTCGAACAGAAAGAAGTCGGAAAATACGGTCGACCAGCTTTCGCGAAACGCTTCGATATCCGCGTCGTCAACCGCTTGGCCGTCGAGCAGAATCTGTCCTTCTTGCGGCCGATAAAGGCCGACCAACAACTTGGCGAGAGTAGTCTTGCCGCTGCCGTTGCCGCCGATTAGGAAAACCAGCTCGCCAGCTCTGAGATCGAGGTCGATCGGTCCGACGACAAAGTCTCTTTCCTCGTCTTCGAGGCGATAGGAGAAGAGCACGTCGCGCATTTCCAGCCCCTCCGCCGACGAGCGCCGCCCCGAGGTCTCAGGCGAAAGCTCAGGCGAAAGCTCACGCGGAAGAGAGAAGCCCAATTCATCGAGCTTTTGGATGGTGACCCCGGCTCGACCCAGATCGGGCAACGAAGCGAGGATCACCTGCAGAGGCGTCATCAACCAGAGCAAGGCCAAGCTATACCCGGTCAAGGTTGCCCTGCCCGAAGTGTGGAAAGAGTCGGGAGCGAGGATCAACAAGCCGATGACGCCGAAGATCATCAACTGCCCCCAGCGTGCAGAGACGACGAAGTAAGTCATCGCCTTGACCCAGTGCCGGCGCAGTGATTCGGCCGTCACTTCGAGGCGACCCAACAGGCTCTCGCGGCGCCGCCGATGGAGCTTGAGCTCCTTGATCCCTTCGGTGATTGCCCGAAAGTGACCGTAAAGAGCATCGCGCTCCTCACGGGCGATGCGAAATCCGGCCATCCCGTTGCGCGACGGCAGGTAATAGCTACCGGCGCCGGCAGCGAGCAGCACCAACAACAGCAGGAACAGCCGCGGAGACAGCCAGCCTAGATAGACCAAGCCACCAACAACAAAACCACCGTTGATCGTCAGCGCCGGCACCACCGTCAAGGCTGTCGTCAGCGACGTGATGTCGTCTGTCAGCGCGACCAGTAGACGATGGGGGCCCAGATTTTCGAGGTGCTGCAGGGGGGTAGAGAGGATCTGTCGACTCAGCCGGAGTCGCAAGTCGAGAATCGCCTGCTGGCCGAGACGCACCATCGCGATGTGCGCCAGGACCGTCGCCACAGTGACGAAGAGGCAAAGTCCACCGAAGGTCCAAGCGAACTGAGATTTATCCCACTGCGACTCGCTGGAAATGGCGAAGTTGATCAGGGCCAAAAGCCCGGCACTACTGGCACCGCTGATCGCACCCAGCACGACAGCCAAAGCGAGCACACCACGAGACTGCCGGAATAGAAAAGCTACAAGCTCCATGGACTTCCTCGTCGTCTCGACAGCTCGAGATGCGTCCTATGCGGACGAACTACTGACGGTGCCAAGGGCCGTCGGCTGGTAAAACAATCAGGTTGAACGATAGGAGTGTCTCTAGATGTCTGACCATGATGAAATTCCGCCACTGGAGTTCGCTGTCCCAGCCGAATTGAGACTCGCGAATCAGGAACGAATGCCACTCGAATACGTTCAGAGCTCAAAAATTGAAGTCTCCCAAATCGAGTGCCAAAAGGCGCTGGGAAGAGACGAGCTCAGACAGAGTATTCGCTATAACATGCTATTGGATCATACAACTTCGACAGTGCGATTGTCCAGCTAAGTCCTCACTCAGAAAGCATTTGCAAGTCGAGAAATTTCTCTTTAATCTATTTTCTCTAATAAACAAGGTTCAAAACTACTAAAAAGCACAGGCTTAAGATTTCCCTTATCGCCCTTCCCTCCACTCTACACACAATCTGATGTTCAGACGGAGAGGGAAAACTCTTCTATCTGTGTGACGATGTTACTTAGCCTAAAATCTTCTCTATAGCGATCATCTCGAGGGCACTCGGGTGCCTCCGCGATTCCCACAGCTCCTAAACTTCCAACCCTGGCATCTGCGGTTGACACCCAGCAATTCTCAGGGTTAAATGTGATCGTGGATCGCGATCTTCAGACTTTATTGCTTAGAGACAACCCCTGGCTGGTTGAGAACTCTCGCCTCGACGCCTGGCTCCACGCCCGCATACCACCGACGTTCATCACCCGGTCGGCTGCCTGGGCGGCCAGTGAGCGGTGGTGTCGGGCAGACCGCGCTCATCTAGTTATCGGACCGCGCCAGGCCGGCAAGTCGACCATGATCTGGGCTCACTTGGCCGGCAAGAAAGGGCCGGCTCTGTTTATCGACTGCGAGCAGGCGCTGGTGCGTCGTTGGTGCAGCGCAGCGCCTCTCTTCCTCGCCGACTTAGAGCAGGTGGTGCCGCATCCGGTGCCGCTCTTCTTCGAGGAAGCGCAGCATCTCGACGACGCGGGGCTGTTTTTCAAAGGACTGATCGATCGCATGATCGAGGTCCCGATCCTGGTCACCGGCAGCTCCTCGTTCCATCTCGGCGCCCGCACCCGGGAGTCACTCGCCGGACGCGCGACCCGTACCCGGCTGCTGCCCTTCTCCCTCGAGGAAGTCTGTGACGACCTCGAGGGCAAGCCTGGGATGGTCCGGGATCGACTCGTCGACGAACGCCTGGCGCGGCACCTGATCTTCGGCGGCTATCCCGAGGTTTGGCTCAGCGAGGATCCGCAGACGCTGCTGAGCGAGTTGGTGGAAGCCATCATTCTGCGCGATGCCACCGATTTGTTCTCGATCGCCCGTCCCGACGCCTTTCGCCGTCTGCTGCGGTTGGCAGCAGGCCAGGTCGGCAACCTCGTTAATCTGTCCGAATGGGCCTCGATCTTGGGTATTGGCCGGGATACGGTCGCATCGTACCTCGAGATCCTCGAGTCGAGTCATGTGGTTGTGCCACTGCCTCCCTTCGCTGGCGGTCGACGAGCCGAGCTGACGAGCAGGCCAAAGATCTTTCTGGTGGACAACGGCATCCGCA
>JAJCXQ010000664.1 GCA_029263355.1 Acidobacteriota bacterium | reverse complement strand
ACTGATCGATGTCGGAGCGAACGAATCGCCACGTCCCCGCGACTTTGAAGCCCGGCAGCTCGTGCGTCTGCGCGAGCCTGTAGACCGTCTTCTCGTTGACGTTCAGATACGTGGCGACCTGACGAACCGTCAGCGCCGGCGGGGGGAGTTCAGGCATGGGGGGACCTGTTAGGGGGGGCTAGTCCAAGGGGGACCAGCTTACGCCCAGGGGGGGCGAGAGGGCCAGAGAGATGTTCTGGCGGCCTCGGGTGGCAGGGGTAGGTCACCCGTTCGAGGTATCGACCTATTCGGCTCTGCTGGCGGATCGCCGCGCCTAACTCTTTGCTGACACAACGAAATTCAGGGGTTGCTGAGGAGCCCCAGAGGCCTTCAGAGATCTGCGACCAAGGGGGCCGCGAAGGTGAAATCTTGTCGCTCTTGGAGGAGCGGCCGAACCTCGGCGGCCAGCGACCGCTCCCCAGACCCCCACCGCGAGACGAGTTCGTTGTAGGTCTTCGACCCGGAGAACGGGACGAACACGAGGAAGAGCTTCAGCTCTCCTCCTGTCCCCAGGAGCCCCCTGAACTTCCGAATCTGGTCCTCGTAGTAGCCCCGATGATCCTCAGAGAAGACGAGATAGACCACCGACCGATCGAAAGCGTCGCCCGCGCAGGCGGAGGCTACGCGGTGAACGAGCTGATACGTGACGTCGTGCACCTGCTCGATCTCGAGCGTCTCACCCGTGACGGCTCCGATCATCTCGAGCCACCCGAGCAGAACCTCTCGCCGGTTCGGTTGAGGGGGATCGCCAAGCCACGTGCTCACGGATTCATACGGGGGTTCCAGGTACTTCGCTTCGATCCCGATTACCTGCCCATCCCCGAGAACCATGAGATCCGTGAAGGACGGCTTGCCTGTCCCTCTTCGCACCGGCACCGGGAACTCAAAGTGGAAGTGTGGGTCGGCCGGACAAGGGACACCGATCAGTTCCGTGAGCTGGGCCAGACGAGCCTCCGGGCGGTCCCAGTACGCAATCAAGGGCACAGTGGATCGCAGCGGTGAAGCGAGCTCACCATCAGGAAGTGCGTCCACAAGGGAGTCGAGGGTCTCGCACGGTTCACCACTCAGCGATAGCCGGTTCTCCGTCACGTTGACTGACCCTCTGCTTGCCGCACCTGAGCGGCCCACCACTCGACGGTGCTCAAGAACGCCTCCATCGCCGAGGGCTCGTCAAGCTGCGAGAGGGCAAAGGACGGTCGTGAGGTGCCCACATCACACGGCAGCTCAAGGCCCGCCCTGTTCAAGCGCTCGATCAGCTCTCGCCAGTCTGCGGGATCATCGAAAGGAGGTCTCACCCGAACCCAGTCCGTCCGGATCTCGACCTTGCCCTTGGTCGTGAACCGAAGCAGATACCTGTTCTCCCTTCCTACATCGAGGATGGGCACACAGCTCACGCCCCCCCGTGCAGAGCCGAAGTAGAAGCGAAAGGAGTTCTCGGAGAACCAATCGAGGAGTCTTTCACCGACAGGACGAAACTCAGGAAGAAGCGCCTTTCGGAAGTCCGAAACGCTCCTCGAGCTCTCCGCGGCGGCGGCGTTGTCGCGCCGCTTGTCGCGGAGTCGGGTCAGGTACTCCTCCACTTCGGGAAGAGGAAGCACTTGCTGGACCTCGGCATAGAGGTTGTCTCCATCGAGACAAGGCCGCATCCGAACGCATCGGATGTCAATGCCCTTGTCCAGCAACCAGAGGACCGTCGTGGTGACTTCGCGCGAGAAGTCAGACGACACGAGGACGATTCGCGGGTCGCCGATGGCCAGCTCTGACGCGTCTTCGCCTTCAGTCACGTCCATGCCCACGTGCTCGAGTAGGATCTCGACCGGGTCGCGATCAATCCCGCCGGTTCGCAGGGTGTCTCCAAGAACCCTGCAGATCTGGTCGAAGGTCATGGGCGAGACCATCGCTGCATAGCGGAGGGCCTGAAGCTCCATGTGTGCGGAGTCATCGCGCTTCAGCTCGATCACGACCAGGCGCGCATCCCGGTCGATCGCAAGAAGATCGATCCTTCGCTGGCTGTCGTGCCATTCGCTGAATTCTTCAGCGATGACCAGGATATCCGGGTCCAGAATCTCCACGTTCGCCCGCAGAAGGCGTTGGAGATCCTGCCGCTCACTGATTCCTGACTCTCCGAACGTCGTGCTCGAGAGAGGCTGAAGTTTCTCGCCGTCGATTCGAACGATTGCCATGGAGGCTGCCGATGACCTCCATGGGATGGAAGCGCATGCGGCCGCATTTTCGCAATGGGAGGAGACTACCTGGGCCTCAACTCATGCAGGTCGGGTAGGGGATTGGCGTCAGCCGCCCTGCCTACTCCGCTTCTACAAGACAGACTGCCTCCCGCACACGGTCGATCGCCTCTCTTCGATTCTCTGCAGGCGGTTGCTCCGGCACCTCGCCCAGCAGCAGCGCAGCGTACGCTCCGACAGGCAACGAAGTGCCCAGGACGGCTTCGTGCCTGCTCTCCGGGTGCCTTCTCCACCGCGAGGTGAGGAAGGGCCCCATGTCTCGAAGGGCCCCGAAGCCCCACGCGCAGAGCGTGCGGTCCGAGCCTGCCGATCTCCGCATATCTCCCTGAAACCAGACGAATCATCCTTGTGAGTCCCGAGGCAGGCGGTCAATCGCCGGCTAGAAACCCGGGTTTGGTCCGATTGGAGGGGACTCGGTTGCCGTTCGGCAACGTGTTCATCACGGAGATCGCGCCCTTGGGGTCTGAAGAGGCGCTCACGTGAATGGGTAGATCGTCTCCATAGAAGTAGAGCCGGTCGAACTCGAGGTTCCCAACGATCCACCTGGCAACTTCGAGCGACGACGCCCCAGGAACCGAGAAGTCTGCTGATGCACCACCCCGATCGCACACCGGATTCCCCTTTGAGTTGACTTCGTGGGCCGCATGTTGATCGTGCTTGGGCGATATCTGTCCCACTGCGGCCTTCACGCGGTTCGAAAGCTGGCTGGCGGACAGCCCGTACGTCAGTTCGATGGATCCGAAATGATCGATGACCGGATCCAGAATGACGCGGGCGAGTCGCAGAAGCGCCTCCACGGTCTTGGGCTCCCGGGGGATGTTCGAGATCGGTCGCGGCGATCGGGAACTTGCCTCCCAGGTCTCTCCGCATTCGACGAGATTGCGGAAGGCAAGATGTCGCCCACAGGGAGCATCCAAGTCGAATCCATCACTCATTCACTGGTCCTCTGATTTCGAGGGAGAACTACCGCCGATCAGGCTCCGCCCGTACGCACGAGCTCAGCCAGTTTCTCGATTTCGTCTCGAAGCTCCAACGGCTCGATCCAATTCGCCGGGATTCCCCCAGCGCCCCAGACGGCTCCCGCGATGTTGCCCGCAATTGCCCCCGTGCTGTCGCTATCGCCCCCGTGATTCACCGCCAGGAGGAGCACAGCTTCCAGATTCTCGCTCACCAACACACAGTAGAGCGCGATGGCCAGCGCCTCCTCGCCAACCCACGCGCCGCCGAGCGTTTCGAGCCGCTCAGGAGTCGGCTCGCCATTCCCGGCGAGGGACAGAGCGGATCGGACCGCCTCCGTGGTCTCCTCGTGGCCCGGCCATCGCGCGAGCTCCTCCAGCGCAGCGGTGCAGGCTTGTCTGAGATCGTCGCCGGCAAGGAGGCTCCTCAGCACCGCCGCCAGGAACCCGGCCGATAGGTACCCGCTCGGATGCCCGTGCGTGAGCGCGGCCACCTCTGCCCCCAGCCGAAACGGATCCTGGACGCCTAGGGCCAGGCCCACGGGTGCCACGCGCATCACCCCGCCGCATCCCTTGCTCGTGTTGAGCGGCTCCTCGATCGTGCCCATGCGCGGGCTCTGCAGCCCGCTCAGGCATGTGTGCCCCGGTGCGCGCCTCTGATGGAGCTCTTCTAGGCCGATCAGCCATCCCTCATCCTCGCACCGGCCGAACGTGGGGTGCCGGGAGCTCGCGCCTTGGCTTCGCAGCCATCGCAGGTGCGCACGGTGCAGGATCCGCAATCGCTCCGACGGTTTCTGCAGAGCGCCTGCTCGAGAAGCGAGCACCAGCCCCTCGGCCACGAAGAGCGTCATCTGTGTGTCGTCGGTGATGGCGAAGGGCTGGCCATAGGAAGGAAGGGGACCGGTGACGCCGCGCGACCCGTGCCGGTCGTGGATTTCCTTCAGCGAGAGGAACTCCACGGGCGCTCCGAGTGCGTCGCCTACCGCGCCCGCGAGCAGGCTCCCCCGGATCCGCTCCTCGAGATCGATCATCGACAAGCGCTTGCTCAGCCCGAGCCCAAGAAGGGATGGGACGAGGACAACTCGGCATCGAGCCGCCATGCGCGCCCGACGTTCCAGATCCGAAGCGGCCCAGCGAGTTTCGGGGTTTCCGCGATGCTCGTGCTGTTGTACGGAGGCGAATGTGCGTAGATGAGCAGCTCTTCCGCATCGGACAACAGCGCTAGATCCTTCTTGGTGTGGACCCGAGCCGCATAGATCTCAGGCCTCCACTCCGTCTCTAGCCAACTCGCGTGCTTCTTCAGTCGGTCGAAGATCGACTTCGTCGCCTTCCCGATGTAGCGAAGCGAGGAGGGTCCACCATCGTGGCTGTCCGCAACGACCAGATAGAGCCCGGGCCCGTCTTCATGGACTTGGTCTGGATGGACTGGATGAGAGACCAGTTTTCCTTTCCGCCAGAGATACGGGCCTCGCCACTCGAGTGCGATGAATCGCTCTTTCGCAGGGGGCTTTATGACTTCCATGGGAAGTGAGTCCTGAACCTGGAGCCCGAACTGATCTCGGTTGGTGTGGCAAGTCCCGATCACGCTACTCCACGTAGGCGGTCAGGTGCACCAGCCCCCCATCCACCAACGCGCAACCCGCCACGCCTA
>JAJCXQ010000663.1 GCA_029263355.1 Acidobacteriota bacterium | reverse complement strand
GGCCGGCGCGCTCGACCGCCTAGGCAGCGCCTACCTCGAGCTCGGCCGCGAAGACGACGCGCGGCAAGCCTTCGAGGCCAGTCTCGAGATCTACCGCGCGTCGACCGACCGCATCCACACCGCCCATACCGTGTCCAACCTGGGCTGCCTGAAGCGAGATCCGAAGCTCCTCGAAGAAGCGGAGCAGGTTTTTGCGGCATTCGGCGATCGAGCCGCCCTAGCCCACGTGCGCTTCTGCCAGGCGCGCCTCGAACGCGACGCTGGACACCTCGATGCTGCCCTGGAGCGTATCGAGGAGGCGATCGCCCTGGTCGATCAGCTGCGTGCCACCGCTCTGCGCCAAGGACACCCCGCGCCCGTATTGGCCCTCTGGCAGGAGTACTCGGCGCTCCATATAGAAATCTTGATGCGTCTCCACGAGCAGTCCCCGGACGAGAACCGCGTCGCCCGCGCCTTCGAGGTCAGCGACCTGGCACGGGCGCGCCACCTCTACGAGATGTTGTTGGAAGCGCGAGTCGACGTCCGCTCCGGGGTGCCCGAGGAACTGTTGGAGCAGGAACGGGCCCTACAACGCCGGTTGAACGCCGCCGAGTTGCGCCGGCAATCGCTTGTGCAGTTGGAGGGAGACGACAGCGACATCGGCCCGCTCGAGAAGACAGTGCGCAGACTGCTGGGCGAGCTGGCCGACGTGCAAGCGGCCATCCGCACAGCGAGTCCGCGCTTTGCGGAATTGCGCCACCCCTCACCGGTGCGGTTCGAGGACGTTCGCAAGCTGCTGGCCTCCGACACCTTACTGCTGAGTTATGTACTCGGCGAGGAGCGTAGCTACCTCTTCGTGGTCAGCCGCGAGGGTATCGAGAGCCATGTGCTGCCGCAGCGGCGGAGCATTGACGAGCTAGCGTGGCGCGTCTACCAAGGCTTGCGCAACAGCCAGCAGCGGCGCATGCGGCGTCAGCTGCCGGAGCTCACACAGCAGCTGGGCAACATGCTGCTGGGCCCGGTCCGCGACAAACTCGAGGAGCACCGGCTTTTGGTGGTGGGCGACGGTTTGCTGCACTACGTGCCTTTCGCTGCACTGCCTCTCACCAGCCAGGTGGCGGAAGGCGCGCCTGAATTTGTCGTCGACCGCCACGAGGTTGTCCACCTACCCTCGGCAGCGGTGATGCAGACGTTGCGGGAGCGCGCTGCGCAGCGACCGGCACCGTCGAAAGAGCTTGCTGTCATCGCCGCCGCCGTCTATTCCACGAACCACCATCGGATGCCATCGACGGTGAGGACAACCTCCTCTCAGCCGACCCTAGTCGAGTTGCCGCACACCCGACGTGAGGCGGAGTCGATCCTGGCCCTGGTGGCGCCGGATCAGCGGCTGGCCGCACTGGGCTTCGCAGCGCACCCGGAGCTCGTGCGCAGTGGGGACCTAAACGGTTACCGGATCCTGCACTTCGCGACCCACGGCCTCTTACACGAGGAGCATCCACAGCTTTCCGGAATCGCCCTCTCCATGTTCGACGAGGCAGGGCAAGCCAGAGACGGACACTTACGCCTGCACGAGATCTACGCCCTCGACCTGCCTGCTGACCTCGTCGTGCTCAGCGCCTGCCGCACGGCGCTGACACGGCAGGCCCAGGGGGCAGGCCTCGTCGGGCTGGCACACGGCTTCTTCTACGCCGGGGCTTCCCGCCTGCTGGTGAGTGTCTGGGACGTTCACGACGAGGCCACTTCGGAGCTGATGGCGGCGTTCTACCGAGGGCTATTGGTCGAGAGACTCTCGCCGCCCGCAGCGCTCCGGCAGGCACAGCTTTGGATGCGCCAACAGGAGCGGTGGCGGGCGGCGTATTATTGGGCGGGTTTTGTCCTGGAGGGAGAATGGAAGTGACCGAAACCGGAGGACGCTATCCGGTCGGAGCCGCTTCGTGCATCAGTGCGTCGATCTGTTCCTCGATCTCGAGGTTGGCCTTCTGGAGGGCTTTCAGCTTTTGGATCTCGACTTCGGCGTCGGCCTGGCCACGCTGCTTGGCTGTCAAGACTTTCTCGACCTCATCCCGCACACCAGCGATTTCCCGACCGAGGCCAGCGTCGAGGGCTTGCTTGAGCTCCCTGAGGCGCTCGGCCACTTTTTCCTCGATCCCGTTGCTGAGCTCTTCGCGCCGCGCGACGAGATTCGCCGCCAGCGATTCACCAACCTTCTTCTTGATCCCACGTTTGAGCGCCTTCAGATTTAGAAAGCCGCCTGCAAGGATCGCAGCCACCGTGGCCGCGACAATAGTAAAGGGATTCATCAGTCCTAGAACACCCAGCACGATACCGGCAGCGAACTGGAGAGCCATCGTCGTCGCCATAGCCTTGGCGCCCAGAAAGACCCCCATACTGCCCGTGAGGACGTCGCGAGTCAGCACCGCATAGGCACCCGCCAGGATGCGGCCAAAAACCGAAACCTCTCGTTGCTCGACAATGTCCGCGTCCACACCGACGCTCACCTGAATGCGCAGCTGGTCGACTTTTTCGAGGAACGCTCGGGCCCTCACCTCTAGGGAGGCCTCCAACTCTTGCGTGCGAGCCGTCACCATCGGCGCCAGCTCTTCTTGCGTCCAGCGTGCGATATCTTCCTCCGTCGTTTCCTTGAGATGGCCAACCATCTCATTGACGACGGCCTCTATCTTTCCCTTGGTCGGCGGAAAGCCGAGTTTGCCTTCGAGCTCGTACTCATCAGCCCAACTCTTGATCCGATCCGGCAGCTCGAGAATCTGGCGGCCGGCGGCATCGCGCGCTTCGCGAGCGATATCATTGGCGGCAAGGTCGACCCTTGCGACCATCAATTGTCGCTCCGCTTCCAGCGACTGTAGAGGGACCTCTGCCTCTTGATAGCGTTGCTCGAGCTCGCTCGTCGTGGTTTGCCACAGATCCATGCGGGTCGGAATTGCCGTGCGGACGGTCCGGTTCACCGCTCGCAGCGTCCACAACGAAGTGAGCAGCTTAGCGCGGCCCTTCTCCTCGCTCAGGAAGCGCTGCAATCGGTCTTCCAGTCCTTCGATCCCGGAGTCGATCAATTTGCTGGCATCGTTCTGCATCCTGGCGAGGAGCGCCGACTTCGAATCGACAAAGACGATCCCATCGTTCCCGAGCTCCGTCCATTCGGCCAAATTTCGCCGCTGCTCCGCAGCGTAAGCCTCTTCACTCATCTCGCCGAAAGCAGCTGATTCCTTGATGTGATCCCAGTAGGTGATGACAAACAAGATGGAGCGATAGCCGAGTGACTGAAGGAATCGGATCACCTGCTTGTCTTTCGCCGAGTACGCATCATGGCTCTTCATGCAATAGATGATGGCGTCGGCAGTGGCCGTCTGCTCCATCGTAATTTGATCGCGCGCGTCGGGATCGTCGAGGCCAACCGAATCGATGATGTCGACACCATGCTCACAGAGCTCCAGCGGCCAGTAGAGTGCCAGCTTGTGATAACGGCTCTCCCATTCGGTCTTGCGTGAATCGATCTTCACGTACTTTCCCATCTCCTCGCGCAGATCGGTGATCGCTACGTCGAAGGGCTCGCTACTTCCGGCAGGGCCCATGCCTTGCTTCGGATGCAGCGTGGCCTTCTTGTGAGCCTCATCGGCATGACGAATCTCGCACAGCACGCCCGTTGTCGGCACCGGCGAGGCAGGCAGAACAGCGTCGCCAAGCAGGGCGTTGATCAACGTCGACTTACCCGCGCTGAAGCGGCCGATGACCAACACCCGCAGTCGCTCGGACACCAGGCGCTTGATCAACTCCTCTATCAGCTCAACTATGTTCGTTCCTTCGAACTGCGTCTCGTCGAGACCGAGGTTGCCCAAGATTTCATGCTGTCGGCGCGCGACGGCCAACACTTCGGAACGGCGATGGACGTAGAGCTCGAGAAGGCTTGCGGAATTTTCGACGGCAGACGTCATGCTTCACCCCGTCTCATCATCTTGGCAGCGAGCGCCTGAGTGTCTTCGAGTAACTGCTGCCAATCGACAGCGTTAGCGGCTTCCGTCGGACGGCTAAGTGCCAGCTCTTGCGATTCATGCCAGTTTTCTTGTTCCCTCTTCATAGCGACGATGATCTCGTCGTAGCCGTTCTTCAACCGTGCTGAGATCTGCGTCGCTCGGTCGAGCCAAACCTGCTGAACGAGTCGATCGAGCTCTCCTCGCACCGCAGATCGATCTTTGTCCGTGAGCTTTTGCGCGATCTGGTCGGCAGCCAAACCGGACATCGAGCTGACGGCGAGCATGATGCCTCCGATGCTGGCTTGTGTGAGCACTAAGCCAGCCAAAATGACTGTCGCGGCAGTGCCGAGACGAGAAGCGACACGTAGATTCCGCATATCCGCAAGAGCAACGTCCGATGGCTCGATTTCGATATCGTCTACAGCAATTCCTGGGTCGACGAATGGCGCTGAAAGCGGAAGCTTGAAGTTGTCGCGCAGCTGCTCTTGCAGCCAACGGATGTCGCCGGCAACTAGCCGGCTGATCGAGCTCGATACCTGGCCAGAAACACCTTTGAGCTCGCGCTGCAAACGAAATGAGAGGTCTCTATTCCACCACTGACCGACGTTGCGGCTCCTTTCGAGATCAAACAACAAGGCTTCGAGGGTTGCGGCGCGGTTACGTTCCAGGTGTTGTCGAACCTGCTCGTCCAGCTTATGGCGGCGAGCCTCGAAGCATTGTTCGATCTCGGTCCAAAGGAGATCTTGCGCCTCGAATCCTTGTTGCCGCTTTTTCCGCTCGCCTGAACGCTTGCGAGAGTTTAATTCCTGTGCCTCCAGTCCAGCGCGAGCCACGAGCTCGAGCTGGTCCAGCGCTGTGAATAACCCCTCTTTCGATTGCCTCAACCGAATTCTCGCGACGTCGACCGATGCGACAAGGGTGTCGATCGCTTCGCGCAGGTCCTCGATGCCGGCGGCGGCTTCAGTATCGATCACCGGCGCCTTGAGTCCCGATCCGGCGATATGCCGTTCCACGTGCTGCAAGACCGTACTGCGGTCCTCGGTCGAAAGATGATCGCCTTTAGAAACAACCACAATCACCGGCAACTCGCGGCGAGCACATTCCGTGAGCAACGCGGCATCGAGATGGTTGATTGGCATGAGAGCGTTGACCAGATGAACGACCATATCCGCACCGCGCAACGTCGCGCCGAGGATCGACTCCAGATCCTCATCGGAAGCGTCGAGCGGCGGCCGTTCGACGAGGCACAGGCGGTTCGCCTCGAGCCAGTCGCTAGTGAGGGAGACCTCAACGTCGGCGGCAGGCTCCTTTTGAAGAATCGTGTCGAGAACGGAAAAGGGCTTCGTCTCGCCATCGATGACGGCAGTCTCACTCTTTCCGACCCGAATAGAAATGCCAGACGTTGAACGCATCGAGGAAACTGGCAGGATGCTGCGCCCGAGCAGCGCGTTGATACGCGTCGATTTCCCAAAATTTGTACCACCGGCAAAGATGAGATAAATCCCGTCCCGGCGAAGACGGGCGACCTCGCCGTGGGCAGCCTCGAGCAGATCGGTCCGCCCCGCGCGCCGAGCCAGGTCACGAAAAGACCGCACCCAATCGGAGAGCACTGTTTCTTGCATACTTTTTCTCCCTAAGCCGCTGTGGATGATCGCATCAGCCGACGGCGGATCGTTTCGAGCCTTGCAGCACGCTGAGAAAGGTCCGCGCTGGCGACGCGAGCCTCGGCGATCTTCCGTGCTACGGCCTCTTGTTGACGGTCATGCTCGCGGCGAAGCCTTTCGACCGCCGAGCTGTATTCCTGCTTGTGCCGATCGACGGCAGTACCGAACGCCGTGAGCGTCTCGCGAGCGACGCGATCGATGTGGTCATCGAACTGTTGACGTGCCTGGCCGAAGAACGCATCGACGGCGGCCGCGAGATGGCTTTGGAGCCGCTTCTGGCGGGCGGCGAGCTTGGGACCGGCCGCTCCCGCCATCTTCTTCCCGAAACGGCCACCGGCGAGCATTGTGACGATGAGCCCGAAGACAAAGCCAATGCCCACTCCGAGGAGGCCCCCGCTCATCGTATTCAAGAATTGCGACCATGCATCGTCACCAAACAGCCCGCCCAGCGACCCTCCGATAACCGCTCCGAGAAACGCTCCGGGAAGCGATCCCAGCCAGCCCAAGGCGAGGCAGCCCACCGCTTCGCCCGCCGCATCGCGTCGGCGGTCCTGGCCGAATTGCTGGGCCGAATGCTCGAGTGCGGAGCCAAAGACGCTGGGGTCGGGTGCCGGTGCAACCTCGACCGCAGGTACCGAAACAGCCACACCCAATGAAGACAACTCCTTGTAGCTGTCTTCGAACTGCCGCGCGAAGCCGGCCGCCAACGATTCGCAGCAGGCGAAAAGCCCTGCAAGCTCCTGGTTGACGGTCTGGGCATAATGCCGGGCGTAATGCTCAACCCCGGCAGCAACCTGGGGATGGAGTTTCGTCTCGTACTCCTTGATATCCCAACCCGATTCTTCGATCAGCCCATCCAGCCACTCCCGGGTGCTCGTCACCGCGATATCGTGGTGTTGTCTGCACCGCACCTGAACCTGTCGGCGATATTGCTCCAACTCGACGATGCTGCGCGCCTGCAGACCCTCGAGGACCACTTCCAGCGCCGCCACCGTGTTTTCGCGCAGCAGCCGCTCTTCGGCCTGCAATGTGTTCTGCCGCGCGGCCAACTCGCGGTCCATCTCCACCAGCAGCTCCTGCAATAGGCGAATCAGGCGTTCGGCGATGATCACTGAGCGGTCGCGCAACAACGCCTCGCGGACCGCCCCTTCGAGCGCCACGAACCGCGACTGCCAAGCAGGCCATGTCTCCTGCATCGACTCGGGCATGCGCGCGATCGGAATCATCGTCACCGCCGCGGCCTCGAAGACAATCGGGGACTCGAGCCCGAGATTCTCGCGCAGCTTCGAGCAGACATATTCCCGGGTTTCGGCACGCTCGTCTTCGTCCAAACGATCCATCGCAGTGATCACGAAGATGCAACGGTGCAGGAACGCCCGAGCGTAACCCTCGAGAAATTCGATCAGCGTGCTGGTCATCGCGTTAGCCGAGGGAATGAGCACCAGGGCGCAATCCGCTAGATCGTTGACGACCCACTGGGTGACCTGCGCATGGTTGGAGGCATCCGCGGCGCCCGCGCCGATGCCCGGCGTATCGAGGATGACGATGTCGTCGGCCAGTTCTCCTGCTGGGAACTCGATGTCGATGAATCGCACACCGTTCGCCACCTTCGGATCAGAGGTCAGGCGATCGAGCAGATCCTTCAAGGAAGCGTTGGATTCCACCTCGGGCTGCAGCACGCTCAACACCCGATGCAGCTCACTGAAGTCTTCTTCGGCCACGGCGACCGTCGTGTCGTCGGTGAATGAAGCGGTGACCGTCAGCACCGGCCCCTTGCGAATCCTCGTCACCGCCGCCGTGGTCGCAATGTTGGCGGTCTTGAGCAGACGCGAGCGCAGAAGACCGTTGATGAAGGTGCTTTTACCGCTGGAGAATTCCCCGATCACCGCAAGATTCAGGGAAGGGTCGGCCGCACGCCGCGTGATCCCATCGATTTTGTCGGCAAAAGCACTCCGCCGGGACTCCGAGACGTAGCGCAGCAGGAGCTCATCGACAACCCGCAAGTGCTCGTTGAAGTCGGTGATCGCGTCGAGATTCTCAACCAGAGGCACCCGCTGTGATGCAGAAGCGTCAGCCAAAGTCATCTCCCCCGTCGTCGCCTAGAACATCACAGTCGGCGTTGAACGACTGGTCTTCGTGATCCACGCAGAAGGGGTCGTCAAGGTCATACGCCAGCGGCAAATAGGACTCTTGAAAGTCGCTTTCCAATGGGATTGCCAACGGTTGCTCGGGGTCGCCAAGGCCACCGGAATCGTTCTCCAGGGAACGCATTTCATGGAGCATGAGCTCGAACGGCGGCGGCCCCTGCGCTGCCACCATAAAGAAACCGTGTTCATTCCATGCACCAAGGAATTGCTCCATGGGATAGTGGGCGGCCGCTCCACCCATGCCGGGAGCAATGACGACGACGTTCTCAGGACCAGGCTCACCCGGATCAACTCGGGAAACGACTATTGGGTCGGAGGTACCTAAGCCGAGCCGATGGTGGATGTCCGCGAGAATCGGATTCTGATTCCAGCCGTCGTGGCTCTCGGCTCCGACGATGATCCTGTGGCCGCTTCCGAGCTCTGTCGCGAGCTGCCGCGAACTGGCGTCGGTGTATCGGCGAACTGGGATACCGTGCAACTCGAGCAGCTTCCCAATGTCACTTGGCCTCGTCCCTCGATCGTCGTTATACCAACCGTTAGCGCGCGCCTCATCAATCAAGAAATTTTCCGACAGACTAATTCCGGTGTACTGCCGGATGATGAATTCCTGGCAACGGATAGTCGCTATTGCAGCCGAACCACCTGCAAAACCGGCGACGGCATTCAACGAGGCTCGGTTCGGTCCGCCACCGATGGGTAGAGGCTTGCCCTGAAGATTTACCGTTCCGATCTCGCCAGCGACGATGACGTTGCCGCCGGCTTCGATGGTCCCCACCGTGACCTCTCGGGGTGGATCAGACCCTTTTGAATCGGAATCTCCTGACACGTTTCCTCCCACGGGAATAGCCCGGTCGAAGTCAGCTGAACCTGCGTCAACAGGGCGCCCGAAATCGCCCCTGTAGAAGGGTGTTGCTCTTCGGTAAATAATGTTGGGTAGAAATCCTCTCCACACAACCTCGCGGACTTGCTGGCAACGTCAAGTCCCAACGAGCTCTTGGACTGGCGTCAGTCGCGCCTCGAAGGCTCTGTTCGACTTTCTCAACCTACGAACACTTTCCCCGTCCTGCATCGAGTTCAACGACGACCTCACCTGAGTTGCGGGGCAGTTCGACCGATGGGTGCGCTACGGCCAAGAGGTGATCGTGGGCAGCAGGCGGGCTGCGGGTGCCAGGCGACTCGGTAGCCAGGGTCCGATGCCAACGGACCGACTCTCCGATCTGACCGATGAGATTAGCTTGGCCGACTCGAAACTCTTCTGCGGGCACCTTTCATGATTTGACGATTATGGGACAGGTCTTTATCAGCTACTGCCACGTCGAGCCGGATGAGGGTCTCGCCTTGGCCCTCGCTGCGGCCCTCGAGGTGCGCCAGCAGCCGGTCTTCATGGATCGGCAGATCGAGTTCGGCACCCGCTGGGTCGACGAGATCGACCGCCAGATCCGCGCCTCGGCATTTTTCGTCGTGATTCTCTCCACGGAGTCGATCCGTAGCGACATGGTTCGACAGGAGGTGGCGCTGGCGCATCAGCTGGAGCGGGAGAACAAGTTGCGGATCCTGCCGATCCGCTCAGGCTTCGAAGGCGAGCTACCCTACGACCTGGGCTCCTACCTGAATCCGTTTCAATACGCCCTCTGGCGACCCGGAGATCCGTTTGAGGCGATCTGCGGGCAGGTGGTTGCGGCGGTGGAGAGAACCGCGGAGCTGCCGCTGGCGGGGCGGGATGACGACGCCTCGACCCTGCAAGCCTCGGAAACCTGCTGCGCGCCCTGGCGACCCGTATCGCGCGCGCCCTGAAGACCGCGGTGCAACCCCAGGAATTCTGGGACGAGGAGCTCGGAGACAAAGACAGCATATTGGACTTTCCATGCTGACTATTCTGTGGTCCGCCCACTCTATCTACCAGTTCAACAACCCAAAAAATCATATTAAACCGGCGCCCGTGAACGAGCCGGTAGTTGTTGCTGAAACGATACCCGAGCCGCAAGCAGAAGAGGCAAATGAAACAACTGCTAATTCTCCACCGGAGGAGATCAAAGATCCGACGTTGGATGCGCCGGATGAATACTTGCTATCAGTACAGCCAGAGCTACTTCCGAATGGAGACGTGCGCCTAAAAATCCGCAGCAATATCCCTGGTACAGTCGTGGTGATGGCCGGCGTTTCACTACATGGCCAGGCAGACGACGACGTTTGGGTCGGCAAGAATCAACGCGTACGAGTATCTAATGGCGAGGGCGCGGTAACGTTTTCCACCAGAGATCTCCCGGCGGGCGAGTATGATGCCGAGGCGGCCTTTTACCCTCGCTGGGGCTTCCAAGATACGGTTTCACGAGCGACTGGCATTACAAGAGAGGTAAACGCGGTATCGAGTCTTACACTCGCTGGGTCTGGGGAGTCAGCGGCTGTCGTGCAGTTCAAGGAGAACGGGCAGAAGTGGGTGATGATGAACGTCGCAATGGGCGACCCTTGGCACGCAGCTGACTGGGTTCAGAGGTTCGGGAAATATTCGGAGCTGCGAGTCGACAGGGGCAACCCCGAGATTCTCAAGGCTTACTATTTTCCTAAGATTGACACCACTCTCATTGTCAACGTGTTGAAGAAGGAGATCTCGATATGGCGGCTAGGAAAGGCACGAAGCTGAAGGTGCCTGCCGTGCCCTGAGTGTGCCAGGCGACTCGGTAGTGGGCCGTTGCTGGTTACGGTGCCGAGAATCTCCGATTTGCGAACGGGCCTGGAGCCGGCTCGAGCGTCGATCGCCCTCTCCTCCACGTCAGGAGACCCCGATCGAGCGTAAAGTCGGGTACCCCAACGTCGAGGACACCCCGATCGAACGTAAAGTCGGGTACCCCAACGTCGAGGACACGCCGATCGAGCGTAAAGTCGGGTCTCCCAACGCCCGCGAGACCACGATCGAGCGTAAGACCGGGTCTCCCAACGCTCGCGAGACCCCGATCGAGAATAAATCCTGATTAAGGGCACGCCAATACCCTGGAATCCGATCCGCGCCCGACGCTTCCCAGTAACAAATCCTTGTTGCTGGTCGCCAAGACCGCGGAATCCGATCCACGCCCGACGCTGAAAGGGTTTCATTATTCCCTCGTCCCGCGTCGGCCGGCTTATAGAACCCATTCAGGGTTCGGATCCATGGACCGGTCTCTACCCAGGGTGGCGCTTCGCTGACCCTGGGCTTTGGTATCTGACCCCTTCGGGGTAAAGAAGAGACTTGTTTTCAATGGGTTGTATAAATCCCGAGACGTCCGGTTAGTCACAGACGCTGGCAGAGAGGTGATGTCAGACTACTCTGGAATACGTTTGGGTAGACGCACCCCCTACCCGATCTGGTACGCTTGGTTAGAGGATCCAGACGATGAACGGTCTGAGATAATGGGGCGTTGAACGAAGCTGAATTGTCATGCTGCAAGATTCATTGCTGTGAGATCCATTGATGTGAGATACATGCGGATACTTGGCGGATCCAATCCCGATCCTTCGAATGTGCTGTGGAGAAGATGATGAAACCAAGAAGCTTAGTGTGCGGATTGCTCCTGGCGGCTGTCTGGGTGCAAGCAGCCAGCGTCTCGGCTGTCCCTCTGGGAACGGCCTTTACGTACCAGGGTCGGCTCGAGCAAAGTGGGAGTCCGGCCAACGGTGACTTCGACCTGCGACTGAATCTCCTGGATTCACCCGATCCGGTGCTCGGCAATCTCATCGGTACGACCACTCTGCTCAATGTGCCGGTATCGGATGGGTTGTTCACGGTGGAGGTTGATTTCGGAAATGTCTTCACCGGCGACGCTTTGTGGCTGGAGTTGCAAGTGAGGCCGGCTGGGGTTGGCTCGTTGGTGCCCCTGTCTCCGACCCAACCCATTACCGCAACCCCTTACGCGCAAGCTGCGTTGACCGGCAGTGGAGGGCCCACGGGTCCAACCGGAGCTACCGGCCCAGCCGGCTCGGCAGGCCCACAAGGCGCCACGGGAGCGCAAGGTCCCACCGGGCCCCAAGGTCCAACCGGACCTGCCCCAGCGTCCGCGATCTGCACGTGGGATGGGCGGACGTACTCGACGGGGACACTCTGCATAGCGCCAACCTCTGGCACTTGTGGATTTACCGTCCCGTTATATCGCTGCGAGAGCAGTGGCGCCTGGAGCCAGGCCGGATCGTCAACGCGATGTGGTGTTCACGACACGTGCTAAACGCGACAGCAAGCCAAGCATGACCTGGACACAGGACCTTGGAGTTTTTTGATGATCTTGGGGAGGAAGCCATGAAACCTCATCAACCGTGGACCCCAACCGGGGCAATTCTAGCGGCCTGCTGGGCCGTGTTGGCCGCGCTAGCGCCAGTCTGGATCGACGCCCAACCGGCGACCACTGCTTGGGATGAGCTGACGCATGAGCATCCGCAGTTGGAGCATGACCCGTCGGTTTCTTCACTGGAGAGAGACGTGCTGAAGCTCCTCAACACGGAGCAGATGCAGGCCTGGATGTCGGGCGAAGATGAACGAGAGATCCTGCTGCAGAACGGCGAAACCTTGGCCGACTACCTCGAGAAGCGCGGCTCAGCCGGCTTCGAGCTGTCTTGGTTCACGATCGATGCCGGCGGCGGCGTGAGCTCCGGGGGCGATTTCAAGGTGACCGGCACGATCGGCCAGCCCACTGTCGGCGCGGCCACCGGTGGCGTGTTCACCCTCGAGACCGGCTTCTGGTCGATCAACACGGTCACCAGCGACTGGGTCGGCATCTATCGCGACCGAGTGTTTCTGCGCGATGCGGATAACAGCGGCACCGTGTCGGCATCGGATCCGGCCTGCCTCTTCGGAGTCTCCGGCGACGAACCCATCACCGGCGACTGGAACGGCGACGGCAAAAACGAGATCGGCGTCTACCGTCGAGCGACTCCCGAAAACGGATTGAGCAAAGATCTATTTCTGATGGACCTGGACAACAGCTGTAGCTGGAATCCAGCCAACGATCGGCTCTGCGAGTTCGGCTTGAACGGCGATCGGCCGATCATCGGAGACTGGAACGGTGACGGTGACGACAACATCGGCATCACTATCGGCCGCTTGTTCTTTCAAGATAGCGACGAAAGCTGCACCTGGACACCAGCCACCGATCGGGTCGATCTCATGGGGTTGGCCGGCGACCGGCCGATCATCGGGGACTGGAATGGCGACGGCGACGACAACATCGGCGTCTATCGCCCCTCCAATCGCCTCTACCTGATGGATCTGAACGAAGACGGCCAGTGGACCCTGGCGACCGACCTCGCCTGCCTCTTCGGGCTCGCCGGAGATGATCCCATCATCGGCGATTGGAACCGTGACGGCGACGACGATATCGGAATCTACCGACCTGCCAGCCGCATCTTCCTGATGGACCGAGACGAATCATGCGCCTTCTCACTGCCGGAAGATCTGTGGGCGATCTTCGGTTTGACGGGAGATCAACCCATCGTCGGCAAGTGGTAGGACGCCCCACCTCGTGGCGGGCATTAATAGCCGCTTGACCAGCCGACCCCGCGGTAGAGGGAACAAGTTTTACCCTCCGCCAACATCCGTTCGCCCCCAGTTAACGCATCGGTCCCACCAACACCCACCTGCTCTCCCCCGGACCCTCCAGCGGCCCAGCCAAACATTTGAGGCATTTTTCTAGTGAATCTTGCTTCTCCACTTATCGTCTGGTATACATACATACCAATATAGACATTACCTCTCCGTCGCGGGGGAAGTAATACCGCCCAGGTCTCGCGATCAATCGCTCGAGACCTACCTACTCGAGGATCTCAGCAGGGACCTCCCGGGGACCTGCGTCCGGAGCTGACGAAACGCGCCGCCGATTTCGGCAATGGCTCGCTTCGTTTCACCGAGGGAGCTTTCGTTATGGAGCAAGTGCGCTTTCCCGGGCGTAGCCCGGAAGCTAGGGTCTACGACATCATCGGCATCGGTTTCGGCGTCGCCAATCTGGCGCTGGGGGTAGCGATGACCGAGGCTCCGGAGGAGGAGCAGCTCGACCGCCTCTTCCTCGAAGCCAGGCCGGAGTTCGTCTGGCACCCGGGGATGCTGCTGGAGGAATCCGGACTCCAGGTCACGGTGTTCAAGGATTTGATCACGGTCGAGAATCCGTGTAGCCGCTTCACCTTTCTCAACTATCTGAAAGATCGTGGGCGACTCTTCGAGTTTCTCAACCTACGAACGCTGTTTCCTTCCCGCATCGAGTTCAACGACTATCTCTCTTGGGCGGCGGAACAGCTCGACCGGTGGGTGTGCTACGGCCAAGAGGTGATCGAAGTGTTACCGGTCTCGGCTTCCGGTGAGCTCGAGCTCGACAACCCCACCCTGCTCAAGATTGTCGCCAGGGACCGGGCAACCGGCTGCACGGTGGAATATTTTAGTCGTCAACTGGTGCTGGCGGCGGGGGCAGAGCCCACGGCTCCAGAGGGTTTCGACTTCCGCTGTCAACCAGGAGTCTTGCACTCCCATCAGTTCCTCGACCGCATCAGCGATTTCCCCGATCGCGAGGCTCCTTACCGCTTCGTGGTCGTCGGTTCAGGCCAGAGCGCTGGCGAGCTCTTCGAGTACCTGATGGACCATTACCCCAACGCCGACGTCACCGCCGCGATCCGGCGTTTCGCCTACAAACCGGTGGACGAGAGCGACTTCACCAACCGGATCTTCTTCCCGCAGTGGGTCGACTATTACCACCAACTGCCCGACGACAAACGTCGACCGTTTTTCGAAGACTTGAAAGACGTCAATTACGCGGCGATGGACAGTCCGCTGATCCATCGTATCTACGACAAGCTCTATCGCCAGAAAGTCCGCGGCCGTGAACGTTGCCGCGTCGCACCCTTTCTCGAGCTCGAGAGCCTCGAGGAGGACCGCGACGACGGGCTCCGGATCCTCTTTCGCGACGTTATGCAGGACACCCCGGTGGTGCTGCCGGCGGACGGCCTCGTGCTCTGTACCGGCTACGTCTGGCGCAAGGAGCATCCGGTCCTCGATGCCCTGGCGCCCTGGTTCGAGCGCGACAGCCTCGGCGGCTACCAGGTGTGTCGTGACTACAGCATCGCGACCCGAGCCTCGTTTCGCCCCCGCGTCTACCTGCAGGGTTATTGCGAGGACACCCACGGCATCAGCGAAACCGTGCTTTCACTGCTGCCGGTGAGAGCCAGGGACATCCTGACCTCAGCCGTCGCCGCGCTGACCTCCGATCAACCGATGGCCGTCGCAGCGAGCGCCACACGCTCTTGACCCGACCGCTGACCAGGAGCACCACCGTGCACGTCCAACATCTCGACCCAGAAAAGTTTGTCCAGGCCTACAACGTCGACCTCCAATCCCTCTACCCATGGGAAGGCGTCGTCGAACCGCCTTTCGGCGCCGCCTGGGCGATCCTCTCGGCCGGCGAGTCGACCAAAGTCCACCAACATCAGGAAGGGGAAACGTTCTTCATCGTCCGCGGCGCCGGCACCATGACGGTCGACGGTGAGTCGACCCCTGTCCGACCCGGAAGCGTGATTTTTCAGCGCCCCTTCCACCAACACGTCCTGACCAACACCTCGGACACCGAGGACTTGATGTTCCTCGCCCTGTGGTGGGAGGACAAGAAACTCTGGGCACGGGACGCGACGACACAAAAAACAACCGCTGCACCCAGCACGACCGCGGTGCAGCGGGTGATGGTGACCGCGGCGCCACCCACCCCCAACGGCGATCTCCACGTGGGTCACTTGTCAGGTCCCTACCTGGCGGCCGACGTCTACACCCGTTATCTGCGCTTGCGTGGCGTGGAGGGTTATTACGCTTGCGGCAGTGACGACCACTGCATGTACGTCGAGCGGATGGGCGAGAAGCTTGGGATGAGTGGCCCCGAGGCCGCCGACCACTTTGTTGCGGAAATTGAACAAACACTGAAAGCGGCAGGCATCTCGATGCACCTCTTTCTGCGTCCTGACGCCTCGCCGCGATTCGAACCGTTGGTGCTGGCGATGTTCAACCGTCTTTGGCACGACGGCAAGCTGGAAAGCCGTGACGGACCGTCACCCTATTGTGAGATCTGCCAACGCTACCTCTTTGAAGCCGATATCTGTGGTCACTGTCCGCACTGCGGCGACGGCGTCACCGGCAACACATGTGAAACCTGTGGTGGCGTCAACGACTGCCTCGACATAGTCGACGCCCGCTGTTCAGCCTGTGACACACCGCCGGCAACACGGACCTTTCGGCGGCTCTTTTTCCCCCTGAGCCGTTATGCCGACGCACTCACCAAGTTCCACCGCGGCGCCACGATGAGTGCCCGCCTGCGTTCATTCTGCGAACGGCAGATCGCCGCCGGACTCCCTGATGTAGCCATCAGTCACATTTCTGATTGGGGTATTCGGGTGCCTTTCACCATGGAGAACGCCGAGGGAAGCGACGAGAGCGAATCTCCCTTCTCGAACCAAACCTTGTACGTCTGGTTCGAGATGGCGGCGCGCTACCTCGCCTATGCAGGGCATTTAAACGACATCGCCAACACTGAGGGTGACGGCGCACACGATGAAGAGGAATCTTACCGAAGCTTTTGGAGCTCAGATGAAGCTCGGATCGTCCAATTCTTCGGCTTCGACAACAGTTTTTATTACGCGCTGATGCTACCGGCGCTCTACCTTGCTTTCGATGAGACGCTACGCCTCCCTGCGGCGTTTGTCGTCAACGAGTTTTATCGTCTCGACGGCGACAAATTCTCGACCAGTCGCGGGCACTCGATCCCGGGGCGCGAATTGTTGGCCGCCGCGCCTCGCGACATGGTGCGTTTTTATCTCGCCTACAGCGGTCCCGAGCGCGAACAATCAAATTTCACCCGCGCCGAATTCGAAGACACGGTGGAGCGCGAGCTGGTGCGAGGCTTCAAGCCCTGGCTCATTGAGCTGGCGCAGAAAGTCGCGACCGAATTCGCTGGCGTCGTGCCGGCGACCGGCGATTGGACCGACGAGCACCTCCATTTTTATCGGCAGCTCGAGATGATGACCGCCGAGGCCGCCGAAGCTTACGAGCCGGAAACGTTCTCGCTACAACGGCTGAGCCGAGTGCTGATCGAATTGGTCAGGACAGCGCGACGCTTTGGCAAATCCGAAATGCACTGGCGGGACATCGAAGAGCGCCAGCAGGAGCGCCGCACCGGAGTTGCCCTGGAACTACTCGCGGCGCGGGTCCTGGCAGTCCTGGCAGCACCGGTGATGCCCGACTTCGCCGGCCGTCTGTGGCGCGACCTGGGATACCAAGAGCCACTCTCAGACGGCGCTTGGGAACTGTCGCCATCGTGGATCCCCGCCGGCCAACACATCGGCGACCTCGGCGCACACGACTTCCCGAACATCCCCGCTTTCAACGCTAACAAATGTCTGACCCAAGAGCCTGTTCCGGCATGAATGCCGCGAGCACGAAATCCGTCTACCCAGCACCAACGACCGAGGAGATCTCGAAGTGATGGAATCCACCGCCCCGACAACCAGCCCGCTCGCCGATCAACCCTGGGGTTATCAGTTGATCCTGGACTGCTTCGGCTGTAGTCACGACATCTGCTGCGATCTGGACAACGGTTATGAGTTTCTCGACCAGATCTGCGACTCCCTGGAGATGACCAAACAGACTCAGCCCTACATCTTCAAAACCTGCGACCGAGCATTCCCGGGCCGCCCTGGTTATAGCGGCTGGGTACCGATCATCGAGAGTGGGATCCAGATTCACACCTCGGCCAAGAACCACTTCGTGTCGATCGATATCTACTCCTGCAAGCTGTTCGATCAAACCGCGGTCCAAAAGTTCACGATGAATTGGTTCGCCCCCGAAGGAATCGATGCACGATTCTTCTGCCGTGGGCGAGATTTTCTCAGCCGATCGATGACACCGAGGCTGGTTCCGCAACAAGAGGAAGTTTCGACTCTTTAGCAGGAACCGAGGATGCACCCGACATCTTTTCGCACCTGGCGGCTCCGCCAGCAGCCCATCGACGACCGTCGGTGTGGCTGGCTGGAGCTGCTGCCGCCACCGCCGCCGTCGCGCCGCGTCGAGGGCGCCAAAAGGTGCGACTTCGCGATCGTTGGCGCCGGTTTCACCGGTCTCGCTGCT
>JAJCXQ010000662.1 GCA_029263355.1 Acidobacteriota bacterium | reverse complement strand
GTCGTGCGGATCCCAGTAGTGGACCCATAGGAAGAACGGCGCCTGGACCTCCGAGAGCCAGTCGAGAGCGACGTCCGTAGTGTCATCCGACCGGCGCTGATTTCTGCCGGCTCCCCAGACAAGACGAGCCCCCTTGGTGCTCGGCCGGATCACCGTGTCGACGTCCTCTTCAATCCCGTTGTCGAAGAAATCAAAACCAGCATCAAAGCCGTAGTATTCGGAGACCGGAAACGCGCTGAGTGCAGCACCGTTGGTCCACCCGGCCTGCTTCAGCACGGTGGCGAGAGTCGGAACCTCCGGCGCGAGCTCGTAGCCGCTCGCCGCATGCAAGACGCGGACACCGTGCTGATAAGGGTACAACCCGGTCAGGATCGAAGCATGGGCGACCGGTGTCATGGCCGCTGAGGAGATAGCCTTCTCGAAGCGAACACCCTGCTGCGCCAAGGCATCAAAATGAGGTGTCGTCTGCCGCTCGTAACCGTAGCTGCTGAAGCGGTCGGCGCGGGTCGTATCGAGCGT
Source organism: Acidobacteriota bacterium (assembly GCA_029263355.1). GTDB lineage: Bacteria > Acidobacteriota > Thermoanaerobaculia > Multivoradales > J023 > JAAELT01. The sequence goes on along the minus strand of JAJCXQ010000662.1, from coordinate 18,828 downwards.
GATCAGCACCACGTTGAACTGTTTTTCGGCTGCCGGCTGGCCGCACCCGTAGCCTCCCCAGAAGGCAACAAGAATCGCCAGAAGTATCTTTTCCATATGGTTCACGACTCGATCTTATCGCATCGCCTCCGCGCCCGGTTCCCTCGACAACGCGGCGATCGCTTGCGGCCCCGGGCCTGTCGGCGACCGCTGCGACCGAAGCAAGACTGGTCCAGGCTCACCCCGAGGTGGCCCAAGCCTTTACCATCCAAGGCGTTCGGAGTTGGAACCGTACCGCAATGCGACGCGCCTGTTCTTGCCCGGTTCCGATTCTTCGGATAGCCTGAAGTGAAGACCAACCCAATGCGGCCTAGAGTCGCTCCCCAGCGCGATTCTCCCCAACCAAGCTTCTCGCCGTGCCGCCTGCAAAGATCATCGCTATTCTCCAGCCGGTCTACCTGCCATGGCTAGGCTATTTCGAGCAGATGGCGATGGCGGATCGTTTCATTTTCATGGACGACGTCCAATATACACGTCGCGACTGGCGTAATCGCAACCGGATCAAGACATCTAGCGACTCGATCTGGTTGACTGTACCGGTGAAGAAACACCCGCGGCACGCCCAGATCCGTGACATCGAAATCAACTATCAACAGGACTGGCGCCGGCGTCATCTGCGTTCGATCGAGGTGAGTTATTGCAAGTGTCCGCACTTCGAACCACTCTTCAGTGAGCTGAAGCGCGAGCTCGAAGCAGCTCCTACCCAGCTCCTCGCGCTCAATTGCCGTCTGACACGACTGCTCTGTCCCTACTTCGACATCTCGACGCCGACGTCCTTTTCGTCTGAAGTGCCAAGGGCCGAAGAGGACCACGGAGGAGAACACGACAAGAACCAGCGGATCATCGACATCTGTCGACACTTTGGTGCCGATCTTCTCTACGACGGGGCCAAGGCCGCCGACTTCATCGACATCGATCGCTTCCGGCAGTCGGGTATCGAGGTCGTTTTCCAGAACTATCAGCACCCAACTTACCAGCAGGCCTTCGGCGAGTTCCTGACGCATCAATCCGCCATCGACCTGGTGATGAACACCGGACCCGAGGCGCCAGCGATTCTTCGCAGCTCGCCACGGCCAGAGTCTCTGCGCCGCCGGCAGGCCAGCATTTGAGCGCAACCATCGGCCGAGGAACGCCGCCGTTGCCTGATCATCTCTTTGTCACCGGTATGCCGCGTTCCGGCACGACCCTAATCGACAAATTGCTGTCGCTCCATCCGCAGGCTCTGGTCTTTTCCCAGCCCCTGCCTTTGCTCTACGTCAGGGTCAAGGCGGCCTTTCTCTCAACGCTCGGCGACCGGCCAGCCGCCGAGCGACGGTATCCTCTGACCGATTTGTTCCGGAGCCACTGGGTCGCCCCAGAGGACTTCCGGGAGTTCCTCGACAACTTCCTGCTAGACGAATCCTTCTGCCGAGCGACGCTCGAAGAGATGGCTCCTTTTGACGGCCAGTACACCAAGCCCGAGGACCCTTTCCAGGCGCTCGAAGGATATCGCTCAACATCGCTCAATGGCTTCGTCGGGCACTACCTCAACTCACTCGCAGACGACGCGAAACATCGCGTCCTCGGTTCAAAGGAAACCACTTGTGAAGAATACATCCCGTACTTCCTGGCACAGGGTGCTCGGGTCGTCGAGATCGTACGTGATCCGCGGGACGTGATCTCTTCCCTAGACTACGGGCGAGGTCATCGATTCGGCGGCCGCCGAAAGCCGCTGCTCTTCAACCTCCGCCAGTGGCGTAAGAGCATCTCCTTTGCCCTCGCCCATCAAGATGATCCGGGCTTTCTCGCGATCCGCTACGAAGATCTAGCTTGCAATCCAGGGCTGACCATGGCACGGATCACGGACTTCCTGGGGCTCGATCGTCTACCGCAAGACGCTCTTGAAGGCGATCTCAAAACGCAGTCAGGCGAGCTCTGGCGCTCTAACTCATCACACCGAGCAACAACACGTGTCACCAGCGACTCGGTCGGCCGTTATCGTCAGCACCTGCCCCGGGAGGTAGATGTTTTTGTCCAAACCGTCTGCTTCTCTGAAATGAAGCGCCTGGGCTACGAGGTCGAGATCGACCAAAACGAGATCCTGCCGATCCTGGATCGTTACCAGGAGCACGACCTTCTCGAGCGGCCGGAGCTCGGCTTCTACGCCTGGTCCGAACAGCGCCGCGACGAGGAAAAGACCCGCTGGCGAATGCTGGAAGAGGGTGCTTTCGAACCCGAGTGGTTCGTCTTCAAAGCCGCCTTCTCCCAGCTCTTACGTTGGCAGGAGGGTCAATGCACGGTATGAGAACCGTCTACGAGACCCGCGCCAGCACCATCCTCTTCCGCTTGGCCGCGGCGATGCCCGACCCTGCGGGTCGCTTTCTCTTACCGGCCAACGTTTGTCCGGTGGTGCCGCTGGCACTGATCGCGGCCGGCCGGCGGTTCGAGTTTATCGACCTCGATGCCGAATCGCTCCACATGAGCGAGGCTCTGCTGCGCCACCGGCTCACCGACCCCGATCAGCCGCCAGTTGCCGTCGTCGTTTATGTCCGCACCTACGGCGCCGAGGTTGACGCCTCAACGCTGTTTGGCGCTCTCAAAGCTTCCGAACGCGATCTGCTGATCCTCGATGACCGTTGCTTATGCCGTCCACTGCCCGACATCGCGGAGCTCGATGCGCAAGGGGCGGACGCCGTGCTGTTCAGCACCGGGTACGCAAAACAGGTCGACTTGGGTTTTGGCGGCTTCGCTCATCTCGACGACCGCGTGCCCTATGACGAGAAACACCGCCGTTTCGACGACAACGACCTGCAGCAAATCACCGCACTCTACAAATCACACATCCAGTCACGGACCCCCATCTACCGCGATGACGAGGCCGGAGATGACCGCAGTACCCTCAGTCAGCTTCTCTGGCTCGACACGGCCCGCCCCGCCATGACCTGGGACGAGTATCGCAGCCTGGTGTTGGTGAAACGAGACGCTGCTGAAGACCAAAGGGAGAGGATCAACGCAGTCTACCGGGGCCTGATCTGCAAGACGGTCCAATTGCCGGAAAGCTACCAACACTGGCGATTCCAGATTCGGGTCTTGGATCCTGCTGCCCTGCTCGAGAAGATCTTCGCCGCAGGACTGTTCGCCAGCGATCACTTCTACCCATCAGCGGAGCTCTTCGGCGACCACCCGTGCCCTGTCTCGAAACAGCTCCAGACTGAGATTATCAATCTTTTCAATGACTTCCGAATCAACGAATCGAATGCTTGCAAGATCGGCCAGATGGTCGCCCGTCACCTCGAGACGACTGGACAACCGATCGATCGTGTCAAAGAACACCTACTGAGCGGAACCCAACCATGAAGGATTTCGTCTTTCTGATCTGCACTGAGCGCTCCGGAAGCAATTTCATCACCTCCCTGATGAATGGCCACTCGCAAATCTCCGGACCACCGCCGAGCCACCTGTTCAGACTGTTCGGCACCAATCGGGCAAACTACGGCGACCTCGCATCCGACCTCAACTGGAAGACACTGCTCGAAGACGTCGCGATGAGCTTTGACTGCAAGCTGGGGAGCTGGTCGACCAGCGTCACAACCGAGGAGCTCGAGAAGCAGGTGGAGAAACGGTCCGCGGCTGAGATCCTGCGATTCTTGTACGAAAAAGAGGCCGAACACGATGGTGCGGAGGTTCTTTTCGTCAAAGAGAACCACACTTACGCTTTCGCGCCGTTCCTGCTGGCTCATTTTCCCGGATGCCGATTTGTCTGGATGGTCCGTGACCCACGCGATGTCGCCAGCTCCTGGGTCTCGACTCGCAGCATCCCGGGAGGCGTCGCCAGAGCGGTCGACGTCTGGCTGGAGGATCAGACCGCCGCACAGCAGCTCTACCAACAGCTTCGCGACAGTGGTCGCGCGGTGCGCGTGCGTTATGAAGATTTGGTCCGCGATCCCACCCGGGAGCTTTGCCGGCTGACCGATTTTCTTGGCGTCCCTTATGAAGACCGTATCCTCGAGTTCTACAACCAGTCGCGCACGGTCAACAATGCGGCACGCATCGACGCCTGGACCAACCTCGGTCGGCCGGTGCTGCGCGACAACACCGGGAAGTATCGACGCGTCTTGTCACCGGAGGATCGGCGCTATGTCGAGCTCGCCTGCTACGAGCCGATGACCGTTCTCGACTATACTTGCGAACTCGTGCCCCACCCCCCTGAAGCCGGTACCTTGACCGCCGAACTCGATGCGCTGCGGCCGTCCATCAATCCCGGCGGCTATGTGATTCCGACCGACGAGGAACAGGAGATTCGGGCCCGGCGGCTCGCTGCCATCGAGCAGGTTCTGGCGCGGAGGCTTTGAGGAATCGGGAGCAGATGGAGGCAAGCAAGACCAACCTTTCTGGCTCTCCCAGCCGCCAACCGGAGTACTCGGTTGTGGTGCCGGTTTATGAGAGCGACAGCTCTGTGGTCGAGCTGGTGAGGCGCCTGCAGCCGGTCTTCGAGGATCAGCTAGAAGCCAGCTACGAGGTAATTCTGGTTGACGATGGCTCGCGCTCATTGACCACCTGGACAACCTGCCAGCAGCTCGCCCGCGAGGAGCCCCGGGTTGTCGCCATCAGGTTGATGCGCAACTATGGCAAGCCAGGAGCAGTCCTCTGTGGCCTGAAGCACGCCCGTGGCCGCTGGGTGATCACCCTCGACGACGATCTACAGCAGCGGCCCGAAGACATTCCGACGCTCGTAAACTATCGTGACCACGACGTCGTCGTCGCCAACTTCAGAGTCCGCCAGCATGGGCGCCTGACGGTCCTGGCGAGCTGGATCAAGAGCCACTTCGACCGCATCATCCTCGGCCTGCCCTGTAAAATGTCACCGCTCAAGCTGTTCAAAGCCGAGGTGGCGCAGGGCATGTTACAGATCCGTACACCCTATCCCTTCATCCCAGCACTTTTGGCTCACGCCACCACGGACTTCGTATCGGTCGACGTTCCACACGAGGCCAGCGAGCATGGCAAGAGCCGCTATACCCTACGCCGACGGGTGCGGCAATTCTCCAATCTGCTGATCAACAACTCGAGCCTGCTCCTGCGTTGGTTTGGCGGCTTCGGTTTTCTCGTCGCTGCCAGCGGCTTCCTCTTTGCTTTTTCGGTGATCGCCCGGAAGCTCTTCGGCTCGTCTCCTCCTCAGCCGGGATGGACTTCGCTCATCGTGCTCAATTTGATTTTCGGAGGTCTGATCCTGATCGCACTCGCGATTGTCGGCGAATACCTGATCCGCATTCTCGAGGGGATCAGTCACAAGCCGTCCTACCTCGTGCGAGAGATGGCAGGAGGCGAGGACCGCGACGACGAGCGCCTCAGGTGATCTCGGCCGGACCGGCACGGTGAGCAAATCTGACGCGCGACAACGCTGGGTCCGAGCATCGGACCTGATGCTTCTCGCGCTGCTTTTCGTGGTCGTTTTCCTGGCGCTCTCGCCGAGTTACACCCAGTTCATGCACAACCCCGATGCGGGAAGTCAGCTGTCGAAAGGACAGCAGATTCTGTTCGGCTTCCATCCCTGGGCACATGTCGACAGCTCGGTCTACGGGCCGGCGATCTTCTATCTCTCAGCTCTGGCGCAAGCTTGCTCCGGTGGGCGCCTGCTACCTGAGATGCTGTTGATTCTCGGCGGGTATTTAGCTTCTTACCTCCTTTTCTTCTCGACCTTCAGCGCCCGATCCGACCGCCGTGGCCTACTGCTGCTCTTCGCTCTACTCGCCTTGATTGCCTTCCCTCGATTCCACAAGTACCACGTGCTGCTGCCACAAGCCGTTTTCCTGTACAGCCTGCACCGTGCCACGATGATCTCCAGCCCAGTGAAATGCGCGATACGCCTGGCGATCGGCTGCGTCATCGCCGGTGTCTTCCGGATCGATTTCGGCGCCTATTGCGTGCTAGCGTCGATCCTCTTCTTGCTTTTGCGCTACGCACCTTCAGGGACCAGACCTTGTACGCGAGCGGTCGGTGTCCTGCTGGCAACCGGCTTGTTGCTGGTCAGTCCCTGGCTGCTGTTTCTCACCTCGGCTGCCGACTTGGGCGAGATCGCGGTCAACTCGTATCAGATGACCCTCGGCCTGACCGATGGATTGAAGAAACCTCTGCCTCCGTATCAACCCGCTCTCTCACCCCTCAGCCCAGACAACGCCCTCATCCTCTACTACTGGTTCTTCATGGCGACACCCCTTGTGATCCTGGCTGTCGTCTTTCTCCGCTGGCGACATCCGGCAAAAGCTCCTGGCGGTACCCGAAAGGCAATCGGGGCTGACGATCTCTATCTGTTGGTCGCTGCGGTCTTCGCCACCTTGGTCAATCTTCAGGCGAGCCACCGCATCGACCTGAGCCACCTCAAGCAAAGCCTCCCATCGAGCCTATTCGTGCTCTTCCTGGGTCTGGCGCACTGGTGCCCCCGGATGTCTTCGATGAGAGTAGCTGGCCGGTCGGTTTCGCTGGTCGGAATCGCCTTGCTCTGTGGCTTTCTGGGCTACGGCTTGGTGGATCAAAATCTCTTGCAACGCGAAGCCTATTCCGCCGCTCGCTGGCGGGGCACCCTATCGAGTTGGAAGTTGACAAGGTCCGTTGCCCTGGAAGAGGCGATCGCTAAACCCGGCATTTCAGCACTGCCAGGAGTGCTACAGCGCGTCCGCCAGCTCACCACACGCGAAGACGCGGTTCTGTTCATTCCCTACCTCAGCCAAGCTTATTACTTCACCCGACGCCATTTCGCAACAGCCTTCGGTTGGTGGCATCCGGGACGTTTCCGCACCGCCGGATCACAACAGGAGTTCATCGACGCGATGGAGACGACGGGGCTGATCGTCGACCAGCCGGCGTTCTCTTTCGATCAGATGCCGGAACGCAACGCCCGAGCCTACGCACCGCAGGTGATGCGCCACATTTATTCGACCTACGGTCTCTTCGACGTCGTCGGAGGGTTCGTGTTCTTGAGCCGCGAGCCGCAAATCTGGGAGCGACACGGACACTACGAGCTCGATCTTCGAGCCCAGGAACTTCCCGCCGGGCAAGAGGCTGGTAGATGTGGAAGCACAGGGTATGAGATCCACCACATCAACACGTTATCGATCACCGCCTGGGAGCGGAGTGTCTCGTTACCCCATGGAACGGGTCTACTGCTCACTGCTGAGCAATGCGCCGACTCGCCCCGCAGTGGGGGGGGGTGCCCAGCCGTCGGCCTGCTGGCAGAAACCGGCCTCGTCTTCGTCGTGTCAAGCAACGGACGCCCAGTCTCACTACCCCGACTCGGCCCTCGAGCTCTGATCGATACTCGCACCGTACCGCCCGGTAAATACCGACTGGTACAGCTACCCTGCCCAACCTCTCAGGTTCCGACAAGGCCTCTCGGCTTGGCACCCTACGAGACCAGCAGCGTCACCGTCACCCTTCGAGAGCCGCCAAGACACTGAGCTGGTCACCGGCTGCCTCGCGATGCTCTCTTGCCGGAAACGAGCTCAAAGACTAGCCACAGCCCTCCAACTCCGGAAAGCAAGAGAATAAAGGCCCGACCGGTGAGCGCTACCAAAACCGCCTGTTCGTAGGCTATTGCCAACTCGACCAGCAACAGGGTCACTGCCCCTTCGCGCAACCCCCAACCAGCAAAGCTGATGGGAACCAGGGTGATCAGGGTAGCCAGCGCAACGACAAACACCGCGTCCGTAAACTCAAGCATGGCCCCAACTGCCACGGTGAGGAAGTAGACGACACCGGCACGAGCCACGAGGATGAGGATCGAAAGGCCGATCAATCCAGCGAGGTCCCTGCCGGTCAACATCTGCAATGCTCCCCGGGCTCGGCTCCAGAACCGGGTCGCATGCTCGGCCAGCGCCGTACTGAGCAGGACGTACCTCAGCACTAGCACGACGGCGATGGCCGTCGCGCCGATGGCCGCCGGAACTGCAAGACCGAAACCCGGACGCAGGAAGGCACCTCGCTGCACCAAGGCGGGCCCGTAGATCAGAACCCCCGCAAGAGCCGCTGCCAGCAGGACGATCAGTCCAATGGCACGCAGCAAGAGAACCAGGCTCAGCGGCCGGGCGACGCCGCCGTCAAATGGCCGCATTATCACAACCTTGTAGACATCAGCGCCAAGTTGTCCAGGCAGGAAGTTGCCGAAGAATGCCCCGATGACGTGCATGCGAGCGAGCTCAGCCCAACTCAGGCCAAACGATTCGAGCACCACCCGAAGGCGCATCATCTCCAGGACGGCAATCAACCCGAAGCTGAACAGAGCGAGACTGGCTGCGTCTAACCGCATCCGCGCCAACGCCGAGGTCAGTGACAGCCAGTCGACGCGCCAAAGCAGCCAGCCAAGGAGGCTAGCCGTCACCACCAGGTTCGCTAGCAGGACTCCCCTTCGCCGACCCGACCGCGAACCCTCTAGCGTCGAGCGTTCGTCAATATCTGACGACCGGCGATCATGTGACTCCATAAAAGGCCCTGACCGCTTCCGCAACGCGAGCGGCTTCCGAGAACCCATAATAGAGCGGGAGGCGCAGCAGCCGGCTAGAGTCTCTTGTCGTGATGCGGTCTTGCCCCACGAAGCGCCCGAGACGTCGCCCTGCCGGAGCGCTGTGTAATGGAACGTAATGGAAAACCGACTGGATCGATCGTTTTTTCAAGTAGCGGATCAGATCCGCTTGCTCACTGGCGTCCCGTACCTTGATCCAAAAGATATGGCCGTTATGTCGGCATGCCTCGGGAACGCGAGGTATTTCGATACAACCTTGCTCAGCAAGGGGCCTGAGATACTTCAGGTATTGACGCCAACTCCGTAGACGATCCGCGGTGATCTCTTGCCCACGTTCGAGCTGAGCGAGCAGAAACGCCGAGTTGAGCTCACCCAGAACGAAGGAGGAGCCGATATCCTGCCAAGTATATTTGTCGACTTCTCCTCGGTAGAAACGAGTCCGGTCGGTCCCCTTTTCCCAGATAATCTCGGCTCTCTGCACATATTGCGGCTCGTTGATGAGCAACGCGCCGCCTTCTCCGCACTGCAGGTTCTTCGTCTCGTGAAAGCTGAAGCATCCAAAGGTACCGAGTGTGCCGCAAGGTGCCCCTCGATACTCCGCAAAAATTGCCTGGGCCGCGTCCTCGACGATCAGCAAGCCGTGCTGACGAGCCAATGCGAGCAGCGCGTCCATGTCGCATGCAACTCCGCCGTAGTGCAACGCCACGATGACACGGGTCTTGGGAGTCAGAGCCGCAGCCACCGCCTCTGGATCGATGTTCATCGTCGCCGGCTCAACATCGACGAAGACCAGTCTGGCGCCACAGCGGGCGAAGGCGGTCGCTGTCGAAGAGAAGGCGAATGAAGGGAGGATGACCTCGTCTCCGAACTCCAGGTCACAGAGCAGGGCGGCCATCTCAAGGGCATGAGTGCAAGACGTTGTTGTCAGCGCATCAGGGGTTCCAAACTCTTCCTTCAACCAAGCATTGCAACGGGTGGAGAAAGGACCGCCAGCGGCAAACTTGCCACGCTTCATCACCGCCGCGAGATAGTCCTCTTCCGCTCCGGTGATCGCCGGCCGATTGAATGGGATGAGCTTGGGATCGTTCATAGGTGGCGCCGACTCTACACTTGAACATCTCGCCGCGGAAGGCCTGCCGGGCACGGTTCGGTCAACAACTCGGCGCCCCCGCCGGACACCTCGAACGCCGCACCCAAGGCGCCACGAACCTGCAACAGATAACCTGGGCACAGCACAATGCCGACAGGGGCAGGTGATAAAGTCTCAGCCCGGTGACTGGCCCTGCCCATCGTCCTGGACCAGAGGGCAGCGATACCTGGGTAGAGAAGTCTTGCCAGGCTTACGGTCACGACTCTGCGGTAACGCGCTCAGAATAATCGGTCCCATCTAGATAAGCCGTTTTTCGCCTGTTGGAGGTCGAGCTTGCCGACGTCGCCCCTACACTGCTCGAGATCGCCACGTTACCCCTCCCTGCCGAGTGGGCTGGCAGGTCGCTGCTGAATGCGGCGCTGCTGAATGCGGAGCGCACACCCAGCGCGGAGCCGGGACAGAGAGGCAAGCGTGAGCAGGAAACATCGCATCCGTGAAGAGACAGGGAACAAAGCGAGTTCCTTAGGGGTCGCTCTTTCCTGGCTGTTGATCCTGCTCGGCTGTTCGTCCCCAGAGCCCCCCCAGGCACCGTCTCCTGAGACCGAGCCTGCGCCGGCTCCTGCCATCATCTTGATCTCGATCGATACTCTCCGGGCCGACCATCTCGGTTCCTACGGGTATTCCAGGGACACTTCGCCGCGAATCGACGCTCTAGCGCACGACTCGGTCCGCTTCACCTCCGCCTTCGCTCCGACCCCCTGGACCTTGCCCTCGCACGCTTCGATGTTGACCGGAATGCACCCGTACGAAATTGGCATCGACAACAGCTATCGCACCATTCCGCCAGAGATTCCTACCGTCTCCGAGCTTCTAGCCCGCAGCGGCTACCAAACGGCGGCCTTCGTCGACTCGGATCCGAAGGGCTTCGTCGGCGCTGAACGCGGCTTCGGACGCGGCTTCGAGGTTTACCAACATTCTCCCCATCAGCCAGGGCTCGCACAACGCTTCGACATGGCGGCAACCGTCGATGGAGCATTGGATTGGCTGAAAGATCGTGACCCTCTGCGGCCTTTTTTCCTATTTCTACACACCAAGTCTGTTCACGCAGTACCCAACGACGCCGAGTGCCTGGATCCACGGTGTTTCCCCTACGAAAAGCCTGAGCCTTGGCAGTTTCGGTTCATCTCTTCAGACCAGGCGCCAGCCTCTTGGACTTCCCCGGAAGATGGCGCCGGCCAAAGATATCTCTGGTCGTTGAACGCCAAGATTCTAGAGGGAGAGCTGGACCCCAAAGCCTACCCTGAAGACCGTCTCGACCAACTGAAGGCCTTCTACGATGCTGGCATTTACTATGTCGACTTTCATCTCGGGCGTTTGTTCGACGATCTAAAGCAGCGTGGTCTGTTCGAAACGTCCGTCATTGTCGTCACCTCCGATCATGGTGAAGCTTTTCTAGATCACTCTTTGTTCATGCATCAGGAAGTCTACGACCCGCTCTTACGGGTACCCCTGATCGTTCGGCTCCCAAATCCTGCTCCGCGCGCCGTCAGAGCCGATCAGGTGGTTCTGGCCGACATCGTTCCAACTCTCTTACAGCAGGCCAACGCACCCATTCCCCAACACGTGACCGGCCGCTCTCTGCCATGGACCTCTGAAGCGAACAACCCAAGAACTGCTGGCAGCCTGCGCGAGATCTTCTCCTACTACCTCTTCCCAAGGAAATTCTCTTACCACTCTCTGGCGTTGCGCAGAGGAGACTGGAAACTCATCGTCCACAACCCTGAGAGCCCCGACCGTTTTCGTCAAGAGCTCTACAACCTCGCACAGGATCCTGCTGAGCGGCAGCCCGTTTCGGGGCAACCACTTTTGACTGAGGAGCTGAGACAAACGCTACGACATAGACTGCGTCAAGCACCCGTTGCACAGGGGGCCGAGCTCCTGCAGCAGGATTTTCCCAATCTCGAGGCCATCAGAGCTCTCGGCTACATCGAGTAGAATGAAGCAGCCTGGTCCGAGAGTCAGCACCCAAGGAACTTAGAATGTCGCTGTCGAGCAGCACCAACGAGTGTCGACTATCCGTTGTGGTCATCGTCCACAACATGTACCGGGAGGCGCCGCGAACCCTCCACTCCCTGTCGCCCGCATATCAGCAAAACGTCAGTGCTCGAGACTACGAAGTGGTGATCGTGGACAATGGTTCAACATTGCCACTGCCCCCCGAGGTGTTGGAGGGAGCAGGAGAGAACTTCCGCTCCTTCTACCTCGAAGATGCTTCTCCTTCTCCCGCCCACGCCATCAACTTCGGCGTATCGAAGGCCAGAGGAGAGTATGTCGGTATCATGATCGATGGCGCGAGAATGGTCACGCCCGGCGTCTTGCATCATGCCCTCCTGGCACTCACCAGCTTCGCTCGCCCCGTCGTCGGCACGCTAGCATTCCACCTAGGTCCCAACTTACAGAATCTGTCGCAGCACGAGGGGTATGACTTGCAGGTCGAGAATCGCCTCCTGGACAGCATCGGCTGGCCCGAAGACGGATATCGGCTCTTCGAGATTGCAACGCTCGCGGGCTCATCCGAGTACGGATGGTTCCTTCCGATGGCAGAGAGCAACTGCCTGTTCATGACCAGAGCACTGTTTGACGAGTTGGGCGGGTTTGAAGAGCGATTTTGTTCCCCGGCGGGTGGTTTCGCCAACCTGGACTTCTATTATCGTGCCTGCCAGCTCCGGGACAGTCAGCTGATCATGCTCCTCGGCGAAGCGAGCTTTCACCAGATCCATGGTGGCGTCATGACCAACTGCACCGCCGAGGATGGACAGCGAACCTGGGCTCGATACGACGAAGAGTATCGCAAGATACGAGGCGCTCACTTCTCCTGGCCTACTCGCAAACCGATGCTTCTAGGAGAGCTTTCTGAGGCGGCGATACCGTGGGTAGAGAAGTCCTGCCACGCGTACCGCCACAGAACCATCGTGCCACGCTCGGACGGGTAGGACCGGGCAACCCTGAAGGACGGGAACGTCGGGCTCGCACTCCGTCCGATCCGCTCAGCCGCTCTCTCGAAAACGAGAATCGTAGTCTCGCGAGAGAGAAACAGCTTCGCGCCAGCTCATCGGATGAGCTGGCGTCCCGCGCAGCCACGTAATCCAGCGCCTTTTGGGGCTTTTGGAGTAGACATTCCTCTCTTTCGAGCCCAGGCAGCCAAGGATTCCCTGAAGCGCCAGGCCCCAACACCGAAGACAAGGTTTCAGGTTCTCGAAAGTGAGAAAAAACCTTTCTATTCATCCTCATCGATTGCTGTTGGCCAAACGCCAAAAGAGGCACAAATGGACGTATTCGTGCTCTTTTATCTGTCTTAGGCAGGTATTTCTTGACTCTAGATAACAACAGGTCTAACATTTTGTGTTGTTCCATGAAGATCACTCTTGCTGCGAGCCCCCTACCATGGCAATCCAAGCGCCGAGCAACCAAGGCCTCACCTTTGCGGGTCGATGTGATGATGTATTCCTCATAAAAATCTCGACAGCTTTGGTGCCTTCGATCACCCTCACACACTTTATCCAGGTTCAGTCGCCACCGCAGAGCTCCTGACCTACTCTCAACTAAAAGAGGAGAACCATCTATGAAGTCACAGCTTCGTTCCTCAGGCTCGAATTCTTCCAAGACATCCAACCTCACCAAGATCTTGACGTTTGCGCTGACCTTCAGCCTACTTCTTCCTGGCCTGGCCCTCGGCAACGACGTTGTCGCCGAGATCGAGAATACCGGCAATGCTTTGGTCTTCTATCCAACGGTGGAGTACGACCGACTTGTCCTGGCTGTGACCGGCCCTTGTAACTTCGAATACCGCGAGGTCTTCGATCGCGGCACGCCCTACTTCAAACTCGACGAAACCACCATCGACGGCATGTACCGGTACTCGTTGGTAGCTATCCCGAAGATCAACCCCGAGATCATCGGCGTGCTGAAAGACGCCCGCCAAGCTGGCGACAACTCGGAGGTCAATCAACTGTGCCGCGATGGCAAGATGCCGGGTGATCCGGCGACTCAGTCGCACGGCTTCCGCGTTGATCGCGCCAAAATCATCTTCGATCTCAACTCATCCGAGGGTCGCCTTGGTGAGCTCGACGACACCGACTACTTCGACGGTAGTGCCGCCTTCTACGGTGGCGAAACCTACGGTGACGAGGAATACGGCAGCTCGAAGGCCCCCCTCGGTATCCCGACCAAGGACTTCGTGATCAACGACGACCTGATCGTCGACGGCTCGGCCTGCATCGGCTTTGACTGCGTCAATGGTGAGAGCTTCAGCTTCGACACCATTCGACTCAAAGAGAACAACCTCCGGATCAAATTCGACGACACCTCAGTCGCCGCCAGCTTCCCGAGGACCGATTGGCAGCTCACCGCCAACGCCTCCGCCAACGGCGGCGCCAGCAAGTTCTCGATTGATGACATCAGCGGCAACCGTACGCCGTTCACCGTCGAGGCCAACGCTCGCAGCCACTCTCTCTACGTCGATGACGGTGGGCGCATCGGCAACCGTACCTCCACCCCGTCGACCGAGATCCACACCATCGATGGCGACACTCCGACCCTGCGTCTGCAGCAGGACGGCTCCTCCGGCTTCGCACCCCAGACTTGGGATGTGGCTGGCAACGAGACCAACTTCTTCATCCGCGACGTGACCAACGGCTCGACCTTGCCGTTCCGCATCCGCCCAGGCGCGCCGACGAGCTCGATCTTCGTCGACGTCTCCGGTGACGTTGGCCTCGGTACCGCATCCCCCGATGGCGCTCTGGACATCACCAGCGGTAACGCCCAGTTGATTCTCGACATCGGCGCCAACAGCGCCAACGTAGTCGAGTTGAAGTCGTCGACCGACGGCGAAAATATCTGGACGCTCTTTGAGACCGGCGGCGGCGGCGCACAGTTCGGTCTCTACGACAGCGCCGAGGGCGAGCGCTTCCGGATCACCACAACCGGTAGTCCCAATTGGATGTCAGGCAACGTCGGCCTGGGCTGTAACAATGCGACCGCCGACCTCACCGTCAATAGCTCCACCAACGCCAGCGCTACCGCCTGTGGCACCGGCACCGAGTCGACCATGAACGCGGGCGACACCGCCTTCGTCGTGACTTCGTCGAGAACCTACAAAGAGAACCTCCAACCCGTTGTCGTTGATAACGTGCTGAGCAAGATCGAAGAGATCGGAGTCTACAACTACGACTTCATCAATGGTCCCAAAGATCGAGTCGGACTGATGGCGGAAGACTTCCACCAGATCTTCGGCCGTGGCCCGGACAATCGTCTCAGCGGTCAAGAGGTCCAGATGGCGCTTTGGCTGGCGGTCAAAGAGCTCACCGGCCAGAACCGGCAGCTCATCGAACGGTTGACCGAGGTCGAGTCTCAATTGCAGGCTGGCGCGACCGAATAGGTCCGCTTCAATCCGCAGAGCAGACAAGGCGAGGGGCTCCGTCCCTCGCCTTTTTCTTTGGGTCTCTACTGAGCCGACTCGTTGAGCTTGGTCGCTTGGCGCTCGGCCCGCTCTTCGATCACCAGCTGCGGTTTCTCGTGTCGCACGACACCGGGGATGAAGTTGGTCCAGTAGTACGCGATCCGCTGGTAATGCTGACCAAGAAACGGCAACAGCGCATTGGTGAATGAATCTCGAAACATCACCACCCGCGGCAAGGCGGGATCGTCGATCTCGTGGGCGAACGGCAAACGGTGCGGCGGCAATCGTCCCGCCAGATCGAAGACGCCGTTTTTGGTTTCGATACTGCGAGATAAACCACGGAGCTTGACCTCCGGATAGTCCGCAAACATAAGATCCGCTAGACCGAGCATCCGCGCCACATCCCCTCGGCGGCGTCTTGGAGTGACCTCGAAAGCATCGAGGGGCAACGGCGCGACGGCCGGAAACCACTCCGCAACCCTGTTTTGTATCGCGGTGTAGGCGAGATAGGCGCCGTAGTCGTTCCAATGTGATCCGTTGCTCGAATAGAGCTCTCGCTCTTGCTTGGCAGGGAGCAGCACCTGTCTCAGATCGAGAATCTCGAGATCGGTGTGGCTCTGCAAGTGGCTCATCAACTGGTCGGTACGATCGTGCTCACCGGCACGCCGAATTCTGTTCGGTAAGTATTCGGGATAAATCGAATGTTTGTCCGGCGCCAGCACATAGAGATAGGGAATGCCGAGGGCCGCAAGCAAATCCCGCCGCTGCACCAGCTCCTGACCATACGTCTCGAGCTCCGCTTCGGTGTAGAGGCGCACCGCTCGGCGATCATCCAGCAAGCCGCCGCCAGCGTTGATGTAGACCCAATCGTCTTTACCGACGATCACCGGCGTGTCGTGAAGGTTTGACTTGGTGATGAGCCGGAGACGGTTGTTGAGACGGATCAGGCTGTTGCGAAAGCCGAAGTGGTCGTCGTAATAGCCTTCGAGCGCCTTCGGTAGTTGGCGGACAACCTCCGCTTTCCAACCGACCTCCGGCCATGCCACCGGCACCCTCAACTCGACAACCCTAGGCGCCGGATCCAAACCGAGCCAAGTGTCTGCTAGTGGCAACCAGAGCACGACCAAGAAGCCCAAGGCCAGCAACCACTTACCCCGTACCTGAATGTCTCGATCGGATTCTTCGGCCATGCTACCCCTCAGAAACGGAAGTAGATGAAGGGGTTGTGGGTCGTCGACGCCAATTTCATCGACGAGACGACCAACAAGACCATCAGTGCGACAGCAGAAGCAGATTCAACCCATGCGGGCCAGCGTGCGGCCGAACGGTCTGAAGCGACGTTCTCGAGCCGCTTCTGGAGATACGGCACCAGCGGGCACGCGCCCACAACCGCCACCAAAAAAATGACCCATAACTCGCTGTCGAGGTAAAGTGCAGGATAGAAGCTCGCGCCATCACCGTCCGAGACGCCCACCATCGCTCGCAAGAAGGCCCAGGCCTGCCCGAACGTCTCGGCTCGGAAGAAGACCCAGCCCACCATCACCATGAGAAGGACATAGAGGTGTTGGAAGGGAGCCCAGACACCGGCGAAGAGCGAGCGCTGCCGGTTGATCCGTTCAAGGACCAACAGACCACCGTGAAACAACCCCCAAACGACAAAGTTCCAGCTCGAACCGTGCCACAAGCCGCATAGGAAGAAGACCAGCCAGAGATTGAAGTAAGTCCTGCCGTGTCCTCTGCGATTTCCGCCGGCTGGAATGTAGACATAGTCACGGAACCAACTCGACAACGAGATGTGCCAGCGGCGCCAGAACTCGGTGATCGACCGTGAGATGTAGGGATAGTTGAAGTTCTCGAGAAAGTGAAAGCCGAACATACGCCCGAGACCTATCGCCATATCGGAGTAGCCGGAAAAGTCGAAGTAGATCTGAAACGTGTAGCAGATCACTCCCATCCAGGCCAACCCCGGCGTGAGCTCGGCATCAGGGATGGCGAAGATCTTGTCGGCGGGAAGCGCAAAGGCGTTGGCGACGATGACCTTCTTGCCCAACCCGATGATGAATCGCCGGACGCCATACGCAAAATCGTCAACCGTCACCCGCCGCTTCGCCAGCCGCTCGGCGATATCTCGGTAGCGCACGATCGGCCCGGCGACGAGTTGAGGGAAGAGCGACACGAAGGTCGCGAAGTTGAGCAGATTTCGGGTCGCCCGGACATGTCCCAAGTAGACGTCGAAGGTGTAGCTCATCGACTGGAACGTGAAGAAGCTAATGCCCAAAGGCAGAGCGACCCGCAGGGTCGTCTCCCACTGCAAGGCGCTCAACCCAAGAAGCTGAGCTGTCGCGTTGTAGCTATCAACGGTGAAGTTGAAGTACTTGAAGAAGCCAAAGATGCCGAGATTGGCGGCCAGCGAGAATAACAAGCCAAGACGCTGCCGAGCTGTTCGGTCGCCTCCTGGAGTCAGCTGCTGAACCTCTTCGCTCCAAGGCCTGCCCAAGGCGCCTGCGATCATCAGGCCGGAAAGGTAGTCGATCACGATCGAGGCAAGCATCACCAACACAAACCAGGTCTCGCCCCAGGCATAGAAGAACAGGCTCGTCACCAGCAGACAGACATTGCGCAGCCGCCCCGGTGTCATGAAGTACACCAGGAGCACGATCGGAAGGAAGGCGAAAAGGAAGACTGTCGAGCTAAAAACCATAATCGCCGTGATCAGAGATATCCCAGCGCCTTCAATCGCTCCGTCACGTCACTCGCGTTCTCGACCCGTTTCGCCACATCTACATCACTTTCCACCTTCTCGACCCAACGCAACAAAATCGCGGTCAGCTCCTCGGTGAGCTCGGGACGACGGGACGAGATGTTCACCTTTTCTCCGGGGTCTCGCGTCAGATCGTACAGCCTCACATCACCCGTCTTGATGTTGTACGTCAGCTTGAACCGACCGTCGGTCACCGTCCGTGAATAGCGCTGGATGCCAAAGATGTAGCGATGGATTGCGCTCTCTTGTTCGATCAATGGACGCAGGCTCTTGCCTTCGAGTTTGGTCCCCGCATCAATCTGCAAGTAGTCCAAAATTGTCGGCACGATGTCGAGATTCTGGGCCAGATCCTCGACCACGGTCCGTCCTTCCAGCCCCGGAATCCAGACGAAGAGCGGCGTCTTCATGACCGTGTCGAAGGACAGATCCTTACAGTGGAATAGGTCGTCGTGGTCCATGAACTCTTCGCCGTGGTCCGACGCCAGGATCACCATCGTATTCTCGAGGGTGCCATCGCTTCTCAGGCGCTCGATCAGCTGCTCGAACTTTTGATCAAAATAGCGAATCTCCTCGTCGTACAGATCGAGGGTGTGGGCCAGATCGTTGTCCGTGAACTCGACGACCGGTCCCTCTTTGTAAAGCATCTTGAACATTGGGATCAAGGTGCCATCGGCTACCCAGCTCTTTTCGTAGTCGTCGGATGCGAAGACCCGCTCGTGGTCGGCTGGAGGCTGGAACGGATCGTGGGGCTCAAAATACTGTAGGAACAGGAAGAAAGGCTCTTTGGAGGCCGGATCCAGCATCTTGAAGGCGCCCTCATTGACGCATGAAGCCGGTTTGCGCTCGCAACTGTCATCAAACCGATCAAAGCCGGCCCCAAAGCCGCCATCGGGATTCTGTGGACCAGGGTTGACACGAATGATCGGACTGGCCGAGACCGCCGCCGTCGAGTAGCCAGCCTTCTTCAACATTTCCGCCAGGGTCGG
>JAJCXQ010000661.1 GCA_029263355.1 Acidobacteriota bacterium | reverse complement strand
TTCGAGAGTCACGCGGGGAGCCGTTGGCCCGACTGCCATGGAGCCGTCAAGAGGCGCAAGCGATCGCCGCCGAAGCGGGTGACGGCGGCGTGTTGTTGGCGCTCGGTTTCGACGCCAGCCGTGAGCAAGCAACCGCCGCTGAGCTCAGCCAGTACCGGATGATCCACTTTGCGACCCACGGTGTGCTGGACACCCAGCGTCCAGAGCTGTCTGGACTCGCCTTCTCGAGTTGGGGCGCCGACGGCCAGCCGCGGGAGTCGTTTCTGCGGCTCCACGATATCTACGGGTTACAGTGGCAGGCCGAGCTGGTGGTGTTGAGCGGCTGCCAGACCGCGTTGGGGCGGTCAGTCCGCGGTGAGGGCCTAGTCGGCCTGGCTCGCGGTTTCCTGCACGCTGGCGCCCGTCGGGTGGTGGCCAGCTTGTGGTCGGTCCGCGATCAGGCGACCGCTGAGCTGATGCGGCGGTTCTATCGCGCTCTGTTCCACGATCTGCAGACACCCTCCGCGGCGCTGCGTTCCGCTCAACTTTCGATGTGGCAAGAGCGGCGCTGGCGCGATCCCTACTTCTGGGCGCCTTTCGTTATGATCGGTGATTGGCAGACCGTCGGCCCCCCACCATGAGCTTCGACACCACGATCGCTACCGACCTGGTCCACCGCATCGCGGCCGGTGATGCGCGTGCCGATGCCGAGCTCGTCGAACGCTGCGGCAAGGTCCTGCGGTTCTTGGCCCGCCGTTTGACTCGCAATGAAGCGGACGCTGAGGACCTCTATCAGGAGACTCTGATTCTGGCCCTCGAGAAGATCCGTCGTCACGAGGTACGTGAGCCCGAACGCCTGGCAGGCTTTCTGCGCGCGTTGGTCAAGAACCTCAGTGTCCAGCGCTACCGCCGCCGCAGTTATGACGTCGAAAAGCCGTCCGACACCCTTCCCGACACCCCCGACGAGCGCCAACCGAACGCCCTTGGCAATCTGTTGCATCG
Organism: Acidobacteriota bacterium; assembly: GCA_029263355.1. Taxonomy (GTDB): domain Bacteria; phylum Acidobacteriota; class Thermoanaerobaculia; order Multivoradales; family J023; genus JAAELT01. The sequence continues at coordinate 3,221 of JAJCXQ010000661.1, read as the reverse complement.
CGAAAGGAGCGGCTTGACCCGCCGTTTGTTGACCGAGCTCAAGGTCTCACGGGACCGCGATGTGCTGTTCCGTTTCTACATCGCGGAAGAGAGCAGCCCACGCATTTGCCAGGACCTGGATATCGAACCGGATCATTTCTACCGAGTCCTGCATCGAGCCCGTCAGCGCTACCGACGGCTGTGGGAAGAGAGCGCCCAGGGCGCCTGAGACGACGCGGAAGGACAGCTACGCTGAAGGATAGTCATGGAACATCCCCGGATCGACGACGACCAAATCATCGACCATTATTTGGTCGGCCAACTACCCCCTGAGGACGAAGCGGCCTTCGAGGAGCATCTCTTCGAATGTAGCGACTGTCTCGAGAAAGTGCAGTGGGGCGAAGAGCTGCGGCGCGGATTGCGCGCGGTAGTGACCGAAGACATAACACGCGCCACCGCCGCCTTCAGCTGGATGGCTTGGCTTCGCCAGCTGGGGACTGCGCAGCGGGCGGGCCTGGCGAGTTTTGCACTGGTGCTTGCCCTGCTGCCTGCGGCCCTGGTGTGGCAGCAGGCTAGGTTGGGAGGTGCTCGGTCAGCGTTGGGTGGGGCGTCTGAGCTGTCCCAGCCGATCGGCGATTTGACTGTCATCTCGATGGGAGTGGTTCGCGACGCCGAGGTGGTAGAGCTGCGCCTCGATCCGGCGAAGGAAGCTGTGCTGCTGTCGCTCGAGCTACCGACAGTTGACGCGGCTCGTTATCGCGTCACGTTGCGCGACGCCGCGGGCAATGTCCGCTGGCGTGGCGATGATCTCGAACCCAACCTCTATGACACATTGATGGTTGTCTTGCCGTCGACCTACCTGGATGCCGGCAGCTATCGGCTGACGATCGAAACTCTGCCCGCGTCTGGAACCGGCTCCGTGAGCGAGATCGAATTTCGAGTTTTGCCCCAAGTGTGAGCCCCGAGTATGAGTTGCAAGTGAGAGGTGTCGCGTCTTGGCGACACTTGGTAGGCGGAGGCGAACCCACAACCACCGAAGGAGCCGCATCATGAATAAGCATTGGATCGTCGAGAGCTGTTTCGACTGCACAGGCATCAGCCAACACGTCAAAGCGGGTGATCAACTGACCCTGACGGAGTCCGGAGAACAGAGCCTTGTCATCACCAGACCGGCGGCGGGTCCGGATCGGGGAGAAGAGGTCATCCTGAACGTCACGATCAGTCAATCCCTTGTTGAGCCGTCAAGGCTCGACTTTCCGAGAAGCAGTGGCAGTATCAACCATAAACCCTCCAATCATTTCCGGGGCCATTTGGCCGTCCGTCCGTCCCCAGTCGGGTGCGAGCAGGTCCTACACCTGATCCTCGGCTACCGGTGCGAAATCCCAGAAGAGAACAGTGTCGGTCCTGGCGACGACGACGATGACGATACCGAGGTTGTCGTGGCGACCAAGCCCGCTGGGAAGTGAATCCTTAGAGGCAAGCAGAAACCCTTTGAACGACCGCGGTGACGCGGTCGTTTTTTTTGGTGCCCCAAACAAGCTGCAAATTATTTTGATCGGGAGTGAGAGGTTCTGAGAATCGCCCGCACTGAGCCAAGTGGACGATGGGGTTGCCTCACACACAATGGAACACAACGGAGGTTGGCAAATGTCGATCATTACGATCAAAGCAGCAAGTGGCTCGCACGTGGGCGTGGATGCCGAAGGTATCGTGACCGGAGTCGGAGATTCGAAACAGTTGTTTGAGCTCACCGAGCTGGAGGAAGGCCGAATCGCTTTGATGCCGATGGCCATGCCGGGTATCTATCTTCAGGCCGTGAGTGGCGGTGGACTCGCCGCAACCTCGGGCGAAGTCGGCGCCAGTGCGCGGTTCGTCTTGGTTGAGACGAAGGGCAAGGCAGCCTTGCAATCCCCAAACGGGATCCAATACCTGAGCGAAACCGAGGACGGGTCGATCCAGTTTGGGGGCACCACCGTTGGTGAAGGTGAGTCTTTTGTCATCACCACTCACGATCGCGATGTGATCAAAGGTGGGCACTGCTGCGGTCATCGTCAATCGGTCCTGTCAGACGATGGACCCGAGCCGGTGTGGGAAGACGAGACACACAAAGGCATTCTGATCAAAGCGCTCGATCTGATGGGGCCGCATCAAAACAGCTATCCGGAAGTTGCCCATGTCCTGGGAGTTTTGGCAAATCCGCACGTGCGAGACCTGATGTTCAAGGGGCTACACGACGCGGACTACCTACCGGAATACACCGGCATCGACTATTCTCCTCACTTCTACGATCCAGATCTCGACCGCAATTTTCGCCATCCGTGGCCGTTCGTCAACCCGAACGCCCGTACCGAAGGGATGCGGTATTTCAACATCTCGTCGGGTTTGCTCGCCAATATCTTGTGGAAGGTCGACAACGGTATTACCGTCGACAAAGCTGACTACAACAATTGCGGTTACTTTCTCGGCGTTGCATGTCACTACTTGACCGATCTAACTCAGCCGATGCACGCCGCCAATTTTGCCAACTACGTTGGAAGGGGCTGGCCGTTGGTGACCTCGCCGTTTGACAAGCGTCATTCGAACTTTGAGGAGAATGCCGAGCGACAGGTCAAGGCCGGTTATTTGAACAACGTGCCGGGGCTCCCGGGCGAAATCTTCCGGATTCCTCCCGAGACCGGGCCCGCCGATCTATTGGTCGAGACCGCTCGTATTTCGAAAAAAGTTTTCGAAGACGACCTCGAGAAGATCACGAATACCAAGCTGAAATGGGATCCGCAATGTCGCTGCTTCCGGATGGTGCCTTTCACCGATGCCGAAGTCCGGAAGATCCTCGACCTGACCCTCAAAGGACCCTCGTTGCAGGCCGCGGCCAGGTTCTTCACCCTGTGGTGGAGGAACGCGAACCAACAACGACAAGGCATGCCTACCAACCGTTGGGTTCGCATCACAGAATCGACCAAGAGCGAGTTTCTCCGCAAGTCCGACAAATGGATCCACCGCTGGAAGCTCAAGCCCAACAACGACGATTTCCTCCACACCTTCCGTCGCAACCGTGACGGCAGCTATTACCTCGTCTGCAAGGCCCAGTTGAACCGGGTGTGGACTACGGTTGGAATCAATCTCCGGCCCGACGTCAACCCCACCGAGCTGAAACCGTTGGAAAGTGGCCCACAAGCGCAGCAGCGTTACCTACCCGTCCTGAACGGCAACAAGCTGTGGATCTACAACCGGCGTGATGCCTT
>JAJCXQ010000660.1 GCA_029263355.1 Acidobacteriota bacterium | reverse complement strand
GACGAGAAGCGCACCATCGCGTCTTCGTCTATCTTGAAGAGGTTCAATACATGGCTTACGTCAATGTCAGGAGCATCGGCTTCGAACCAGAAATTGAACAGAGTTCCCCAGCGCAGGGCGTTGGTGTTGGCGCCATCGTCTACCGCGGACCATCCGATCATCCCATTCGGGACGTCAATTTCGATATCCCAGTCTGAGACGTCATAGGGTTCGCCTGAATGGTGGTCGACGTCGCGAAACCCAGCGTTACCAATGGGTGTCGATGCCGGAAAACGGACGGTGAAACTATCGGCCGAAGTATCCGAATTCATATTGTAAATCGCATACTCATAGCGGTAAGCGAAGTCGCCGCTGCGACTTGGGGTCACACGTTTTGCGGCCCAGAAGCGCTCGGTCACGGAATAGTCGGGATAGGTCTGACCGGCAGCGGGAGGGTCCGCTGCCTCGCCGGTGAAAGCCGTCCGGCGATCAACCTGGAGAATCTCGACCCCTGGGTCCGCAACCTGCCAGGCGAAAATGGCCGGTGTCTCACGAATCGTGCTGCCGATGAGAGAGATGTTCAGATTGGGCATCGAGCCGACCGTCGCTTCACGATATGAGGCATTGTTGAGACCGTTGCCGGCACGGGCATCGTCGCGGACAACATAGTGGCCTTCGAACCAATACCGGGCTCCTGCGTTCATCGCGGGATCAAGGTCTTCCTCGGCAACCACGGTCCGTTGGTCATAGTTGTCGTTGGTCTCGCCACCGGTGCGATTCGGTGGATGGTCGGCGCCAGCGACCTGGACTTCCGAGCGGCGACCCATCGGACGAGAGCCATTCAGCCCGGCGCCGTAGAAGTCGGTGCAACCGAGCCCCAGTTGATCACCCCCTGCAGGGGGCTGACCACAGCTCGTGTTGGGAGTGCCGTTGTCGTTCCATGCACAGGCACTGTCGTTGGAATTGGTGGAAACAAAACCGTGCTTGAGAAAACTCAGACCAATCTGCGAGAAGCGTCCATCCTTGAGCCGATAGAGGTTCTGGGCGATCACTGAGTGATCCGAGGTGGTGGCGCGAATTGGGTGAAATTCATCGGTGGTGTTCCGACAACCGCTGGTCTCATCGCACCAGTCGACCGGTACAGTGCCGATGTTGCACGAATCCGTACCGACCGAGTAGCCGCGGCAGGTGCCGTTGTAGCCAGCTGGACACGCTGAGGCGTCGCCGTTGTCGGTATAGTTGGAGATACTGCTCAGGCTGATAATCGTGACGTCTGGGCCGACGGACAAGCTGCCGTCGGTTACGCCGTCGGCGTACATTGCGGCAGGGACTGCTAATACTGCCAAGGCGAGCAAGAACAGGATCACTCTCGAGTGTGGGTTTCGCATCGTCACTAGTTCCTTGTTTCAGTTAAACGGAGAGTTGCAAGGCCCTTTATACGGAATTGGCGTCCACCCATGGGTAGACGCCTTGATAACCGCGATCTCGAGTTGGCTAGTCACTCAATCCACAAACTGGTATCGCCGCTCTCGAACCCATCCGAGAAAACTCCCGGGATCAAGGATGTGAATCCTCGAATCGACGACAGCTCGTCGATCTTGAAGAGGTCCAAGGTGTAGCTCAAGTCGATGTCTGGGGCGTCGGCTTCAAACCAGAAATTGAACAGAGTCCCCCAGCGCAGAGCGTTGGTGTTTTCGCCATCGTCCACCGCGGTCCAAATGACCCGCCCATTGGGGACATCAACTTCGATTTCCCAGTCAGAGGTGTCAAAGGGCTCACCGGAATGGTGATCGATATCACGAAAACCGGCGTTGCCGATGGGTGTTGATGCCGGAAAACGGACCGTGAAACCATCGGCCGAAGTATCCGAGTTCATGTTGTAAATCGCGTACTCATAACGATAGGCGTAATCGCCGCTGCGACTGGGAGTCACACGTTTTGCGGCCCAGAAGCGTTCGGTAACGGAATAGTCTGGGTACGTTTGACCGGTGGCGGGCGGATCCGCTGGCTCGCCGGTGAAAGCCGTCCGGCGATCAACTTGGACAAGCTCGACCGCCGGGTCTGCGTCCTGCCATGCGAAAATAGCGGGAGTTTCGCGGATCGTGCTACCGATGAGAGAAATGTTCAGGTTGGGCATCGAGCCGACCGTCGCTTCTCGGTATGAGGCATTGTTGAGACCGTTGCCGGCGCGGGCATCGTCGCGCACGACATAGTGGCCTTCGAAGAAATACCGCGCTCCTGCGTTCATCGCCGGGTCGAGATCTTCCTCGGCGACGACCGTGCGTTGATCATAGTTGTCGTTGGTTTCGCCACCGGAACGATTCGGCGGATGATTCGCACCAGCAACCTGGACTTCCGAGCGGCGACCCATTGGACGTGAGCCGTTCAACCCAGCGCCGTAGAAGTCGCTGCAACCGACCCCTAGCTGATCACCGCCCGCAGGTGGCGCCACGCAGCTTGTGTTCGGTGTGCCGTTGTCGTTCCACGCACAGCTGGTATTGCTGGTATTGAGGGACAGGAAACCATGCTTGAGAAAACTCAGTCCAATCTGCGAGAAGCGCCCATCCTTGAGCCGATAGAGATTCTGCCCGATCACTGAGTGATCCGAGGTGGTGGCGCGTATCGGATGAAACTCATCGGTGGTATTCCGACAACCGCTGGTCTCATCGCACCAGTCGACCGGCACAGTACCGATGTTGCAAGAATCTGTGCCGACTGAATAACCGCGGCAGGTACCGTTGTAGCCTTCAGGACATGCAGAAGCGTCGCCGTTGTCAGTGTAGTTCGAGACGCCGCTCAAATTGTAGATCGTGACGTCGGGACCGACCGACAGACTACCGTCGGTCACCCCGTCTGCGTACATGGCGGCCGGAGCTACCAATACAGTCAAGGCGAGTGAGAACAGAGTCACTCTCGAGTGTGTTTTACGCATCATCACTGGTTCCTTGTTTCGGTTAGACGGGGGTCGCCAAGCCAGACTCCACTCTTAAAGGGCGGCAAGAGTCTCAACCCTAAGCCTCGAATCGCAAGTATAGGTTAGCGAGTATATACAAGGCAGGGGCTCGACGGTAGCGCCGAGTTCAGAACGGCGAACGTAGCTCAGCCTCCAAACGTCGCGCGTCCGGTAGGTTGGGGGCAATGCGAAGCGCAACTCGAACTTGCTCCATTGCCTCGGCGCGGCGCCCTAGCGCTGCAAGGACACGGGCCATGAAGACTCGCGTTGACGGGTCCTCTGGGGCCATCTCGATTGCCACCGTGTACTGATCGATACTCTCTTCGAACCGACCGAGGGTCGCTAACATGCCTGCAAAATTCTCCCGCGCGGGTAGGTGCCGGGGATCGAGCTCTACGGCCCGCGAGAAACGAGTGGTCGCGGCCTCGATTCGGCCCAAATAGGCTTCGACCAGACCGAGGTTGTAGACCAGCGTCACGTTCTCGCCAAATTCGCGGACAGACTCCTCCAGTGTGGCTTTGGCCTCCTCCAGCTGGCCACTCTGCGCCTGCAGAACCCCCTTGTTGATCCGCGCCCGGAGATTGTCATCGTCGGCTTCGACCGCGCTTTCAAAGTGGTCTACCGCGCCTGGCAAATCCCCTGCCTCGAAGGCGCGTCGGCCGAGCAGCTGATGCATTTCACCCACGAGTTCGTCCTTTTCGAGAGCGGCCA
>JAJCXQ010000659.1 GCA_029263355.1 Acidobacteriota bacterium | reverse complement strand
CTACGAGCTCGTCAACCTGATTGACGACCCCGACCACAGCCGGAACCATGAGAATTTTGCCAACGCGATCAACGCTCTGGTCGCCAGCGCCTCCACGGATCGTGAGGTGGGCACTGTTTCTGAAGAGGATCTCGAAAGGCTGCGAGCTCTAGGTTACCTCCAATAGTTCGGAAGAGACGGATCACCCCTTCAGGGCTCGGCGCATGAGCTCGGCAAGCTCGGCGTAGTCGAGATCTGCATCATCACTGTCGATGCAGCGGGTCAAGGCCCACAGAACTTGCTTGCGCACTTCGGGGTCTTCGTCTTCGAGGGCTTGGGTGAGGGCTTCAGTGGCGCGGCTGTCCTCAACCATACCCAACGCCCACGCAGCCTGTTGACGCACTTCGGCGTCGGGGTCTTCGAGAGCGGGAATCAAACCCACCACGGCTGCCGAGCTTTCAATCATCCCGAGACCCCATGCCGCTTGTTGCCGAACTGCGGAGAACTCGTCATGCAGGGCTACCAGAAGCCCGTCGACAGCGCTGGTATGTTCGATCATGCCCAAGGCCCACGCTGCCTGCTCGCGCACTTCAGCAGCATTGTCCCGAAGCGCAGTCTCGAGCGGCGCAACGGCGCTCGCGTCTTCGATCATTCCCAGCGCCCAAGCAGCCCGAGTGCGAACCTCCGGTGAGTTATCGTGGATCGCTCGCCCCAAGGCTGGAACGGCACTCGACGCTTCGATCATACCCAGCGCCCAGGCGGCCTGCTCGCGGACTTCGGCGGATTCGTCCTGGATCGCTAGCCCCAAGGCCGGCACGGCACTCGGCGCCTCGATCATTCCCATCGCCCAGGCGGCCTGCTCGCGGACTTCGGCGGACTCGTCCTGGATCGCCCGCCCCAAGGCCGGCACGGCACTCGGCGCCTCGATCATTCCCAACGCCCAGGCGGCCTGGGTGCGGACCTCGGCGGACTCGTCATCGATGGCGTGACCGAGGGGCTGCACCGCTGAAACATGTTCGATCATACCCAACGCCCAGGCGGCCCGGGCTCGCACCTGTGAGACGGAGTCATCAAGAACAGTGGCCAGAGGTTTGACCGCCCGCTCGCTTTCGATCAAACCGAGGGCAAACGCGGAGTTCTCTCTCGCCACCGCATTTGTGGACTGCAGAAGGCCGACCAGTGGGTCGATCGCAGCCTGTCCAACACGTTCCAGAGCCTTCGCCGCCTCTCGGCCGGGAGAGTTGGGCTGATCTTGCCACGATCCGGAATGCGACCAGGTTCGGCATAAACGTCCCTCGACAGTGGCGCCATCGCCGAGGATGGTAAGGAGTGCGGGTGCGGCTCGGCTCACATTACTGGACTTCAGTTTCCCGATTTGGCACGCTGCCATGGCGCGAGTGTGGGCATCCACCGCCGTCAATTGATCGATCAAAATGTCGAGGTTCGGGGCTGGACTGGCGGCCAGGGCGAAGGTCAAAGCGGTGGCTACAACACTAGCGATCAAGACTCCGAAGATGTTGCCTCTGGCAGTTTGGGGATCTTTGCTCAACATGGCGGCCTTCCTTTCGTGTTAAAAAATTAGCATCAAGGGGCGTCAAAAAAGGCCGGACGTGGCCGGCCTTGCTGACGGTTCCGATTTATCCTGAGATCCGCCCCACGGCCCACAAAGCTTGTTTGCGCACCTCGGCACTGTCGTCAGACATGGCGTCGAGGAGAGTGTCCAAGGTCGCCTTGTCCTCGATCATTCCCAGGGCCCACGCCGCTTGCTCACGAACCGCTGGCGAGAGGTCGGCGGTGAGCGCAGTGGTCAAGGAGTCGATAGCGGTGGCGCTCTCGATCATTCCCAAGGCCCAGGCCGCCTGCTTGCGGACTCGGGCCTCGTCGTCGGTATTGAGGGTGGCGCCGAGAAGATCCGCCGCTGCGTCACTCTCGATCATGCCCAAAGCCCACGCCGCTTGCTCACGTACAACGGCCTCGGTGTCGGTCAGAGCCTTGCGAAGCGCCGGAACGGCGGTGTCGCTCTCGATCATTCCCAGAGCCCACGCCGCTTGCTTGCGAACATTCTGTGATGGATCGGAGATGGCTGCCCTCAACACGGGTACGGCGGCGACACTCTCGATCATGCCCAGGGCCCACGCCGCTTGCTCTCGGACCTTCTCGGAAACGTCATCACGTAAGATTTTGTCGAGGAATGGCACGGCGGCGGCATCTTCGATCGACCCTAGAGAACGGGCGGCCTGCGCTCGGACTTCCGAATCCTCGTCTTGTAGGGCACCGGCAAATACTTCGATCAGGCGAGAATTCGTCGACGGTTTCAACTGTGCCACCGCCGCCGTGGCTGCTTCCGAGGTTTCTTCCTCTGCGCTCGCTCGCGGTTGCAGCGAGGCCAACGGCATCACCAGCAATCCGATTGCCACCAGACCGCCGACGCGGAGGCGGCGGCTCATCTGACCTCGGTCGATATCCGGATCGAGAATGGCCAGGAGGCGACCCTCGAGCTCACTCGGTCGAGCCATCGCCACCATGGCCCAGTTTGGGGAGAGTGAAGAACGCATGGCGCGGGCAATATCCAGCAGATGTTGCGCGTAGTCAGGGCCGGGGGTGCCCGCCGTCAGGACCAGGTCGTCGCAAGCATGCTCGCGTTCGGCCTGAAGCCGACGTACAGCGATCCAAGCCAGCGGATTGAACCAATGAAGCGCTGTGACTACCCGGGCAAGCAACAAGGTTTGGCAGTCCCAGCGTTTGAGATGGGCCAATTCATGCAGCAGCACGACCCGCTGCCGTTCGTCGGTCCATGAGTGAGCGGCGGAGGGCAGTAAGACGGTCTGCCGAAACACCCCCCACGCCATCGGCATGGTCAACCGTGGATTTTCGACCAGAGTCACAGGGGAGCGTATGCCGAGCTGCCGGCAGAGCAACTTCACTTCCGTCACCAGGTTGCCATCGCTGACCGGAGTCGATTCGCGGACGACTCTCCAAGCGGCAATGGAGGAGACCAGTAGCCGCGCCAAGAGGATCAGAGCGCCGAGGCCCCAAACCAGAGGCAGCACCTGTGATCCACTGAATTGGCCGGCCTCTGCCAACCATCCAGGTTTAGGCGCAGAACCAGCCGTGGCCAAGACTTCACCCGCTACTGGAGCACTCAGCGCGGCAGCGGTCGGCGCGAGCTCCATCGGGCCGTTGATCGGCGAGCTGCTCTTTTCGGTGACGCCGGTCGAGAAGATCGGTACCCGCCAAGCTGGCAATGCCCGTGAGAGCAAGGGTAGGGCGAGGATGGTTACCAAGGCGGCGGTCCACATCTGGTGGCGGGTCGCGGCTGAGGCGCGGCGGAGCAGGCGGGAAATTCCCCAGGCAGCCAGCAGCAGGATCGTCGCCTTGGCGACTTGATCGACCAGGGTGACGCCGAGCGCGGATTCACCGATCCAAGTTGTGAGCTCAGTGAGGCTGCTCATTATTCTTTCTCCCGAGCGCGTGCTTGTTGAATCAGGCCTTCCAGACGATCGAGCTCAGCCGTTGAGAGGCTCGGTGTGGAGCCATCCAGGAGGGCGGCCATCGCCTGCTCGGCCGAGCCATCGAAGAACGTCTTCACCAGCCGTTTCAAGGCTGACTTCTTGGCCTGCTCTTTTTCCACGGTGGGCCGATACAGATATCGGGGCCCATCCTGCTGGTGCCGAATATGGCCTTTCTCCACCAGGATCCTCAGTTGAGTCCGGACCGCGGAATCGCTCGGAGCATCGGGCATGCCTTGACGAATCTCGGCGGCTGTTGCTTGTCCGCTCTGGAATAGGACGTCCATGATCTGGCGTTCTCTGCGGCTCAGCTGATGATCGAGTTGCCCTGCCATTGCCTGTCTCCGTCCTTTGTTGCTAAAAAATTAACTGCCTGCTAAGTTTTTAACACTGGCGGTGAACGAAGTCAACTGGTTTTTGACGAAGTTCCGTAATCGACCCGTTCCCACAGGCGGCCCCGAGGACCCACACTTGGTTGCAGCGTTCTGAAACCCCGCGCCGAATCGTCCGTATACGCAAACGACGTATACGCAGATCGCGCATATTTATCTCGAGCTCGAGGCCTTGATGAACCGATGACCGAACTTCGCCAACTCCTGCCCCTCAAACCGACGGATTTCCTGGTCCTGGCGGTGCTTCAGGACGGTCCGCTCCACGGCTACGCGCTCTCTCAGGAGATGGAGCGGCGATCCGCCGGCTATGTGCGGGTGCGGCCCGGGGATCTTTACCGGGTGCTCTACCGCCTTGCCGAGCAAGATTTGATCGTCGGTGAGCAGCCTGCCGGCTCTGCCGAGCGCCGCCGCACCGCTTACCGGCTCTCGGACTTGGGCCAGCGAGTTGTTGTCGCTGAGGCGCGCCGGCTTTCTCAGCTCAGCAACGACGTGTTGACGGCCGGCAAACCAGCGCAGGAAGCGTCATGAAGCGGTCCCTCGGCGAGACTGGGTTGCGCTTGGTGCTGACCCTTTACCCGCGGCCTTTCCAAGATCGCTTCTCCAGCGAAGTGGAAGCGCTGTATCGAGACCTTCGAGCCCACGATCCGCGCAGCGCACGGCGAATGGTGTTCGGGGTGCTGCGCAACCTTCCCGGCACCCATCTCGACCACCGACGCATCGCCGACCGAAGGCATACGACATACCGCTCGTCCGTCAGACGACAGGAGGCCCACATGCTCGATTTTCTGCAACGAGACCTCTTCTATTCCGCACGCCGGTTGACGCGTTCGCCGATTACAACCCTGTTGGCCGCCGCCACCCTGGCTCTCGGCATTGGCGGCACCACCGCTATCTTCAGTGTCATCAACGGTGTCCTCTTCAATCCCTTGTCGGCACCGTCGCCGCAGCACCTGGTGCATGTGTTCGAGCAGGCTCCCGACAGATCCGAATTGCCGTTGTCTTACGACAGCTTTCGTGACTATCAGCAGCAAACGAGGAGTCTCGAGGGGTTGGCGGTGGTCCGATCCCAAAGCGTCACGGTCAACGACGGAAAAGTGGCGCCCGAGCGCATCCGAGGTCAATTCGTCAGCGCATCTTTCTTCGCCGTCCTGGGCGAAACCCCATTCATGGGGCGGTCGATCGCAGCGGGGGAAGATGTGCCTGGGGGAGAGCGCACGGCGGTGCTCTCCCACGGCTTCTGGCAACGCCGCTTCGGTGGAGATCCGGCGGTCCTCGGCCAGGTTGTCAAGTTCAACAATGAAGATCATGTCATCGTCGGAGTCATGGGGAGCGAGTTCCAGTTCCCGATCGATACCACCGAGGCTTGGCTCTCCTTGCACACCTATCCCCGGGCCCTCGATCGCAACCATCGGACCTTTCTGACCCTCGGTCGCCTCGCTGATGGCGTGTCGCTGTCTCAGGCCCAGGAAGAACTGGCGATGATCGCCGATGGCTTGGCCGAGGCCTATCCTGACAACTACCAAGACATCACCGCCAGTGCCGCGCAGTTCACCGAGACGCTGACCGGTAGCCGTACCCGTGAGCTCTTCGGGATCCTGTTGATGGCGGTGACGATGGTGCTTTTGATCGGAGCGGCCAATGTTGCGAATCTCCAATTGGCCCAGGCCACGGGCCGCTTCCGTGAGATGGCCATCCGCACGGCGGTCGGCGCCGAGCGCGGACGACTGCTGTCACAGTTGTTGATCGAGAGCCTCTTGTTGGCTCTTGTGGGCGGCGTCCTTGGCATCGCGGTCGCATTTGGCGGTGTCAGCTTGCTGACCACCTACGGTCCTGGGCGCTTTGGCCGTCTCTACGCGGTTGACCCTGATCCTCGGGTGTTGATCTTTGCTCTCGCAGTCTCTCTGCTGACCGGTATTCTTTTCGGCCTGATGCCGGCACGCCGGGCAGCTCGAGTCAATCTGATCGAGGGTTTGCAGGAAGGCGGACGCGGCAATGGCCCCGGCCAGAAGGGACAGCGCTTACGCGCCGGTCTGGTGATCGCGCAAGTGGCGTTGGCGGTCATGCTGGTGATCAGCGCTGGGCTGCTCATGCGCAGTTTCGTGAATCTGCACCAGGTGGACGTCGGATTCGACAAGGCTCAGCTCCTGACTCTGCAATTTCGGATTCCGGCCAACAAATACGAAACCGACGAGCAGGTCATCAACTTCTTCGACGACATCTTGGAGCGGGTAGCCGCGGTGCCAGGGGTGGAAGGTGTTGCGTCCGCTCTGGGTATGCCTTTCACCGGAGACGAGCCGCGGATTCGGGTTTTGGATGGTGGTGTCGATCCCGGTGAGGGGGTCGAGGTGCCGACGATTCGGGCCAACGTCGTCAGCCAAAACTACTTCGAGCACATGAAGATTCCCATGCTGGCTGGCCGCGGATTCAGCAGTGGTGACAACGCTTCGGGCGCGCCGGTTGCGGTGATCAGTGAGCAAGCCGCGATCACCGTTTGGCCCGATACCACAGACTTCATCGGACGCACCTTCGCGATGCGTGGCGACGACACCCTATTCCGGGTTGTCGGCGTCGTCGGCGACATCTACAACCGCGGTCTGCGCGATGATGTTGATCCGATGGTCTACTTCAGCTATCGGCAAGACGCCCAGCGGTTTGCCACCATCGCAGCTCGCGTCAACGGCGATCCACACGCCTTTGACGACCCGATCCGCCAGGCGATCTGGGAGATCGATTCAGAGCAGCCCCTGTGGGAGATCATGACTCAAGACGAGCGCATCGCCCAATGGACTGGCACTGATCGTTTCATGGCGTCCCTACTCGGAATTTTTGCCCTGGTCGCTTTGACTCTGGCCGCCATCGGAATCGGCGGGGTTCTCGCACACTCTGTGTCCATGCGACGGCGCGAACTTGGAATCCGCCTGTCCTTGGGCGCCAGCCAAGCACGCATCCTGAAAATGATCCTCGGTCACGGCCTCAGCCTGGTGAGTACGGGAGTTGTGATCGGTTTCTTCGGCGCGCTGGCGCTCAGTCAAACCCTCGCCAGTTGGCTCTTTGGAGTCGCGGCGTTCGACGCCACCATTTTCTTGGCCGCACCCGTGTTACTCATCGTTGTGGCCTTGTTATCGGCCATGGGCCCCGCGTGGCGTGCCGCCTGGCTGGATCCGGTCCACACCCTGCGCGACGAATAGGTACAGAGTCTCGTTTTTTCGGCGCCAGTCCGCGGCAGAGTTGCGGCGCCAACCGATCAGGCGTGACCAACGGTCGAAAACAACTATGGGCCGCGCAGTTGGGTCAGCTTTTTATCGAGTAGCGCCTGTTCGTGAGGTGCTGCGGCAGCGGATCGCGCGGCAGAGTAGGCCTCGATCGCTGCAGTTCTATTCGAACCCAACTCGTGGAGACGGCCGAGGGCACAGTCGAGCAGGAAGTAGCTGCGCATCTCCCGGTGGCCGCGGATCGATTCGAGCTCCGCCAGCGCGATGTCGACATCGCCGGATTCACCCCGAGCGATAGCCCGGTTGAGGACGTACAGGGGAGATTCGTTGATCGTCAGCAAATGATCATAGAACTGCACAATGAGGCGCCAGTTGGTCGCCGCAACACCGGACGCGTGGCAGTGGACGAGAGAGATGGCGGCTTCGAGGTGAAAGCGCGATGGGGTCCCGGTTTTTGAACGTTCCAACCAGACCTCGGCGATGTTGATCAGCTTGCGGTCCCACTGGGTCCGATCCTGCTCGGCCAGTAAGACGACGGCGCCCTTTGAATCGACGCGGGCTCCCAAGCGTGCGGCATGGGACAGCATCAATGCCATCAAAGCGCGCGTTTCGGGCGTGCTGAAGGCCTTGTGCTGGCATAACAAATGGCACAGGCGGGCGGCTTCCTCACAGATATCGTCGCGTAACGGCTCGTGGCCCTGGGAGGTGCTGTAGCCCTCGTTGAACATCAGGTAGAGCACGTCATGGACAACCGACAGGCGGTTCTGTAACTCTGCGGCCGGCGGCAGATCGATCTTGATCTGCTGCTGTGCAAGGGTTTTCTTGGCGCGCTGAACGCGTTTCTTGGCGGCCTCGGCAGAGATCAGAAGACCGCGGGCGATTTCGGAAATGCTGAAGCCGCACAGGATCTTCAGGGTCATCGCGATTTGGGACTGGCGGTCGAGACCGGGATGACAACAAACGAAGATCATCCGCAACAAGCTGTCTGGCAACTGGTCCTCGGATAGCCATTCCTCGACCAGCGACTCGATCGCTTCTTCGGTCTGGTGGGAAAGGGCAAGTGCCCGCTGATGGATCTTCTCGCGCCTCAGAGCGTCGAGAACGCGGTTGCGAGCAACGCGATAGATCCATCCCGACGGATTGGCCGGAATCCCGGGCTGGCGCCACGCCTGAACGGCGGCCATCATGGCCTCTTGGACCTTGTCCTCCACCAGGTCGAGATAGCGGACACCAAAGGCACGAGTCAGCACTGAAATGAGCTTGGCCGACTCGTGCCTAAAGAAGTGCTCGACGAGCTGTGGCGGCTCAGTCGGTGTCACTTCTGGATCCATCCGCTACTCTGCGGTGTGACCGGCCAGCTCCCGGACCTCGACCGTGCCGCCCGCGGCCGGCATTGGACACGCCTTGGCCAATTCGACGGCGGCCGCGAGATCCGCCGCTTCAACCATCGAGTAGCCGCCCACCAGCTCCTTGGACTCCGCGAACGGACCGTCTGTGACGGTGAGATCGGGCTGAACCACTTGACCCTCGGGCTTGAGGCCATCGCCACCGTCGAGCAACCAGCCGGCCGTCATACCGCCCTGAATCCAGTCGCCCCAGGCCTGCATCGCTTGTTGCATCTGCTCGGGAGACGGTTCCTCTGCTCCGTCATTCCCACCACGGTAGACAAACATGAACTTCGCCATTTTTCGCATCCTTCTTGTTAGGTCGGTCATGTCTCCTCGACCGGCCGACAGTGTGTTGGTCGGGCTCGCGATTGAGCCCGCTAAGCCGTTCTTTGTTGGGAAGACGAACCGCGTGCAGGCTAGGGGACGAGAATCTGAAGAATACTTCATGCAAACCCTCGCGACCTCCTGATCGTCAATCAAAAGAGACAATAAGGAGATCGCATGGAAACGATCTGGCAGGATATGAAGTATGCGCTTCGGACGCTGGCCAAGCGCCCTGGATTTACACGGAGTGATGAGCTATTCCACTGCCCAGCGGAGTCACGAAATGGGTGTCCGCATGGCTCTGGGGGCACGCTGCTGGGGCCTCATTGGCCTGGTGATGAGTTGGGGAAGGAAACTGGCGGCGGTGCGAGTTGTCCTCGGCCTGATTGTGGCCTTTGGCCTCACTCGTTACCTGTCCGCCAGCCTTTTTAGTGTGGCGCCGCCCGATCCGGTGACATTTACCGTCGTCGTCGGAGTTCTGCTCGCTGCCGCAGCTTCAGCCTGTTACCTTCCGGCTCTTCGTGCCGCGCGGGTCGACCCGGTGGTTGCGTTACGTGACGGATGATTGGCTTTGGACATCACTACCAGCGCCAAGATGCACCGACAATGGCGTAGCTGCCGCCGCTTGTGGGATTGGCGCGGGTCAAGACGACCCCTACGGTGTCGCCACCGACAGAAGCTGGATCCAGGGTGACCGTCTGCGCTTCGTAGTCGTGAAATTCGGCGCGCAAATGGAGGTTGTCTTGCAAGCGATAGGTGAGCCCCAGCCCGGTGTCCTCGAGTAGCTCTTCGGTGTGTGATTTGGCGACGAACGGCTGGGAGAGAAAAGCGCCGGTGGATGTCGATCGGTGTTTGGCGACGTCTCTCCGAAGGTGTAAGCGCCACTTTTGACCCATCTTGACGCCGATCTCGGCGTAGTAGTCGTCGCTAGTGACCTCGCTCTGAAACGCCCCCGAGAGCACAACCGGTAGCGGCAACTGGACCTGTTCGGGCAGGAAGATCGACGGATAGCGGATCTGCCTGAATTCGACACGGAAGAGCCAGCGCTCTCGGTCGATCTCGACAGATCCGAATTCCTGCTCCCAATCGGTCTCCTCGCCCGGAGGTCGGGCAGTGGTGGCCGTGCCAATCGCAAAGCGCTGGGCGCCGATACCGAGACGGAAGCCGGCTGGACCTTCCAGCCAGGCGGCGCCACCCCAAGCGTCCTCGGCGTCGACGACAACCACCGTTTCTGGCAGCGGGGCGTTGACCCGATTGACCTCGGACTGAGCTTCCAGCAGCTCCCACTCACCTACGTAGGCGTCCAGGGCCAACCCCCAGCGACCATGGGTGCGGTAATGGATGCTCAACCCATCGACAGTATCCGTGACCTGGTCTCCCTGGCGATAGAAACCATAAGGCAACTGGGTGAAAACTCGATCGACACCGTCGTCGCGCAGATGATTACGCAGCCCGAAGACCACCGGAGCACGCCCTAGACGCAACCATGACTGGTCGCCGAAACGGTGTTCGAGGAACAGCCAATCGAGCTCGAGATCATCCATCGCGTCGGTTATGGCGCTGCCGTCGATTTCCTGATGCGCCAGCTGCACCACCACGCGACCCGCCGACCACAATCGCATACTGCCTCGCACCGCGACGTCGCCGACCAGGGAACTGTCCTGCGCCAAGCCTAATGCCTCTTCGACCGGCAGCGGCTCGGTTCCAGGCACGTTGGCGAAGCGTAGGATGTCACCGTCGAGGTAACCTAGTGTGACGAACAGATCAAACTCGAAGCGGTCTTCGGGATCGACATTCGAGGTCGCACGATCCGCGGCCAAGGTCGGCGTCAAGGTCAAGGCCGCCATGATCAAGAAAACCGATGCTGGGACTGATCGCCACTCCATGAATTCCTCCTTGCCCAGTCATGGGCACGGTGTCCGGATCGGACCAGTTCCCGGCAGAGAGGCGGACCGAGGCGTTGACATGAGCCGCGACTCGACTTCGAGCGCGCTTGAAGGCTTTCCTTGATTGGATCATGATCACACGACTCGCAGGGGCCGGTTCAGCACTCTGAGGCGGCGTCTTGCCCATAGTCAAAGCCGTGGCCACTCATTCGTTGGCCTGTAACAACTCCAGTTTTCGGCGGGTTCGTTTGTTGTCAGGATCGAGCTCGAGTGACTTGGCGTAAAACGTCGCGGCAAGATCGAGCTCGCCGCGGGCCCGGTGGCCGTCAGCGAGACTGTCCCAGACACTGGCGGTCTCGGGGTAGGCTTCGGTGTTGAGCTCGAAGACGGCGATGGCGGCGTCGGTGTTCCTCTGAGTGATGAGCAGCCGGTAACCGAAGTAGTTGATCGCCCGCAGAGTGTTTTGTCCGGCGTGGAGAGGGTCGCTGGTATAGGCGCGGTAGGCGGCGACCGCCGCGTTGATGCCCCAACTTTCGAGCGCCGAGGTCATACGTTCGAGCAACGAGGTGAGCTCGATGCGACTCAAGACCATCGGTGCTGGCGGCTGACCGCGATTCGGTAACCCCCATTCGCCGTCGAAGCTATTGACATAGAGGGTCCCGCCGCCTGGCGCGACAGCGATGCCGTTGGGGTTGGAGAAGCGTGCTGCTGAGGGATTACCGCCAGCGATGCCGCGCTGGTGGCTGCCAGCGAAGACCGAGGCCTCACCGTCGAGACCTACCCGGTAGATCTGGTGGGTACCGAAGCTGGTGACGTAGAGGTGCCGATTGGCGAACACCAGATGGCCGAGCCAGCTGGATGGGATGTCCGTCAAGGTCTCGACCTGGCCGTCCAAGGAAATCTTCAGCACAACCGAGCGTCCGAAGCCGACGACGTAAAGCGTCTCGTCGGGGCCGAAGGTGATGCCATTGGGACAACCCGAGAGGCTGCCGACGAGGCTCGCCAGTTCACTGACCTCACCGTTCGGGCGGACGCGGGAGATCGAGTTACCGCGGCAGTTGCAGACATAAAGAGTGTCGTCCGCCGCGATGGCGATGCCAACTGGACCGGAAAGCCCTTCGGTGGCATAAGGAGTGACGTTGCCGTGGCGATCGATTTTGCTCACCGTGTTGTTGCTGAAATTCGACTGGAACAGGTTGCCGCGGGAGTCGAAGGCGTTGCCCGAGGCTCCATACAGGCCGGTAGCAAAGGGGATCACCTCACCGTCGGGAGTGACTTTCCACACCGTCTCGGCGAAGTCGGCGACATAAACGCTGCCGATTTGGTCGACCGCAACGCCGCCGATTCCCCAGCTGTTGTCGATCACGTTCAGGGTCTGGACTCGATCCGCGCCCAGGGTCTTTGGGGCGACTTCCCAGGCCTCGGCGGCGCTGGCGAGCGATCCAGCGACGATAGCTATGGTGACACCTGCTAGGGCGACGGTGGCTTGGGTGAGACTAGTTTTGGTAAGACCGGCTTTCGTGAGACCGGCTTTGGGTTGATGGTGATGGGCTTTCATCTTGGACCTCCTTGAAGCTCAGTGGTTCGGCTCAGTCTCGGTGAGACCCATGCGGATGACCATGAGGCCGGGATGAGGCGCAGCTGAGGCGGCCCCTGAGCCGGCTATAATCGAGTGGTGAGCACAGCAGCCGAAAGGCTCCGTTTCGACGAATTCGAGCTACTGCCGGAAAGTGGTGAGCTGTTCCGGGGAGCGCTGCCGGTGCGGCTTCAGCAGCAGCCCGCCAAGGTTCTCGAGTTGCTAGCCCGACATGCCGGCCGGGTGGTGTCGCGTGACGAGATCGCGTGTGCGATTTGGGGTGAGGATCACTTCGTCGACGTTGAACAGGGGCTCAACTACTGCATGCGACAGATCCGTATCGCTCTCGGCGATGAGGCTGGGGCGCCACGTTT
>JAJCXQ010000658.1 GCA_029263355.1 Acidobacteriota bacterium | reverse complement strand
GAGATCTACCGCCGGAGAGGCCTCTTGGCGTTGGCCGTCGGTGACAAGGCAAGAGCCTTCTGGGACTTTAATCGAGCACGGGAGATCGCTCGCCGTCAGGGCTCCCGGACCCTGGCGCTGCGTGCCTTGACTGATCTCGTCGAACTGGTGGAGGGCCCCGACAAGAACGACGAACAGTTTCGTCCAGCCTTGGCGGAGCTTCTGGCCTCCTTTACCGAAGGTCACCAGACCCAGGACTTGCTCCGGGCGGCGCAAGTCCTCAGGAGACACGGTGGTGATGTCCGTCAGCCGCCTGAAGTGACGATACACCGCTGCGTCGCCGCCGCTTTTGATGCCAGCGAAGGTCTCCGGATCGATCGCTGGGATGATGCTGATACGCCCGGCAACGTCGCAGTGTGCATCAGCGGTGGCGGCATGCGCACCATCGCCGCGGGGCTGGGGCAGCTGCGCGCCTTACGTTTTCTGAAGATCGGCGGGCGCAGTCTCTTGAGCCAGGCCAAAGTGCTGGCGACGTCGTCGGGATCTTCTTTGTTGGGAGTGCCCTATACCTACCTCGGTAGTGGTGGCGGCGGACAGGGAGGGGTTGTCAGCGACGACTCTTTCCTCGGAGTGCAAGTCGCACCCGAGGCCCTGTGTCCGAGCGGCAGAGGTCGCGAGAACAGTGAGGTCGAGAGCTTTGGCTCGGCGCTTGACGTTCTGCCGCCTGGCCATTTTGGCCACGTCTTGGCCGGGGAGTTCTTTCACGTTCGCTGGGTCGCGGCGACCATGATCTTATTGCGCATGGCGGGAGTCGCTCCTCACCGTCTGTCCAACACCGCGCTCGCGCTCCACATTCTGAAGCCCTACGGACTGTTCGAACCTGATGACGACTGGCGCAGCCGCCGGCCCTTTGCCGCAGACCCTGCTAGCCTGAGAGGGCTCGACTTGGGCCGTTTTAAACCCTATTACGTCTCCGGCCCCGAACAGCAGCGAGAGCGGCGACCGTTCTACCTCTGCAACTTCGCGATCTACCTCGAAGCAGCGGGTGAGCCCTTCAAATACCTGATCCCGGCACAAGCGAATCCAATTCTGACCGGTATCCTCGGCCGTCCGGAGGGCAAAGACGAGCGCTTCAGAGATGCAAACGGCCGTCGACCCGGAGCCGGGGGCGTAAGCTCTTTCGCTTTCGATGGGGTACCTGCAATGGCGGCGAGTCGCCTCTTCGAGGTCGATGTGGAGGCGCCTCTTTCCTTGGCCGATATCATGGGTACCAGCTTCTCTGCCTTTGCCTTGGCCGAGAACCTGCAGTCGACCACGCCCGACCTGGTGCGCCAGTCGGGAATTGCGCTGGTCAAGTTGCTCGCCGACTGGCAACTCTACCCAGAGAAGTTTCAGGGTTTGTTGGAAGATCACGGCAAGCGATTCTGGGGTTGGCTCGAGCCGCAGATCCCCGAAGCTCAGCGAGGCAACCTGGAAGCCTTCGTGAAGAATCCGCGGAATACCGACTTCCGCCGTTTCCTGCCGGATCTCAAAGAGTTGAGCCCTGAGTACAGAGTCTGGCCGGTAGCCGATTTGGAGAACCTGGCGCAACCACCGACCGAAGAAGTCGAATCCGGCGCGAGTCCGGTGTTTCGCCGCACCCGTTGCGGCGACAGCGGACTCCTCGAAAACTCAGCGATTCCTTCGGTGCTGGCGTACGGGGATGTCGACCGCGTCATCTCTTTCGTCAACTCTGACACTCCACTGAAAAAAGCGCGGAGAGGCGTCGTCGATGCCGACGGCATAAGCCACGAGGGGACCGCGATCGAAATCGATTGGATGATCCCGCCTTTATTCGGCTACCACCCGCACGACAAACGTCGCGGCTATCGCCCATTTGACCCGTCAGAAGCAGCAGATCGGAAGATCTACCCTGACCCCAACGGCAAGGATCTCCTTTTCCGTCAGTTTCGCCACAACCAAGTGTTCAAGGCCAAGCACTTTCCCGACTTGATTCGAGGCCTGGCGCAGAGCTGCCGCGACCGGCACCAGCCGGGGACGATCTTTCGCCAGGAATTAGAAGTTGTCAGCAATGCCTGGTACGGGGTGAAGGGGGACCGCACGGTGACGGTGACCTGGGTCTACCTCGGTCTGGCCAAGGAATGGTACCGCCGTCTCACACCGCAAGTCCGGAGCATCGTCCGTCGCCTCAGCGGTAAATCTTCCATTCCGCACAGCTTCCCCCATGGCGATACGTTCGAGACTGGTGGCATGACCCCGACTCAGATCAATCTGCTCTCGAATATGTCTGGATGGGTAGTTTCCTGCGACGCCAATCGAGATCAGTTCTTGGAGCTTTTTCGACCGTAAGCTTTAGCGCTCAATGACGATCAGATGCAACTCGCCCGGGCCGTGGACGCCGATGGTGAGTTTCTGCTCGATGTCGCCGGTTTTACTCGGGCCGGTAATGAAGGTGAGGGCGCTGGGCAGCTCGCCTCGAGCTTGGACCTGCTCGAACAGTGCCGCTAACTCATAAACCACATCCCCGGCGTCGAGGACCGCAATGTGGAGCGGCGGCAGCAGCGAGACGGCGCGGCCTTGCCCGGGGGCAGCAAGCAAGGCCAAGGTTCCGGTTTCGGCGACCCCGAAGTCGACGGAGGTGAGGCCGGCGTCAGCCGCGAAGGCGCCCGCTCGCAGCTGTTCGTGGGTCATGGTTTCGGTCGGTCGAGCTACCGTCAGCTCGATGCCCGCGGCACGGAGCTCGGCGTCGATGTCGAGGGTTTGCATTGCCGGGGTATCGCCGCGGATCACCCGCATTTCGGCCAAGTCTTGGGTGCGGCGTGTTGCGAGCAGCCCGACGATCTTTTGGCGAGCTGCTTGGACCGAGCTGACTTGGTGGGTGAAGCCGCCTGCGGCCTCGAGCTCGGTGCAGAGGATCCGGATTCTCTCGGTGAGCTCGGGAGCCGGCGGCGGAACGTAGCGCGGTGGCTGAGGGGGCAGTGGGTCTGGGTCGACGCCGAGACTGGTGCGAACTCTGGCCAGGAAGCTCTTTCGATCCATTCCTACCGTATCCCTGCTATCGGGCCCGTGATGCCCAGCGTTGACGAAACGACTGACGCGCGGGCTCGGGAACGTCCCGCAGCTGGGTCCAGCCGGTGATCAGCGGTGGACGCCACCAACCGCCACGGCGTCGGAAGAAACGTGAGGCCAGTTGGAGCATCGCTCCAGCCCAGCGGTAGCGTCGGGGAGAGGCCATCGTCGCGGTGAACAGCTTCATCGCCAGACGCTCAGCCCGTCGCGAAGACGGCGCTGGCGCCGCCTGGGCACTCGACATGCGGCTCGACTCCTCTTTGCACGCGGGGTCCGAGTCGGCAATGATCTTGCGACGCTGAGCGAGCAGCATCCGGGGCAGGTCGATGCGGACTGGACAGACGTCACGACAGGCGCCGCACAAGGACGAAGCGAAGGGTAAGGCCGACGCTTGCTCGCGGCCAACAAAACTTGGGGTGATGACGGCGCCGATGGGGCCCGAGTAAACCCAGCCGTAGCTGTGTCCTCCGGCGTGCCGATACACCGGGCAGATGTTGAGACAAGCGCCGCAGCGGATGCAACGCAAAGCCTCGCGCAGCTCGGGATCAGCGAGCAGTCGTGAGCGTCCGTTGTCGAGGATCACCAGGTGAAACGCCTCGGGGCCGTCTTCCTCATCTTGGCGACGAGGGCCGGTGATACATGAGACGTAACTCGACATTTTCTGACCGGTGGCGCTGCGCGCCAGGATCTTCAGGAAGACCGATAACGACGACATGTCGGGAATGACTTTCTCCATCCCCATGACCGCGATGTGGACTTTGGGTAGGGAGGTCGAGAGCCGGGCGTTTCCCTCGTTTTCCACCACCGCGATGGTGCCGGTGTCGGCGACGGCGAAGTTGACACCGGTGATTCCAAGGTCGGCGCCACGAAACGCATCACGCAGGATCTTGCGGGCCTCCTGGGTCAGCTCTTCACGACTCTCGAGGCGCCGCGAACCGAGTTTCTCGATGAAGAGCTCGGTGACCTCTTCGCGGGATTTGTGGAGGGCGGGGGCAATGATGTGGAAGGGCGCCTCACCGGCAAGCTGGATGATGTATTCGCCGAGGTCGGTCTCGATGGTCTCGATGCCGGCGCCTTCGAGAGCTTGGTTGAGGCCGATCTCTTCAGTGGTCATCGATTTACTCTTGACCACCCTCTTGGCGCCATAACCTTCCGCCAAATCGACGACGATCCTACGCGCTTCCGCGGCGTCCGAAGCCCAGTGCACTTCGCCACCGACGCGTTCGACCGAGTTGGCCAGGCGCGCTAGTTGCTGATCGAGCTCAGCGAGGGTCCTCGCTTTGATGTCGCGCCCAAGGTCGCGCAGAGCTTCACCTTCAGGAAAGCTGCTGAAGGCGGCTCGGCGGGCGAGGTCGAACCGCGGCCCAGCCGTTTCTAGGGCTCGTTGGATTTGGGGATCAGCGATCGCCTTGCGAACCTTCTCGGCGAACCGATGACTGGTGACGTCCATCGCTCTAGGCTTCGTTGAGATTCCCGTCGTGGGCCAGGATTTCCGCTATGTGCAGCACTTTGAGCGGGCTCTGGCGGCGATTGATGGCGACTCCCTGGCGGCGATTGATGGCGCCACCCAGATGCATCAAGCAGCCGCAGTCAGTGGCGGTCAACACGCTGGCGCCGGTGGCTTCGACGGCTTTCAACTTGGCGTCCAACATGGCGCCGGAAAGCTCTGGCATCTTGGCCGAGAACGCCCCTCCGAAGCCACAGCAGACCTCGGCGTCGGGCAACTCCACCAATTCGATGCCGGGAACCTGCGCCAGCAGCGCCTCGGGGGAGCCACCGCCGCCAAGCTCGCGCAGCAGATGGCACGATGGATGGTAAGTGACCCGAGCTTCGAATCGCACGGCGCCGGGCTCGAAGCCTTCTTGGCCTAGGAGCTCGGTGAGCTCCAGGGTTTTGCTGGCCAAGCGCTGAGCACGCGGCCGCCATTCGGCGTCATGCTCGAAGAGCTCCGGTAACTGGACTCTCACCATGCTGGCGCAAGATCCGGAAGGGGTCACCACTTCGTCGAAGGGCTCGAAGATCTCAATCATCCGTCGTCCGAGTCGACGCGCTTCGTCGCCGTAACCCATATTTGACGCCGGTTGACCGCAACACGTTTGGGCCTCGGGAAACTCGACTTGGCGGCCACAGCGTTCGAGCAGGCGGACGGTGGCTTCACCTACTTGCGGGAATAGTTGATCAACCAGGCAGGTGACGAAGAGCGCGGTTTTCATGAGTGGCGAGCCGTCAACAGCGTCACGTCGTCCGCCGCGGGTCGTCCACCAGCGAACTCCGCGACGCGATCGAGGATGCGGAGCAGCAACTCACTGCCGCCGACCTCCGCGTCGCGGCCGATGGCGTGTAATTGTTCGACCCCAAACATCTCATCGTCATCACGGAAAGTTTCAGTGATGCCGTCGGTGTAGAGCAACAGGGTCGAGTCCCGGCTCCAGGGGACAGACTGGCATTCCCAACCGAGGTGACGTAGAACCGGTGAGATCAAGGGGCCCGTCGAAGGCAGCGGCTGCGGCTCGGCGCCAGGACGAGTCACCAGGCCGCCTTCGTGGCCGGCGTTGACATACTCCAGCCGACCGTCTTCGATCGAGATCCTGACGCACAGCAAGGTGACAAAACGCCCGGGTTCGAACGCGGCGACATTCTCTGACACCCGAGCTACCACCGCCAGGGGATCGAAGTCCGGGAAGGAGGCGCGAAAAGCCGACTTGACCAAGCTGGTGAGCATCGCGGCGGTGGCGCCGTGCCCGACGACGTCGGCGATCAGCATCGCGATCCGCCCTGGGCCGGCGGCGGCATAGTCGTAGAGATCACCGGCGAGCTCAGTACAGGGCTGATAAGCAGCGTGAAGCTCGAGCCCTTCGATCTCGGTGTGACGGGCGGGCAGCATCGTCTCTTGGAAGGCACGGGCCTCCGCCAGTTGGTGCTCCAAATGCGCCAGATGCCTGCGATTGGCGTCTTCCAACGATTTGAGCTCGAGACAGCGGGCCACCAGGGTCCGCAGCACTGCACGTTCGAAGGGTTTGTGAATGTAGAAGAATGCCTTTTCGCGGATCGCCCGGATGAGTTTCTGATCGGTGTCGAAACCGCTGCCGGTCATCAAGATAACCCGTAGATCGGCATCTTGGAGCTTTAGCGCGTTCATCAATTCGAAGCCGTCCATACCCGGCATGCGGATATCGACGATGGCGAGAACTGGGCGCAGCTCGCGGAGACAGGATAGGGCCTCGCTCGGAGATGTAAAACCGGCGACCTCGTAGTCGCGCTCGAGGACCCGCGTGACGGTCCGCAGCATCGACGGCTCGTCATCGACCACAAAAATGCGAGGAGCGTTAGCGCGGGTCATTGAGGGGTCTCCAGCGTACCCTCGAGCACCGGCAACACGAGATGTAAGCGGGTCCCTTTGTTGACCGTCGAGTCAATCTCCATTTCGCCGCCGATATCCCACAGGATCGACCGGCAGATCGCCAGGCCAAGGCCATTGCCATCTGCTTTGGTAGTGAAGAAGGGTTCGGAGACACGAGCTAGCAAGGGCTCCGGAATGCCGCAGCCGTCGTCCTGGACGGTAACCCTAACGGTTTCGTTACCGTTCACAGCGGAGATTTTCAGTTCACCACCTTCCGGCATGGCGTCGCGAGCGTTGGTCAGCAGATTCAAAAACAGCTGGGTGAGGTCACCTTGGCTACCGCGGATGGTCGGGAGCTCTTTGGGCAACGCGAGGGTGACGTCGATCGAACGTCGTTTCAAGCTGTCGCCGAGCACTGACAGGGCGCCGTCGATGGCCCGCCGCGGATTGCCGTGGCCGACGCCCTTGCCCGAGCCGCGAGCGATCGCCAGCATACCGCCGAAGATACGCCGACAAGTCTGCAACGACGCCTCCAGGGATCGCAGATCTTCGACCAACGTTGCGGCCTCGATCTCGTCGTTGCGGGTATCGGCGCGCATTTGCTGCACCAGAGGCAACATGGCGCCCAGAGCGTTGTTGACGTCGTGAGTGATACCGCGAGTGAGATTGGCCAGGGCGTGTTTACGCTCGGATTGTAATACCCGCTCCTGCAACGACTCGGTGCGGACTGAAAACTGCACCGCCAGGGAGGCGAGGGGTAAAAACTCTTCGACCAATCGCGCTTCGTAGCCGCCGAGGACGCCGCGGCGCCGGGCGGAGATCTTGAGCAGGCCAAGGGCTCCAGCGGGGGTCGTGATCAAGGCACACAACATCGAGACTTCCGCCGGGACCTTGGCGGTATCGTCGCTCAGCAGCTCTGGCAGACTGGGATCTGAGTGATCACGCAGATCGTGCCAGCCGTCGCTTGCATGCTCGTAGAGTCGCACGACACTCTTGCTCAACTGGCGCCGGGTCGTGTCGTCGAGATTCAGGCGAAGGCCGATCCGGCGGCTTCTGGCTTTAGTCCATGCGATCTGTTCGGCCACCAGCTCCAGAGTATCGGATTCATCTTTGGCGATGAGCAGAGACGCGGAATGGTCGTAGCGAGTCAGAGATCGCAAACCATGCAGGATGTCGTAGATGAGATCTTTCGGATCCTGATGGTTGGCAATCTTCTGCTCAATCTTGCGTCGCACTTTGCGCGAGCGTTTCTCGTCGAGCTCCCGGACGACCTCGGTCAGGGTTTGGGTAATGGCGAAGAGCGCCTGGCGTTGCTCCGTGCTAAATGGATGCTTGTCGTGGCGCAAGGCGATGACCGCCCACGAACGCCCGCGGCGCTTGACCGGCGCCAGTAGGGCATTCTCGGGAATTGCGGGACGAGCACCGAGAATGTAGCGGGTCAGCAGATCCTGATCCCAGCATGTGCTCTTGGGATGGACGTACTGGATCGCGGCATGGGAGCGGCCGGGCTTCAAAGTGGCGATTGCGCCTTCCGGAGCACCAAACAGCTCCCGCGTCACCCTCAGGCCGTAAATCAGAGCCTTGCGGACATCGTGACCGGCCCGCAGGCGAGAACGCAGGTCCGCTTGCAGACGAAGCAGCTTGAGTTGAAAAGGTTCGTTCATGGGATGGGGGGGCGCGCTTTACAACCGATTGTAGCAGGGGGGGCATGAGTGAGCGGCCATGGTGCAGGCCGAGAAACGGTGCAGGCCGAGAAACGGTGCGGGTTGAAGACTCGATGTTGACGCTACAATCCTCAAATGTCGATTTTGAACCGTGACCTCAGCTGATGTGGAGCTTCGGTAAGTTAATCGGCCTGCTTCGAGAGCCGATCTCGATGGAGAAGCGCGCCTTGTTGGAGGCGCGCTGGAGCGAGCTGCCGGCCGACCTGCGGGTGGGATGGCAGGTGGTGGGGCAGCACCATGTGCACTGTGGGTACACCCTGGGACCGTCGTTCTGTTCCTTCGGCTGTTCGCATTGTTACTTGCCGCGCAACGCCAACCGAGTACCATTACCGTCCTTGGCCGAGATGAAGGCTCAAGTCGATGCCAATCGACGGACCGTCGGCGCTGGCGGCGGCTTGCAGATCACCGGCGGTGACGTCGTCGACGCCTATTGGCGCGAGGACCGGCAAGACGAGCTGATCAGGATTGTTCGTTATGCCAACGATGCTGGAGTCGTGCCGATGGTGATGACCCATGGCCAGCGGCTGTTGGAACATCCGGACTATCTGGCTCGCCTGGTGAGCGAAGGGGGGCTGCGCAAACTGGCGATCCACATCGACATCACAATGGCTGGGCGCCCCGGCTATCCGGTCGGGTCGCTGGATAGTGAAGCCGACCTGCACCCGTTGCGTGAACGTTTTGTTGATCTCATTCTCCAAGTCAGGCGCCGGACAGGGGTGCGTTTCTCGGCGGCACATACGGTGACGGTGACCGAACGCAACATTGAGAGTGTCGCCGAGATCATGCGTTGGCTGATCTCGGATCCCAGGCACCTCGATGCGTTCCGAATGATCAGCCTGCAGCCCGAAGCCGATGTCGGCCGAACCCGACTCTCAAAGTTGCCGGTGACCCCTGAGCAGACCTGGCGTGAGGTCTGTGCCGGGGTCGGTTTAGACCTGCCACGGGATAGTTTCCTGGTAGGCCATCCCGACTGCAGTCATCTTAGTTCTTTGTTGGTGCTTTATCCTTCGGCTTCGCCCGAAACGCCGCGGGTGATCAACTTATTTGATGATGATGATACCAGCCGCTACTTCTTGAGCTCGATGCTGGCAACCTTCGGCGGTATCGGAGCCCGCGGTGAGAGTCACAGTGAGGCCAACCTCCGGCGGCTAGGGCTGGTGTTGAGGTATCCCAGTAGCCTGTGGCGAGTGGCGCGGTTTGCTGGTTTCATCGCCCGCCGGGAGGGGGTGGGATTTGTCGACCTCGTTCGGGTGTTGCTGGGACGAGGACACTTTCGCGTGCTGAGCGTCGTCCAGCACAATTTCATGAGTGCCGCCGAGGTTGCAGAGCCCAGGTCCGAGCGAGTGGAGAAGCGGTTGGCGGCCTGCTCGTTTCGAGGCGCAGTGCGGCGCCGAGGGGACTGGGTCGACGTTCCGATGTGTGCGATGAACGCCAACGAGCGCGAAGATCTGTATAGCGCTCAGATCGACTCGACGCAGAATTGATCGACGAAGCCAGTAAGCAGTTCTGAAGCTCGCGCCAGTTCGTTCTTCGGGATCGACTCGTTGGGTTTGTGAGCGACTTCGATCGTACCAGGACCCCAAAGCAGACATTCGAAACCAGCGGTTTGAAACCAGCCGGCATCGGTCGCGTAGGACGCGCTCACCGTTCCGTTCTGGCCCAGCCGCTGGCACAGCGCGGTGTAGAGATCGTTGGCTTCGTCGAGCAGCATCGGTGGGCTCTCCTCGATGTCGCCGAGCTCGAACTCGTGGTTGCCGACGGCAGCAGCAATCGCCAACCGAAGCCGCTCGGCGATCGGACCAGCGGTCATCCCGGGTAAAACTCGAATGCCGATGTCGATGATGCACTGATCCGGCACGATGTTGACCGCCGCTCCCCCCATGATCTGCGCAACATTCAGCGCCACGAACGGAACCTCTGGAAAATACTCACCTTGGGGGTGAGCCTCACGCTCCAAGGCACGGCGGAGGTCGGCGACACCACCGACCGCTTGGGCGGCCGGCTCGATGGCGTTGCGGCCCAGATGAGGGTAGCCGCTATGGGCGCTGAGTCCACGAAAAATCAAACGCACCGTAGCGTGTCCCTTGTGCATACGGACCACTTCGAGGGACGTCGGCTCGCCGATGATCGAGCGGCGTGGCAGGACCTGTTCTTCAGGCCAGGTGGACACGAAATGGCGAGCGCCGAGGGTCCCGAGCTCTTCGTCATAGGTCAGCACCAAAGCCAATGGGTGCCTCAGTCGCATGGCATGGACGCGAGCTGCCTGATTGATGGCCAGAGCGACGAACCCTTTCATGTCGCAGGCGCCGCGTCCAACATAAGCAGAGTCTGTCTCAGTGAGATCGAACGGGTCGGTGTGCCAATCCGGTTCCAGCGCCGGAACCACGTCCATGTGTCCCGACAGCATCAGTCCATCGCGCGTCCCGCCATCAGTTTCCGGCCCGACGGTGACGATGAGGTTGGTTTTGTCGCCATCCGGAGAAAAATTGCGCTCGATCCGGACACCGGGCCGGTCGAGGTAGTCGCAGATGAAATCGGCGATCGGCAGATTGGAGTTGTGGCTAGTGGTGTCGAAAGACACCAACCGCGCCAACAGGTCAGCGTCAGAAAGAATCAGCATGAAGCTAGAGTATTCGATGGCAGATTGTCCGGCAACCAGATCAAAGATTGGGGTTCAGGGACAATGTTCAAGCATGTTAAGATGTCCAGAGCTTGCAACAAATGAGACGAAAACTAGAATTGAGACATGAAAAGTCTGTGGCGTGATGTGAAGTACGGCTCCCGGCTGTTGTTCCGGAAGCCGGGTTTTACCGCGGCAGCCGTTCTGTCTCTTGTCCTCGGAATTGGCCTCAATACCGCAATCTTCACTCTTCTCGACGCGATCTTCTTGCGCCCAGTGCCGGTTGCCGACCTCGACACTCTGGCATCAGTTTATGTGTCGAGGCAGAACGAGAGCGGCGAGTACAAAGGCTTCTTCAGTCACTCCTATCCCAACTACCTCGACCTGATAGACCGTGCCGAGTCGTTTTCCAGTTTGGCCCTCCATATCTGGCACAAGATGAACCTCTCCGGCGGTAATGAGCCGCTGCGGGCCAGTGGCATGTTCGTCACCGCCAACTATTTCGAGGTCTTGGGTCTAGAGCCCGACACCGGACGATTTTTTCTAGGCGGCGAAGCCGAGCCGGGAGCGGATCCGGTGGTCGTGTTGAGTTACGGCTGCTGGACGCGAAACTTTGGCGCCGATCCTAGCGTCGTAGGCGACACAGTTGAGGTCAATGGTCAACAGTTCAATGTCATCGGCATAGCGCCTCGTGGATTCAAGGGGATCGAAGTTGGCGTCGATATCGATTTTTGGCTGCCGACGTCGATGTTCGAACAGATCTCACCCTATGGGCGGTGGTTCAACACCCGGGGGGCGGCGCTGTTTCGCGGCGTAGGACGGCTGGCCGAGGGGGTCAGCCTGCAACAGGCAGAGGCTGAGCTGGTGCGACTCTCTCACCAGTTGGAACAAGAGTTCCCGATCGAGAACGAGGGCCTCGGAGCGCGGATCAAGCCCTTGTTGGAGGGCACGTTGTTGCCCGCGGAGCGCCAGCGACATGTCGGCTACGGCAAGATTCTGCTGATCGCGGTGGGGTTGATTCTTCTCATGTCGTGTCTCAACGTCGCCAGTCTGCTGCTGATTCGTGGCCTCGAACGCGGTCGCGAGATCGCCATCCGCAGGTCCCTGGGCGCCAGTCGGCGTCGCATGGGTCGACAATTGGTAATCGAGAATCTCCTGCTGTTCCTCGTCGGCGGCGCCCTGAGTCTGCCGATGGCGCGATGGAGCCTCGATGTGTTGTGGCGATTTCGTCCGCCGCAATTCGCGGAAGATGCTCTGGATCTCACCCTCGACAGCACCATTTTCGGTTTTGCGCTGTTGACCGCTCTGCTGTCTGGCCTGGCTTTCGGAGTCTTACCGGCTTTGCGTGCGACCAGGCTGAATCTGGTGTCTCATCTCAAGGAAGCGAGTGTGCCGTCGGATGCCCAGGGACTTCCGCGGCCGTGGTTGCAGCCTCGTCGGCTATTAGTGATGGGCCAGGTAGCTTTGGCGTTGATTTCGCTTGTTGCGGCAGGGTTGTTCCTGCAAAGCCTGCGTAACGCCACCCATATCGATGTCGGCTTTGACGCCGAGACCTTGCTGGCCTTGAGCTTCGCGCCGGGGGAACAGGGCTTCGATGAAACGCGAGCCCGAGAATTTTATCAAAGGGTCTTGGAACGTGTTAGCGCGCTGCCGGGGGTGAAGGCGGCAGGTCTGTCGGAGAATCGGCTATTGCGCGGGGCTATTATCCGGCAGCAAATTTTTCTAGAGGGAGAAGACACTGCCTTTGAAGGCGGCGGCCGGGCCTTCCATCGAAACAACGCGGTCTTTCCAGGATTTTTTTCGGCAGTCGGGATTCCGTTGATTCGAGGCAACGATTTTGACGACACGATTTTGGCCGATGGGCCGCGGGTGGCGATCGTCAACAAGACGATGGCAGATCTCGCTTGGCCAGGGGAAGATCCGATCGGTAAACGCTTTCGCTTGGACTACTCGGATCGCCCGTTGGTACAAGTGATCGGGGTTGCCCGTGATGTCAAATATCGGCAGATTCACGAGACACCACAATGTTTTCTTTATTTCCCCGAAATCCAGCGCCACGCACCAGCCATGACGCTGCACGTGCGTACAGACGGTGATCCGTCCGCCCTCCTGACCCCGGTGAGGGAGGCGGTTTATCAATTGGCTCCGGAGCTGCCGATGGCGGATATTCGGACGTTGTCTGACTTCGTGGGTGACGCGCTGTGGATCGAGCGGGCTTCAGCGATGCTGCTCGGGGTGTTCGGCGCCCTTGCCCTGGCGCTGGCCAGTCTCGGTGTCTACAGCGTGTTGGCGGAGACGGTGAATCAGCGTCGCCGTGAAATGGGGGTGCGGATGGCGATTGGTGCTGGGCGTGCGGATGTGTTGCGGGTGGTGGCGGTGGAGGGGGCGAAGTTGGTTGGACTTGGCCTGGTGATCGGACTGATCGCCGCCTTGGTGATCATGAAAGTGAGTGCCAGCATCTCCGGGCAACTGCATGGAGTCAGCGTCACGGATCCGCTGATCTATCTCGGCGCGGCCCTGGTTCTGATGATTGGAGCGTTGCTCGGCTTCGTGATTCCGGCGTTGCGCGCGACCAACACCGATCCAGTGAGAGCCTTGCGGGCCGAGTAGAAGGACGCCGGTTGGGAGGGCGGACACAAGGCTGCCCCTGCGAATCGTAGAGCCGGGGTTGATTCCTCAGGGGACGAAGCGGTATCCGGCGCCACGGATCGAGGTGATGTAGCGCGGCCGGGACGGGTGTTCCTCTAGTGCTTGGCGAAGCTTACGAATGAAGTTGTCGACGGTCCGAGTTTCCAGGGAACCTGGCATGCCCCACACCTCTTCGAGGAAATCCTCGCGGGAGATGACTTCGCCGGGACGCGACGCGAACAGGCGCAGAATCCCGAGCTCTTTTGGTGATAGCCGAAGCTCTTCACCGTCGGGCCGGGTGGCGGTAAAACGCTGGAAATCGATGTGCCATTTGCCGAAAACGAGCGTCTCGGGAACCTGTGCCGCTGGAAAGGTCCGTCCCCAGACTTGGCGACGAAGGGTGCCACGGACCCGTGCCAGCACCTCGTCGAGATCGAACGGCTTGGTGATGTAATCGTCAGCGCCGGCCTCAAGGCCGGCGATCGTATCGCTCGTTCGATTTTTGGCGCTGATCATCACGATAGGCACGGTGTGCCCGGTGAGACGCAAGCGTTCGGCGACCTGGATTCCACTGATGCCGGGCAGCATTACGTCGAGCAGAATCAAGTCGAAGCTCTGGCGCTCGACCGCCGCCAGTGCGTCCTCGCCGGTGGCCGCCACTTCAACATCGTAACCCGAGTTACGCAGATTGAAGGCCAGCCCTTGGGCCAGGTGGTCCTCGTCCTCGACCAGCAGAATACGGCTCAATGATCCACCAACACGTTGGAAGTGAGTCGTGCCATCTTTTGGGCGGCGCGATCGATGGCTCTCTCAGCCCGCTTCTCGGTTCTTGCTGGCAGCCGAATCGATAGCGTCAGGCCGTGACCGAGACCATCCGAGAATGCTCGGACCCGTCCGCCGTGGGCTTCGACGATCGACCGCACAACGAACAAGCCGATACCGGTGCCCTTACGCTTTGGTTGGGTCTCCAGCGCCTCACTGCGATAGAAGCGTTCAAAAAGATGGGGCAGTTCGTCGGCTCCCACCCCCATGCCATGATCAGTGATTCGTAGCTCGGCCCAGTCCTCGACGAGAGCGAGCCGCAAGTCGACTTGTGGCTTTTCCGCGCCGCGATAACGGATGGCGTTGTCGATCAGGTTGTCGAGCACTTGGCGGAACATCATGCGATCGAGTTTGGTCCACAGCGTACCTTCGCCCGTTAGGGTCAGCTGCAAGCCGCTTTCCTCGTTGAGGGTGGTGGCATCCTGGATAAAACCCTCGAGATAACCGTAGAGTTCGACGTCTTGCATTACGACCGGCAGTTCGTCGCCGCGGTTGTCGACCTCGGCGGCGCGTAGGATGTTGCCAATCAGGCGCTGCAACCGTTCAACATCGAACAGAATCTTCTCGACGAAATCGAGCCGGTCATCGGTGCTCAGGTCACGCTTGCGCAACGTCTGGGCAAACAATTTGATCGCTGACAGCGGTGAGTTGAGCTCATGGGATACCGAAGCGATGAAGTTGGACTGCCGCTGACTCCAACGGATGTGGCCGATCAGCTGAGAGCCGAGGATGCTGGCCAAGACAATGATGGTGAGGAAGAGCACACTGCCGAGAGCGATGAATGTCCAATGGAACGCTGCATCCTGAGCCGCCAGTGCCTTGAGCTTCTGGTAGTCCTGGACCAGCGCGACGTGCCATAACACCGTCAGCGTCACGATCAGCACCAGTACGATCACAAATAGGATCACCGGTTTGCGGATCGAGAGAGATCTGTACCGTCGGTCACTCAAGAGGATGACTTCCTTGGATGAATAAGTTTGTTGTCCCCAGGATATCTCGCCTGTCGTTATAGATCCAACGTGACGATGAGTTAGGATCTCGACTTATGATTAGGTCATCTATCTCTGGCACCTACTTGGCTCTCGTCATCATGTTTGGCGTTTCTTCGATGATCGGCTGTGGCCCGGGCGGCGGAGGCCGAAACGGCGGGGAAGCAGGCGGCGGCGACGCTGAACGCGGGAACGATACCGAAGTCCCCGTAGCGGAGTCGCGGACTCCCGGCTCTCCGACGATGCCGTCGCCCCCATTGCTTGTTGATGGTACCGACGACTGGGGGCTGGCCTTCACCCACCAGTCCGGCGCTGGCGGTGATCTTCTGTTCCCCGAGATGATGGGGGGCGGCGTCGCCATCTTCGACGCCGACGGCGATACCGACCTCGACCTCTACTTTGTGTCGGGGGCGCCACGTCTTGGCCTCAACCCGAGCTCGAACAGCCCGGTCAATCGCCTCTTTTTGCAAGGTGATGACAAGCGCTTCGTCGATTCGACCGCGGGCTCGGGCCTGGGAGATCCGGGGTACGGCACCGGAGTTGCGGTCGGTGATGTCAACAACGATGGCCACGAGGACGTCTTCGTAGCCAACTTCGGTCCTGATCGTCTGTTTCTGGGGCGTGGTGATGGCAAATATACTGACGCCAGTCGCGCTGCCGGAATTTCGGCGACCGGAGGTGAAGACGACGACTGGTCGACCTCGGCGGTCTTCTGCGACGTCGATCGCGACGGGTATTTGGATCTCTACGTAGTGCGTTACGTCGTATTCGATCCTGCCGTGCGTTGCACTGACAAGGCAGGACGGCGTGAGTACTGTGGTCCGGATAGTTTTGTTGATCGCACCGACGTACTGCTGCACAATCGTGGCGACGGCACGTTTAGCGACATGACAGCCCAGGCTGGAATCGACGCGGTTACGGGTGCCGGCCTCGGAGTTGTCTGTGAGGACTTCGATGACGATGGATGGATGGACATCTACGTCGCCAACGACGGTGATCCCAACCAGTTGTGGATGAATCAGCGCGACAGTACTTTCATCGACGATGCGCTGATTATGGGATCTAGCGTCAATGCAGCCGGCCTCCACGAGGCGGGCATGGGGGTCGTGGCGGCTGATTTCGACAACGATGCCGACTTCGACCTCTTTCTCACCCATTTGCGCGACGAGACCAACACCTTTTATCGCAATCTCGGTGATGGGCTCGGTTTCGAAGACAGCACAACCCAGGCCGGCCTGGCAGCCGCTAGCACTCCCTACACCGGTTTCGGCACGGCACCGATCGATCTCGATCTCGACGGCGACCTCGACTTGGTGATCGCCAACGGGCGGGTCAAGCGTGGCGAGCCCTTGACCGATCAGCTGCCCGATCCCTGGAATGTTTATGCTGAGCCAAATCTGGTCTATCGCAACGACGGCGGTTCCTTCCGCCTTCTAGACGATGAGGTGCGAGCTTATATCGCTGAGATCGAGGTCGGCCGCGGCCTGGCCACAGGAGACCTCGACGGTGATGGCGATCTCGATGTGGTACTGAGTAATATCGCCAGCCCGGCCCACATCTATCGTGCTGAAACGCCAGCCAGACATTGGCTGATGGTTGATGTTTTCGACCCTGCGTTGAACCGTCGCGCCGTTGGAACCCGGGTGACTGTAAGAGCGGGCGATCGCCTGCAAGTACGCACCGTGCAGGGAGCACTGAGCTACCTCTCGGCGAGCGATCCTCGGGCACACTTCGGGTTAGGGGCCGCCGCCGATCCGGTCGCGGTGGACTTGCGCTGGCCGGACGGATCGGAAGAGCATTTCGACAACATTACGGTCGACCAGGCGGTCGTCTTAAGGCGGGGCGAGGGCGAGCAGTGAGTCAGGTGAGCGTTGCCCGGCGGTG
Source organism: Acidobacteriota bacterium (assembly GCA_029263355.1). Lineage (GTDB taxonomy): Bacteria > Acidobacteriota > Thermoanaerobaculia > Multivoradales > J023 > JAAELT01. Next base: position 5,189 of record JAJCXQ010000658.1, on the reverse strand, counting down.
GAGCTGGGTGATCTGGGGGCTCGCGGTCAGCCTCGCGCTGGCGTGTGGTGAGCCAGTATCCGAAACATCTTCTCAGCCTTCGGCCAACCCTGTGCCAGGGCAGCTATCAGACTCGGAACCTAGCGAGTCAGTGCCAATACCGCAGCCCGATCTCACCGACATGGAACCGCAGGTAGACACGCGGTTGCGGCAGACCCGCGCTGCGGTCGAGAGTGATCCAGAGTCGGCTGCTGCTTGGGGACGTTTCGGTATGGTCGCCCACGCTCACGAGCTGTGGGATGTCGCCGCGGCCGCCTACCGTCGCGCCGAGCAGCTTGACCCCAAGGATGTACGCTGGCCTTATTTCCTTGGAGATGTTCTGAGTGTGGTCAGCACCGAGCCCGACGAGGCAGCCGGCGCATTCCGGCGAGCGATTGCTCTGCGTGCCGGTTACGGCCCTGCACATATGCGTCTTGGTCGGACGTTGCATGCTGCCGGGCAAACCGACGCCGCTGCCGTCGAGCTCACGCGCGCCTTGGAGCTCGAGCCGGGCCTACAGCCAGCGCGGGTTACCCTGGCGCAGATCTGGCTGGCTGAGGGTAAGCTCGATCAGGCTGAAGAGATGCTCGACAAAATTCTTTCGCGGCAGCCGCGGCACGCTCAGGCCCTCTCTGCACTTGGCCAGGTCTACCTGCGCCAGGGCCAGCGCGCTCGAGCCCGCAAGATCGCGGAGCAAGCACGGAGCGCCGCGAGCTACAATTTGTTCTCCGATCCTCTGATGGACCCAGTGATCAACGAAGGCGTGAGCTCCGTGCTGATCTGGGACCGGGCCAAAGCGTTCCTGGATAACGGCGATAATGAACAGGCGTCGCTCGGGCTGCAGAACGTGGTCGAGTTGCAGCCCGACAATGCAGACGCTCATCAACAGCTCGCAGTCGCGCTCGGAAATCTGGGTGAATTGGAACGATCTCGCCGTCATTTGGAGCGGGCCGTGGCGTTGGCGCCCGATCGGGTGGACTCCTTGATCCAGCTCGCCACGGTACAAATCGAGCTCCAGGATCCAGGCGCCGCGACTGGCAACCTAGGACGTGTACTGGAACTGGCGCCGGAGGATCCCGACGCCCGCTGGCTGCTCGGTCGTGCTCAAGTTCTCAGTGGTGATCTGCGGTCCGGTCTGGCTTCGTTCGACAGAGCGCAGCAGGCTGGGGGAGCGATACCGGTTTGGGCACGCAACGACTGGGGGAGTGCGCTTGCGCAGAGCGGGCGGCCCAACGCGGCTCTCGAGCAGTTCCGCGCCGTGCTCGAGAGTGAGCCGGAGAACGCCCAGGCCTTGTTTTATGTTGGACTGGTGCTAGAGGGGTTGGGCCAGGTCGAGGAAGCGGTTGAACACTATTGCCGCTCGATGAACGCGCAGCCCAGTCCACCTGCCGGGTCGCGTTTGCAAGCCTTGGGAAAAACCTGCCCGTGAGGCGCCGGGCCGGCTTCGCGGGCTGTCCGTGTTGGCTTGCTGCCGTCCAGTCTTCATGCAATACTCAGCCTTCCTTAACCGAAATCTCCTGACGGTTGGCTTGCCGCGAGTCGTCTATTTTCTTGGATTCCGATCCAAAGATTTGGGTTGATTTCGGCCCTTTGGCAAGATGAGCACGATTTGGCCTGGCAAAGTCAGCAGTCCCGTTGGCAGGACGATGACGATTTTCTGGCACAAATTTTGCTCCTGCAGAACTGTAATAGTTGTTTTTGACCGCTCAGAAACCCCGCTCAACGAACCACGAGGAGGCTAGTATGCGGAGAGCATTCGTTTTGATGACAGTTGGCTTGATGATGATGTCGACTGTCGCGTTTGGCCAGGCCCAACGCGGCAGCGTCACTGTCACGGTCACCGACGCCGATGGGGCTGTCCTTCCGGGCGCCACCGTCTCGGCAACTTCCGATCAATCCCTTAGCCGTAGAACGGGCATCACCAGTGCCCAAGGACAAGCTACGCTGGTCAGCCTTGACCCGGCGACTAACTATGTCGTTACCGTAACCCTCGACGGGTTCTCCGGCGCCCGTCTCGAAGGTGTCGCGGTACGCGCTGGCCAGGACACGGCACTCGCGACCCAGCTCAGGCTGGCTGAGATCTCCGAAGAGCTCATCGTGACCGCCGAGTCGCCGCTGGTCGACGTCACCAAGACTCAAGCAGGGCAGAACATCACCCTGCAGCTCACCGAGTCTCTGCCGACGGCACGTTCCTACCAGGATTACTTGCAGTTGGTACCGGGTGTTCAAGATTCTCTCGGCTCGACCGATAACCCAGCTTCGCGCTCGGGTGTCAACTATCGGGATGCTGACCGCGCAGGTGGCGATGTCGGCCGTTCGAGCGACAATCTCTACTATTTCGACGGCATCAACGTCACCGACCGTACCGACGGTATCGCTGGCGCCGACATCAACACCGAGATCATCCAGGAGCAGAGTGTGCTCACCGGTGCAATTCCGGCTGAGTTCGTCGGCGCCCCGGGACTCATCTCCAACGTCGTCACCAAGAGCGGCGGAAACCAGTTCTCGGGCTCGGTCAACTACTACCTGCAAAGCGATAGCTTTGTCGAAGACCTCAAAGGACGCCAAGTTCGCGAGGCCAGAGAGCGCGCCCAAGATAACGGCGTGCCTTTCGCTGGTGCCGCTGACGCGCCGTTCTCGACCTTTGACGCCGCCGCCACCCTGGGTGGCCCGATCTGGCGTGACAAGGCTTGGTTTTTCGCCAGCTACCGCGCGACCGAAGAAGAACGCGACGTCCTCAACGAGCGCAACGAGTTCCTCCGGACTCGCACTCGCGAGGCCGATCAGACCTTCGCCAAGCTGACCTGGGCGATCTCGGACAGCGACGTCTTGTCCGGTACCTACCTTAGCGATCCGACCGATCAGGACGGCCAGTTCGACGGCGACATCCCGAACGAAGCGGATTTCTCGGAAGATGAAGGCGGCGAACGGTGGACCCTTGGTTACAACCGGGTCTGGGGCTCCGCTTCCTTCGAGGTGGCGTACACCGATCACAACGGTGACCTCAACGACTTCCCGCTCAATCGATCGAACCGCAACGAGGTCTCCTTCGCTCCGGGCGCCAGCTTCAGCACCGGTGAGGCGCTGTTGGGTGGTGACGGCACCGACGTCATCATCAACCGTGCGACTGAGTCGGCACGGGCTTCGCTGGAATATCTCTTCGATACCAGTTGGGGTGATCACGCTCTCAAATTCGGCATCGTCGATGGCGAAAGCAGCTTGTTCGAGAACAATGCGACTGTCGGCAACCCGCCGGCGACCTACCTGTCACTCGACGCCCGAGCCACCAACGGTCCGATCTTCTTGTGTGCGATCGTCGGTACCTGTTCTGATGACCCTTGGTCGGAAGTTGATTTCGGCGTCTCCAGTGACGAGGTTGTGGGTTTCAACGAGAATCTCACGGGCGCGCAGCGCACCACACTGCTGGGCCTTTGGGACACCAACGGCAACGGCAACCTCGACCAGGAAGAGATCCTCAACAACATGACGTTCGGCTCGACTGCTGACAACCCGAACGGCTTGATCAACTACACCCGCGATCTCGAAACTCGCGCCGGCCCGTCGAACAAGGGCTCGGAGTCGACCCACTACTACATCCAGGATTCCTGGCAGTGGAACAAGTGGAGCGTCAACGCTGGTCTGCGTGCCGAAGACACCACGTTCTTGGCCGACAACGGTGACGATGTCGGTACCTGGGACACCGAAGTTGCCCCGCGTTTGAGTGTCGCTTATGACCTCAGGGGTGATGGCCGCAGTAGTCTCGGCGTGTTCTACGGTGAGTACTACGACGCGTTCCGTGACACGGCGATCGATTTCGCTGGGTCGCTGACCGGACGTGAGATCGAAGAGCAGGTCTACGTCGATGCTCTCGGTGACTGGGTCAACTTCCGCTTCCGTGGCGGCTCCTCGGTACAGGACGCGTTTTTCGCGCCCCGGATCGAGACTCCGGTGACCGAAGAGATCCAGATCCAATACAAGCAGGATCTCGGCAACAACATGATGTTCGAGATCAATCTCATCGATCGTGAGACGACGGGCATTGGCGAAGATTACGGCTCCTTCTACTACGATGAAGGGCAATATCGTGACCTGCTGAACGACGCCATCAACAGCGACGTGGCGGGTGGCCGTGGCGATGCCAACAATCTGTTCTTCTTCCTTGGACCGCAGTTCTTCGGGTTCAATAGCCTCGGCGACATCCCGACGAACCTCAACTTCCTGATCGGCAGCTTGCCCGACAACGCTTTCCGTGATTGGCAGGGAGTGGAGTTGGTCTTCCGCAAGCGCTACAGCGATAACTGGCAGCTCTTGGCCTCCTACAACTACGCTGATGGCGAGGGCAACACCAACTCCGACGCCAACTTTGATGGCGCCGGCGACGTGATTTTCCTCGACCCGCGGGCTCCGAACCGCACCGGCACTCTGCCCGGCTTGGTGGAGCACCTGTTCAAGGTCCATGGCTCCTACAATTGGGACAACGGATTCCAGGTTGGTGGCAGCTACCGTTGGAACTCCGGCATCATCCTCAACCGCAACGCTTCCCAGGCCTTCAGTCGCAGCCTGCCGGACCGTGTCGACACGAACTTCGAGTTCGGCGGCTGGCCCGGTGGCACGTTTGAGGACACTTGGGTCGCGCCTGACGCGCTTGGCTTCTACGATGGCGAGTCCTACGGTGTCCTCGACGTCCGTGGTTCCTACATCTGGTCGATCGGTGACCGCGCCGAGGTGGATTTTTTCCTCGACGTCTTCAACCTATTCGACGAACAGGGTGTGATTCGGATCCAAGATCTGTTGCCTGGTGATGGAGCCGCTCGCGGCGCCAACAATGGTGGTCCGGACGGAGTCAACTTCGTCGAGCCGCGGCGTTACTTCGTGGGCGCCCGACTACGCTTCTAGCGTCGTTGTAACTTAGCGAAGATTGGCCCACAAGGCCGATGTGAAGAGCCCTCCTTGGTGGAGGGCTCTTTGTAGTTTGGGAGATATTCTTGGGGAGAGGTGGTGGCTGCCGCCACCCAACCGGGCCGGCACAAGGTCGGCATCTTCACCCTGTTCTGGTTGACCTAATCCGCGTAGAGGTGGACCTTGTTTCCACCCGGACCTGGGCTCGTCCGATTTCCCCTGAAGGGGAGGGGAGATTCTCCCCGGCTCGGCGAGGCCGTCAGAAAATCCCC
>JAJCXQ010000657.1 GCA_029263355.1 Acidobacteriota bacterium | reverse complement strand
CGCCCGAGACCGTGATGGAAAACCAAATATCCGGGTCACACCGCCCGCGACCGTGACGAATTATCTCTTCTTGGACCTTCCTGAAGAGACATCGAGCCTACGCAGATCCGTCCAGGTTGTACCAGATCTGTTCGTGTCCGTCGCCGCTTTCACCGAAGGTGCTGTCGGTCAAAACGTTGGTAGGGTTGTGTTGGATGCTCTGACTGAACTTTTGAACTCCGTCGCCGTAGTACTGCAAGCCTACAGACTCGTTTGGCGCGGAGCCGCCTTCCACAGTGTAGACCGCGGTGAATTTGATTTGGCCATCGAAACCCTGTTGGAATTGATAGGTACTGGCCGACGGATTGTTCGGATCGTAGGCCTGCATCGTCTTCGGCCAGTCCTTCGATGACAGACCGCTGCTGGAACCGCCGTTCAGATTTAGAGTGTAGGGCGACAGGTTCTTGAGAGTGATGTTGGACGTGAACGTCGACATTGGATTTCCTTTCGTTTCCTGGGTTTTTTTGATTTCGTCATCGCGGCTCGCCGGCGGCGACTCTCGATGGCGTTTTATAGGGCCGTCTCAAGAACCGTGCCAGCACGAACGAAAGCAAGAATCGGCGTCTGAGCTACCGTTGGGAGGAACCTGGCGTCGACTGACGCGTCAGTGACAGCTTCTGACGCGTCAGCCGCCTTCAAGCCACCTACAGCAAGCTCAGCAAATTGCGATCCAAGGTTCGCAGCGATACGATCGCGGCTCCCGACACAGGACGGAGTCTTCTGGCAGCGGCTTTGCACCTCGGCCAGCATGGGGGGCCGTGTCGGCCGAAGCAGGACAACGGATAACGAACGGAAAGGAAAGCGGCATGTCATCCTTCAACATCGTCAGCGTCGACGTCGCCACCGAACTTGTGACGCTCAATCGAGCCAACCTCTCGGCAGCCTTCGTCCGCTGCACTTTTTCAGGCGATCAGGTCAGGCTCGGAACCACAGCAGAAGGATTCCACTACACGACCATCGATCTGCCGGAGACCAAGAAGGGCGAGCAGACAGTCCTCAGCTTTCAGCTCACCGATCCGACAGCGGCGTTCGGTTCTTCCCCGGTGGAATGGGTCGAGCTCGAGCTCTCGGACGTGAGCAACTGGCGGCCAGTGGTGCCCGATCCCGATGAGGTGGTGGCGGTCACCCGGATCAGCGATCAACAGTGCCAGGTCAGCCTGGTCAACCCGGGGCACCCTTCGAGCTACCGCTTCATCCTGGTTGTATTCTGTGGTGGCAAAGCGGGATTCGCGGATCCCACCATCATCAACCCGCCGGAGGAAGATCCAGACCCGACCAGCTAGTTAGATCGAATCTCGAAACGCCGTATCCAGTGCCAGCGTTCGGGGCTGTGGAGCGAGCACGGAGCTGATTGTTTGAGCTACGAACAACGGCTGAATCGGACTAAGTATTAGGTGTATCAAGAGAATTGAGGACGTTGCGTAAGAGGTTGTGCGAGTTAGGCACCGCGCGCAGCCCACAGTCCCAAACGCGCTCACGAACTGTTGCTGGATGGGATCGTAGTTAGATCCACCCGCCCGGGACAGGGGAATCGGAAACGGTCTGGGAGCTCAGAACTCGAAGCGCGGATCGTAGCGCCGCAAGCCATCGAACCAGGGTAGGCCAAACCAACGTTCAGCGAAGCCGAGTTCGAGGGCCTGTTCGGCGTTGACTGCGGCCGAGGCTTGCTCGCCAGCGAGGCTGTAGACCAGTGCCGCCTCGAAGGAGGCTTGACTGTTTCCTGGCGCTAACTGCAGCGCGCGCTGCGCCGCCGCCACCGCTTCACGATGCCGGCCCAGATGAACCAAGGCTTGTGCTTTGACGGTGAGCAGCTGCCAGCCTGAAGCTTCAGGATCTCCTTCCACGAGGGACAGCACGCGCCGGTATAGGTCACCAGCAGCCATGCCGTCGCCAACCAGTTGCAGCGCATCTGCCAGGTTGAGGGCGAACATCGGATTGTCAGGCTCGCGGTCGAGGACCTGACGATAGGTCTCAGAGGACTCCTGGTAATGCCCTTCGAGCAGCAGCGCCAGCCCCAAATTAGAGAGCTCCGGCAAGCTTGGACTCTTCTCGACGAGCTCGCGGTAAAGCTCGATGGCGCGCGCCGGATCGCCCGACACAAGCTCGATCTGCGCCAGCCGAGAAAGACCAGCCAAGTTGCCGGGGAAACGCCGCAGCGATTCTTGGAGATGGCCCCGCGCCGCGTCGATCTCCCCATGCCGGGCTTCGAGGGCCGCCAGGTTGGAGAGTCGTTTCCACGACGGCTGCTGGCGCACGGCTTGACGCAACACGGCTAGCGCCTCGCTGCCGCGCCCACGCTTGCGCAGCAGGTAGGCCCGTAAGTCCAACGCTTCGGCGGCACCGGGTATTCGCCTTTCAAGCTCGTCGAGCAGCGCTTCAGCTGCGTCCAACTGGCCGCCGACGATCAAGGCTCGACAGCGCCCAGACGTCGGTCGCGGATCTCGCGGAGCGACGTTCTCGGCGCGGGTGAAGAGCTCACCGGCACGGGCCAGATCCGCCGGGTCGCGTGAGTCGTCGAAACGTCGACGCAAGACATCGGCTTCCAGCAGCAGCGCTTCGAGAAACCCGCCAGTGCTCTCACGCAACGCCGCCAGATCCGCTGCCAGCTCGAGGGTGGCGCCAGTGGCATCGCGCCGTTTGCGCAGCCGCAGGTAGGCTTCCAGGGCGTTGCTTGATGGGATGGCTCCAACGTCGACGTTGTGGCGGCCAAAAGCCTCGAGGACCTGGCTGGTGACAATCGCCGTTGCGGCGCGGAAGTCCTCACCGGGAATCGAAAAACTGCGGCTCGCGAGCACCCGGCCATCGTTGCCGTCAACTCGCAGCAAGGCGACTTGGCAGCTGGCGTCGCCACATTCCAGGTCCGTGGTCACCACCTCGTCAACCGCCACGGCGAGGGCGATCTGGCGCGGCGAGCCCGCCACCATCTCGACCGCACCCGGCGCCTCTACCGCAACGCTCGGAAGCGACGCCAAGCCGCTCATGGTGGCGGTGTGGACGCCGAGAGCCACTAGATTCCACGGCGGCCCCTGGTCGGCCAGCGTCGGTTTCATGACCGCAACCGTGGTCCTCGGCGCGGATTGACGCCAGCTGTTGGTAGCGACCCAAGTGATCCCTAATAAAGCCAACATCGCCAAAGCCGACATCGCCAAGGCCACTGCGGCCAAGGACTTTGCCGACCAACGCCGGGGCCAGCGCCCCGTGGAGGATCGCCGACCAATGGCTCGCAACGGTCGGGCCTCGCTACCGGTCAACGTGGTTGCGTCCTCGCCAGCGCTGCACGATTGCTCGCCGATCCGATCCAAGATCTGACGCACCTCGACGGCTGAACGCGGACGCAGATTGGGGTCCTTACGCAAGAGGTAGGTCACCAGCGCCGACAGCTCGGAAGGGATTCGCTCGTCGAGCTCTCGCACCGGTGTCGGCGTCACTTCGAGGATATTGCTGATAGTGCGAACAACGCTTGACGCACTGAACGGTGAACTACCGGACAGCGCCTCGTAGAGCAGCACGCCGAACGCGTGGAGGTCGGTACGTTCGTCGAGATTTTCGCCGCGGATCTGCTCCGGCGCCATGGCGCGACGGGTGCCGACAACATCCGAGGTAGCCGTCAGATTTGGATCGTCGGCATCTGGATCGAGGCTCTTTGCAATGCCAAAATCGGTGATCTTGGCTCGCCCTGCTGCGGTGACCAAAACATTCTCGGTTTTGAGGTCGCGATGGATTACACCTTGTCGGTGCGCTGTAGAGAGGCCGTCGATCACGTCGCGGGCCACCCGCAACAACGGCTCGAGAGCAATCGGGCCGCCGGCCAGACGCTGGGCCAGAC
>JAJCXQ010000656.1 GCA_029263355.1 Acidobacteriota bacterium | reverse complement strand
CCAACACCATCGCCGACGCTTGCGCCGACGGTACGGCGGGCACTTACCACTCCGACGAGTCCAACGACCGCGTCGTGGTCTCGACCCTCGACGGTGGTAACTTCTCCGAAGGTGACACCGTCGAGATTGCTGCCACGGTGTGGGCCTGGACCACTCCGGCCCAGGACACCCTGGACCTGTTCTACGCGGCGGACGCCACCAACCCGAGTTGGACGTTGATCACTTCGATCACACCGTCCACCGCGGGGCAACAAACGTTGACCGCACAGTACACCTTGCCATCGGGCGGTTTGCAGGCGGTACGGGCCCAGTTCCGCTACCAGAGCGACAACAGCTCGTGCTCAGCAGGCACCTACAACGATCGTGACGACGTCGTCTTTGCGGTCGAGACCGCCGGTGGCTGCACCATCAACGCCGACTGTGACAACGGCCTGTTCTGCGATGGCAGCGAGACCTGTAACACCGGCACCGGTGTCTGCGAGTCGGGTACTGCGGTAGCCTGTGGCGACGGTGTCAGCTGCACCGACGACAGCTGCAACGAGGCGACCGACAGCTGCGACAACACTGCCAACAATGGCAACTGCGACAACGGTCTGTTCTGCGATGGCAGCGAGACTTGCGATGCGGTCAACGATTGCCAGGCGGGCACCGCGCCCAACTGCGACGATGGCGTCAGCTGCACCGTCGACTCCTGCAACGAGGGGGCCGATAGTTGTAACAACGCGCCGGACAACGGCGCCTGTGACAATGGTCAGTTCTGCGATGGCAGCGAGACCTGCAACGTCACCCTCGGTTGCCAGACGGGGAGTGATCCTTGCTCGGGTAGCGCCTGTGACGAAGGGGCCGATATCTGTCTGGAGTGCACCATCAACGCAGACTGTGACAATGGCCTGTACTGTGACGGCGCCGAGATCTGCAACGCCGGTACTTGTGAAGCTGGCGCTCCGCCGACGTGCGATGACGGTGCGTTCTGCAACGGTACCGAAACCTGTAACGAAGGCACCGACAGCTGCAACGTGGGCTCCAACCCGTGTGCCGGTGATCAGACTTGTAACGAGACCACCGACATTTGCGAAGGTGGCGCCTCGGATCCAGTGATCTGGATGTCGTTCCGCTCCAACACTGCGGTACCGGGTGTCGGCACCGTGACCGACGAGGACATCGTGTCCTATGACGAAGGCTCAGGCACTTGGGCGCTCGAGTTCGACGGTTCCGACGTGGGCCTCGGCAGCCTCGAGATTTCCGGCATGGCGATCCTGCCTTCCGGTAACTTGTTGTTGTCGTTCACCGCGGCTGGAACGGTCGGCGGAATCGCGGTTGACGATTCCGACATCGTCGAGTTCACACCAACTTCGTTGGGTGCAACAACCGCCGGCACCTTCAGCCTGTACTTCGACGGCTCGGACGTCGCTCTCACCAGCAATGGTGAGGACGTTGATGGCATCGCCCTGGCTGCCGATGGCAGGCTGATCATCTCGTCCCTCGGAGGCTTCAGCGGCAGCGGGGCCTCCGGCGCCGACGAAGACATGTTCATCTTCACCGGCACACTAGGAGCCGCGACGTCGGGCTCCTTCGCTCAGTTGTTCGACGGCTCGGACGTCGCACTCAACAATTCGGGCGGTGAAGACGTTGATGCTATCGCCCTCACCACGGGCGGGAATCTGCTGTTTTCGACCGTCGGGACTTTTGCAGTGACCGGCGTCAGCGGCGAAGACGAGGACATCGTCGAGTTCGCGGGCACCTTCGGCTCGGCGACCTCGGGCACGTTCTCGATGCGTCAGGATCTCTCCGCCCTCGGCATCGTCGCGGGTGAAGACATCGGATCGCTGCACATCGTCGAGTAGGGTAGAAGGCTCCGCCTTCGGGCGGAGCTTTCGGTCTTGACCCAAAGAGCTGGGAGCCTATTGCTGTTGCAGTAGGCTCCTGGCACGATCGATCTGGTGACCGGGCGCGACCCTCGTTCTAGCCAGATCGGATTCAGAGGCAGCCTTCATGGCTGCCTCTGATGTTTTTGGGATTATTCTCCCTTCTCCACCTTCAATGATTGGCCCTTCTTTACCCCAAACTTCAACGACTTGACCCTTCTTTACCCCAAAGGGGTTAAATCCGTCAGCCCAGGGTCAGCTGGCGCGAAGTGCCGCGCCACCCTGGGTTTGGGATGGGGTAGAATCCGAACTCTGAAAGAGTTCTACAATTCCCTTGTCTCTCGTCGACCGGTTTGTATAACCCTTTCAGGGTTCGGGTCCATGGGCTTGCCCAACCCAGGGTGGCGCTTCGCTTACCCCGGGCTGATGGATATAACCCCTTCGGGGTAAAGAAGAGATTTGTTTTCAACGGGTTGTGAGGTTTCCGAAACGTCACAGTTAGGTGAACGACGATGCTTCCCAAGAATCGGCCCCCGACCCACCCAGGAGAGATGCTCCTCATGGAGTTCCTCGAGCCCATCGAGATCAGCCAGCGAGGCTTTGCGGATCATCTTGGGTGGACCTACGCCAGGCTGAACGAGATCGTCAAGGGGCGGCGCGGAGTCAGCGCTGATTCGGCTCTGGCTTTTGGGGAGGCCCTGGGAACAGGGCCGGAGTTCTGGCTCAATCTGCAGCGAGGCTGGGATCTATGGCACTCGATGCGCAAGCATCGTACGGTCGAGCCTCTGAAGCAGCTAAATGAGCCTTGAGGAAAAATACTATGGATTTGGGGAGACAATGATGAAGACACGCACCCTATGCTGGCTTACCTTCCTAGTTTCGTTGAACGTAGCCTGGAGCGACCCGACAAAGCGAGATATTGAGGCCGCACTCCGGGCAGAGCTCGACATTCCGAGTTGCCTAGCGATTGACGTAAGATTCCCCTATCGGTTTGAGAAGTCGACGCCGCCATTTTACGAGCCGGAACGGATCCGCGAGCACCGCCAACAGGCTCTGGATGCATTGGGGTACGTAGGCCTTGTAACATCGACGACAGACGGCCAATCTACTGAGTACGATGTCACCGAGTTCGGACGATCTGTAGTGGAAGTACCAGAATATAGGACAGTTAGCAAGTTCTGCTACGCCGAGTATCATCTGATCAAGGTGGTTGAGGTGCGGTTACCGGAACCAGAAGAAATGGGTCAGTGGGGGCGACCTCCACCCAGCCTAAGGTTTGTGGATTTCAGATACGAGCTCCGCAACTTCTCGAACTGGAGTGAGGATCCACAGCTTGTCAACATCTTTGAGAAGCTCGAGCGGGACCTTCGGGAAGCTGAGGCGGGTAAGCCTCTAGTAGGGACGTTACCGATTGAATTGACCCCTGAAGGGTGGCGCCTTCTTGACGGGGCCGAGGCAAGTCGAACGCTGGGCTTCGATTGATAGAAGCGCAACCTTGCCTGTCCACCATCCTGACCGAGTGCCGCCATCGGAAACCGAATTCTGTCGCGGTGTCAAGGCTTCATTGCGACTCGATAGTGCAAGCCTCCAGGCAAACCACCTGGAAAGGTCCCGGGTGGCAAAACACGATCGTCCGGTATCTCCAGCCAGGTCAAGAAAACGACCGATCCGATGCCCTCTGTCGCAACCGCTGCCAGGACCTCCCAGGTAGTCGACCATGGAATGCTTCTACCGAGCTTGAAAGTCATGCTTGGATGATCCAGACGTTCAGGCGTAAGCACGATAGCGGCACTTCCGTCCGATTGTGGATCTGACAAGATCACCCGGGCGTTTGGAAAATGGCGGGACAGATGGTCCAGCAGACGCACCAAGACGCCGAAGCGAGCGGGTGCAGCAGCCTGGATACGAACCGCTGCTATAGAATCAGCCGGCATGATCCGTTTGAGCCACTCTACCGTGCCCTCGATCTCTATGGGTTGTCCGTTGATCTTTAGGCCATTGTCACCAGCGATATGAATCGTTGCGTAAGGGGTAGGTCGAGGAGTGTTCTGCGTCACGGCCTCGTAAGTCGACTTGCGCCACGGCCGCAAGAAATCCGCGAGGTTTGCCGGGTTAAGAGCACCGGATATGCTTCGGTGAGTGCCCACCCTCAACGCGCCATCCTTGGTGATCGACACGACCGCGGATCCTTTCGGAACACCGTGGCGCGTCACGGTTTCGGGTATCGAGATCTGCGCCATATCCCCGGTCCAGAGGGCGAAGGAGCCGTCGACGAGCTCGGCGTATCCTGCCGCTGAGAGGAGACGGCTCGGGACACTTTCATCAACTCTTCTTTTGCGGCGCGAAGAAAAACTTCGAAGACTGATCAATCGCGAAAGTAGACCCTTCTTGCCATGGATATCGTTCAGATTGGGTGGGTACTTTGGATTTGATATCAGGTCGCTGAGGCACTCGACCCCGACCTCTGCCAGGGCCTGCAGCAGCACGGACTGCCCCCATGGGTCTTCGCCGGAACGCTGGGTCGATGACGCAAACCTCAGGCACGGATCGTTCGCTGCATGATCCTTGATCTGCTTGGCCAAGGTTTTCCGTTCAGCCCTAGACGCTGGTTCGATCTTCAGGAAGCTGGCGGCATCGATGAATCCGGCCAGGGGTACCGAGGTCTCCTCTCCTGATCGTTGAGGACTTTCTATAGTCAAGAATCGACGGTCCATGGAGACGAGCCGGAAGGGTTCGCCACGGACATCGCCACCCGTCATCAGATCGGGCTGCACAAAGACGTAGGTCCTTCCAGCCCTGAGCTCGGGTAGATCTACCGGTCCAAAAGCACTAGAGAATCTTGCCTTGCGCTCGAAGCGTTCCCCCCCCCGGGTGCCAGTGAGAAAAGCGATGACGCTCACGTCTTCGATCTTCTGGGTCGGCCAAGCGTCGCTAGTAAAGACGAGGTCATCTGCCTTGTCATCCTGTCCGCGGCCGTCGTTCTGGAATCTCAACCAACGCCACTCGGGACTCGACTCGCTCGACCAAGCGGCCCTCAACGTCAGGTCGGCATACTCTTCACGTTTGCCCGCTATAGCAGCGAGCAGGACGGAGGCATATCCGTGATCCTCTGTGACCTGGACATCCGGAATGAGGAGCAGGGGATTGGAAGGGTCTTTACTAAACATGATGTGGTAACCCTTCCCGGCGGGGAGCAAAGGCTGGCCATCCACCCTCGCGATCCACTTTCCTGACATCGGTTTGTCAATGGTGAAATATACCCTGGGCTTGGGAATCGAGTCGTTTCGGTAGAAACTGACGTTGTCATAGGCGTCAACCGCGGTCGCCGTGATGACCTGGCCATCCGGCGCAACGAGCTCGAGGTCCGGTTCGATCTCATCTCGGTAGAACAGGGCGACGTGCAACTCGGGCGTTCGACGATCGATCCAGGTATGAAGGGTTTCGCGGTCCAGATCCTTGGCGGGGTTGACGACCCAGTCGAGGGTCAAGCCGGGTGGCACGATCACTCGGCGGTCGCCTGCTTCAACCTTCGCCTCGTCTACCCGGGAGCACGACAGGAATAAGGCAGGGCTCAGGACCACCAACGCCACGTCCAACACCGTCACAGCTAATACCCGTCGATTCCACATCCATCACCCCTCTCCCGAAGCCACTTGATTTCATTGGATCCCCAGCCGGAGACATCTAGCCGGTTGGTATCGGCAAGACTAGACGTTCAGTTAATCTTAGAGTCCCCAACCGGTGCCAAGTAGTTAGCTCGCTTGCCGAAAGTAGGTCGGCTGGCGACGAGCAGGAACCGGATTGCTGGCCTCTGTGGTTACTCAGGTGCGATGGGAAAGTTCGTATACCTGTCCGGAGCGTTAAGAGCTGGACTAAGAGGGTGACAGCACCAAAATGCCGTTCTGCTCCGCAGCTTCGATTAAGCGCGTGTCATAGGCGATGAGCGCTTCCAGATCGGGTTGCAATACTAGGGCAGATGCCACGTGGATCGCGTCTAAGCTCCGCAGGTCCTTGGGAGTGAGCCGGGCAGCGAGCCTAAGAACTTCGTCGTTGATGGTGACCAGGTGGATGTGTCCGACGACTCGTTTCGCCCGGTGGTAAGCCAGATCGTTATTCGATGTTCGGCGTATCGCGCGGAGAACCTCTACGACAGCGAGTGCGCTGGACGCGCGTGTCTCCAAGCCACCTAGTAGTTCGAGGAGAGCATCCGTCTCGGCTTCAGGGAGAACCAGTTTCACGAGTGCTGAAGAATCGAGATAAACGCAGCCTTCCGGCACATCAGATCTCGGAGCGCTGCTGGCTTAGTGCGTCGCTGATCGAGATGTCGTGCGGTGCGTCCAGCGGTCTGCCCAGCTCTAAGAGGTCGCCAATGGAAGCTTGGAGTCGCCCATCTGAAATCAACTGCTCGATACGAGGCAGACGTGGCGCACGATCGTAAGTAGCGTGCGTCTCGTTGATCGTGTCTACTGGCTCTTTGGGCGTCATGGTAACTCCTCTCGGGGACTATAAATCCAGGCGCTCATGGCAGTTCACTGACTGCGATGTGCGCAATAAATCTAGCATGACTCGCTAGCAGTTTGTCAACGATAACTGGCTAGTTCACCTCGACGCTCCCCAATCCATCTATGCTCAGAGTCGCTTCGGCTCGGATCTGCACACCGAAGCAGGCCCGCGGATCCTCCTCGTGCTCGACGTTGACGTCGGTTTCGCCGTAAACGTCGGCCAACATGCGGCGCAACTCCGGCTCGACGGTGGCCAGGGTTTTCGGGTTGTTGGGGGCCAGCAAGCGATCGTTGATGCGGAAGGCGAGATGATTGCCGGAGAGGCGGGGCGCGTCGTTCAGGGTTTCCTCTTGCTCCAGCAGCCTGGCCGCCGTCAACAGCCGCTGCCAGCTCGAGCGTAGACGCTCGGCGAAAGCGCCGTCTTGCGGCCGCTTGTGGGAGTAAACGAGTCCCGGCTGGCCGTCGGTGGTGTCGATGCTGTAGTGGCCTTCGTGGCCGATGAGCATGACGCCGGGGCCGTCGGGGACTTCGGAGTAATCGGCGACGTCGATCAGCAGATGGTCCAGGGTGTGATCACGGATCCAACGATGGAAGATGGGGATGAAGGGAGCGAGCTCGGGAGAGGCGCCGGGCTCGAAGTAGAGTTTGAGGCTGAGACGGTAGGCGTCCATGATGAAATTCCTCAGATCTGGCCGAGACGAGTGTTGCAAGCGTGGGCAGCTTCGATGAACAACTGAGCCTCTTCGATCCGACGGTGGGCGGCGTCGGGGGCCAGAGGGTCACCGTTGGCTTCGTGGGCGCGGAACAAGTAATTGGCGAACTTGGCGCCAGCGAAGGGGTCGTGGAAACGCTGAGTGTCGTGGAAGCGGGTTTTGAATTGACGCACGATCTCGTCGGGATCTGCCGCCAGGTTCGGCAGCTCGGTGCGGGTGATGGCGCCTGCGGCTTGCACCATGGCGGTGTAGGCGCCACGCACGGCTTCGTCGACTCGGCCGTCCTCGAGTGCAATCTGGGCTTCGAAGGCGGTACTTTCGCTCTCGGCCAACCCGAAGTCGACTACCGAGACCACTTCGCCGGCACACTCGCCAACACCCATGTCGGCCAAGGTGTATTCCCGAGCGTCCCCCCAATCGGCGTAGAACGAACGGTCCTCGTCGAAGCCGGGGATTCGGGTCAGGTCGAGCAGCTTGGCTTTGATCTCCTTTTTGCCGACGCGACCGGTGAAGAGTTGGAAGCTCTCGCCGGGCTCGCGCTGCTGAAGATAGAAGTCGGTGAGACGGGTGAGGGCAGACGGCACGTTCTTGGATGGCACGGCGACGACCGGCAAGCCGTGTGATTTGGCGTTCTCCGACCACTGCCCGCCGAGGACGACTTGGAAGTGGGGTACACGATGGTTGCCAGCTTTGCGACTGACCCCATAGAAGCCGATGTCCGCCACATGGTGCTGGCCGCAGGAGTTGAAGCAGCCGCTGACCTTGATGCGTAGGTTCTGCACCGATTCGTCGAGGGTGAAGGCACGCTCCGCCAACTGGCGGCTGAGCTCCGACGCGAGCCCACGGGAGGATGAGATACCGAGTTTGCAGGTGTCGGTGCCGGGGCACGAAGTGACATCGACAATGGTGCCGGCGCCGGGACGCGCCAGCCGGACTTCGTTGAGCTGCTGGTAGAGGGCGACGACATCAGCGCCGGAGATCCAGCGCAACATCATGTTTTGTTCGACGGTGGTGCGGGCCACTCCGCCGGCATATTGACGGGCGAGATCGGCGAGGCGGCGCATTTGGGGTGCGGTCAAGTCGCCCAAGGGCAGGTGCAGGAGGACGGTGTAATAGCCACTCTGGCGCTGCGGGCGGACGTTGCCAGCGGCCCAGGCTTCGAAGCCGTCCGGATAGGGGCCTTCGGGGATCGGCGCCGCCTCGGTGGCGGGACCGTCTTGTTGGGTTCGCCAAACATCGAAGGCTTCGGCAAACGGGCCGCTCGCCGTCTCAACAGCGGTGCCGGCTGGGTGGCTGGGGGGATCCGCCGGCAGAGTCTCCGGCAGGGACAGTGTCTCGGGCAGGAATGTTGTCCAGCGTGAATCCTCTGGCAATAAAGCGCGCTCCTCATAGACCAGGCGCTGGAATTCCTCGATGCCGAGCTTGGCGACCAGGAACTTGATGCGGGCTCGCGCCCGATTACGCTTCTCACCCAACCGCGCGAACACCCGGCAAATCGCTTGAGTGATAGGCAGCAGCTCTTCGGCGGGCAAGAAGTTGGCAAAAACCTTGGCTTGATGGGGCACCGCGCCCAGCCCGCCACCCACGAAGACCGTGAAGCCATTGTGGCGCATGCCATCTATCGTCTGCTGTTTGGCGATCACGCCGATGTCGTGCATGCGACCGAGGCCGCAGGGCTGATCCGAACAACCGGAAAAGGAGATCTTGAACTTGCGGCCGAAGTCCTGAGCGTCGGGGTGACCGAGCAAGAAGGTGGTGAGGGCCTTGGCGTAAGGGGTGACGTCGAAAGCTTCATCGTGACAGACGCCGGCCAACGGGCATCCCGTGATGTTGCGCACCACGTTGCCACAGGCCTCGCGGGTGGTGATCCCGACCGCCGCCAGCCGCCGCATGAGATCGGGGGTGTCGTCGATGTGGACAAAATGGAGCTGGAAGTCCTGGCGAGTGGTGACGTGACAGATGCCATCGGCAACCTCTTCGGCGAGCTCGGCGAGGGTTTCCATTTGCGGCGCGGTGACTTCGCCGAAGGGGATTTTGATGCGGTGCATGCCGGGGGCGTCCCACAATGTGTTGGGGCCTTTGGTGAGCTCACCGGAGGGGTAATCGAGGGTTTGGGCGGAGATTCCATCTTGGCGTTGGCCATTGTCGTAACGCTGGCCATAGGCGCCGCGCCGCAAGCGACTCTCGGCGAAAACTTTGTCGTCGAGTTTGCCGCGGCGTTTGAGCTCCATCTGAGTCTCGAACAGGTCGATCTCGCGTTCGATCGACGGCGGGATCTGGTCGCGCAGCCGCTGCTTCCAGGTGGTTGAGGGTGCGGTTGCCGGGGCGGCAGGCGCGTCGGTTTCGGAGGATTGGGAGGATCGAGGAATGGCGGTCATGGGTCAAGCTCCTTTGTGCAGGGGAGCGCGGCGGGAGTCCGCGCGGTCAACTTCCAATTTGCGCTCCCAGGCGACGAGGGGAAGATCGGAGATTGGACTAGTTGGGGTATGGGCAAGAGGCTCGCCGGTGAGATCGTCGATCAGTCGGTGACGTAGGCCCACTACTTCGCCGATGACGATGGTGGCCGGAGAGCGAATGAGCGATGCCGCGGCGCGCATCGGCAGATCATTCAACGTGCCGGATACGACTCGAGCGTCGGGTAAGGTGCCGCGAGCGATGATGGCGGCCGGGGTCTGCGGATCTTTACCCTGAGCGATCAGCTCCCGCGCCACACTGGGTAGTGCCGCGACGCCCATCAGCACCACCAGGGTGTCGATGCGAGCCAGGGCATTCCAATCAAGACTGTGGTCTTCGGCGTGGTCGTTGGCACGGTTGCCAGCGCGGTCGTCGGCAACGTCGCCGGTTTGGTTTTCGGCACGGTTTGCTGCCTGGTGAGCGGTCACCACCGCGAAGCTACGAGCGAGGCGACGGTGGGTGAGGGGGATGCCGACGGAAGCCGGAACGCCGACCGCGCTGGTGACGGCGGGCACCACCTCCCACGGGATGCCGGCGGCGGTCAGAGCTTCGGCCTCTTCACTACCGCGGCCGAAAACGAAGGGGTCGCCGCCCTTGAGTCGTACCACCCGTCGTCCGCGACGAGCATGGTTGATCAATAGGCGGTGAATCCCTGTTTGGCCGAGACCGGGCTGGCCAGGCGACTTACCGACGAAAATTCGGGTGGCGTCGTCGGGAGCCTCGTCGAGCAAGGCCGGGTGGAGGAGTCGGTCGTAAAGCACAACGTCAGCTCCCTGGAGGCAGCGTAAACCGCGTACCGTGATCAAGTCGGGATCACCCGGGCCAGCACCGACGAGAAAGACGGTACCGACTGCTGAGGCCGTTCCGACGGGGAAGGCCGTGCCGTCTGACAGGACCGTGCCGCGTGGGGGGCGAGTCATGCTGCCACCTCGCTGCTCGGTTCAACGCCCATGATGGCGGTCATGCGATTCCTGGCGAGCTCATCGTCACCTCTTTCGAGCAGCTCGAGCACGTCGGAATCGACCAGTTGGTACCACAGCTCGCGGCGAGTCTCGAAGCTCGGGAAACGCTCGGCCAAAGGTTTGCGCAGTCGGCCCGAAAGCTCGAGGAAACGAGCGTAGTGGTCGCCGAAGTCACGCTCGAAGCTCTGCCGCAAACGGGCTGCTAACGCGGGCGCTTTACCGGCGGTCGAGATCGTGATGGTGAGGTCACCGCGGCGGAACATGGCGGCGGCTATGAACGAGCAGTATTGGGTCTCATCCTGGACGTTGAGTGGCACCCCGGTGCGCTCTGCTTCGGCTTGGATCGTTCGGTGGACCTGATCACCGAGACGTTCGCTGAGGGCGAGGAAAGCGCCGGTGAGATCACCGTCTCGGTAAGACCGGGGGATGTGTTCGATCGCTCCGGTGGCAGCTAGGCGTTGGAGACCAGGGTTGAGTCTCGGGGCGATGACCCGCACTGTGGCGCCGGCCGCCGTTAAGCCCTCAACCTTCTCTTCGGCCACTTCACCTCCCCCGAGCACGACCACTAACCGATCGTGGAGATTGAGATAGATCGGGTAATAAGTGGTCATGATCGTCCCAGCCTGGTCAGCTGTTCTTCGGTCGCTTCTCGAGAGGCGTCGTCAAGACTGGCTTCAGGGCGTGCGAAATGCAGCCCGCATTCTTTGGAGGTGCCAGCGGCCTCCCACCACCAACGACCCGAACGTTGATCCTGGCCAGCTTCCACCGGTCGGGTGCAAGGGGTGCAGCCGATTGAGGTATAACCCTGGTCGTAGAGAGGGTGGAAGGGGACGTCATGGGTCCGCAGGTAGGTCCATACCGCTTCGTGGGTCCAGTCAGCGAGGGGATTCAGTTTGACGATATTGCCGTGGGCTGGGTCGATCTCCAGGCGGCGGACACCAGCCCGGCTCGACGCTTGCTCTCGGCGTAGGCCGGTGATCCAGGCCGAGAAGCCTTTTAATGCCAGCTTCAACGGTGCAACTTTGCGGATATGGCAACAAGCCTGCCGACCTTCGACGGAGTGGTAGAAGAGATTGGGCCCGCTGGTCGACATCATGGCGTCGACCGCGTGGCTGTCGGGGGTGTGGACCTCCACCCGAATGCCGTAGCGCCAACGTACCCGTTCGATCAGGTCGTGAGTTTCCTGCGGTAGCCGGCCGGTGTCGAGGGTCATCACGCGAAGGTTCGGGTTGATGCGCCAGGCCATGTCGAGGAGTACCGATCCCTCGGCTTGGAAGGCGGTGCAGAGCGCGATTCGCCCCGGCCAGCGCCCGAGCGCCCATTGCAGGATCTCGCTGGCGTCAGCAGCGGCGAGGGACGTTCGCCATGCGTCGACGGTCGCGGAATCGTGGGGCTCGTCGTCATCCGCCGGAAGGCCCAGGCTCTCGGCTGGGTTCGAAACCTTTTTCAGAGTCAAAGACATGGCTGGGGTTCTCCAGGAGCCAAGGTGTCGAGAGATAAATCGCTAGGGTGGAGCTGTCGTGCGTCTTAGAAAGATTTAGTCGTCGGGGAATCTGCATTAATCACGTTTCCAGGCCAGGAT
>JAJCXQ010000655.1 GCA_029263355.1 Acidobacteriota bacterium | reverse complement strand
CCAGGCGTCATCGTAGATCGTGTCGAGATAACGTTCGCCGCGGTCGGGAAGAATTGCGACCACCCGCGATCCAGTCGGGATGTGCGGTGCAAAACGGGTGATGGCTTGGATCACGCCCCCTGAAGAGCCGCCTGCCAGAATCCCCTCACGCCTGACCAAGAGGCGGCAGCCAACTGCACAATCGGTGTCCGACACGTGTAGGCACTGATGGATCGCGCCGTCTGGACAAAGGTCCGGTCGAATCGCAGATCCTAATCCTGGCACCAAGCGGGGGTTTTTCTTGCAAGAAAAAATCTGGCTGCCGATGGCGTCGACAGCGACTACTCGGGTCCCATGATCGCTGTTTTCGATGGCCAGAGAATCGATATCCCGCAGGTAGTCTACACAGCCACGCAGAGTGCCACAGGTCGCTGTGGCGACGAAGAGAAAGTCGAGCCGACCATCTAGGTCGGTGAGAATCTCGCGGATCGTCGTACGATAGTGGGAGCCGGCGTTCTCCATATTGCTGTATTGGTCGACCCAGAAGCTGTTCTCGTCAGTCTCGAGAATCTCCTGCACTCTGCGGAGCTTGGCAGGTAAGAGCTCACCGGTTTCGGGGTCGGGCTTTTCTACAATTTCTATCTCGGCGCCATATGCACGCAAGATGGCGACGTTTTGTTGGGTCGTTTTCGGATCGACCAAGCAGCGAAACCGCAATCCATAATAGGCACACGCCTGAGCGAGGCCGATACCTGTATTGCCCGAACTCGCTTCGATCACCAGGGAGTCTGGCCCAATGGCCCCTCTGTCGAGAGCGTCCTTGAGGATTGAGAGCGCTGGCCTGTCTTTGGCGCTCCCGCCAGGATTCAGTCCTTCGAGCTTGGCATGAACGGAAAAGTCAGAGGTGTCGAACAAGCGGCCGAGCTGAACGAGTGGCGTATTGCCGATGGCGTCCAGAATACCGTTGCTCATGCGCCGGCTTCCCTGTGCTGTCCGTGCAAAGCGCCAGCAAGAAAGTCGCTCACCAGGGCACTGACTTTCTTGATCTCGACCAGAAAGGAGTCATGCCCAACGTTGCTCTTCAGGACCCGCCAATGGCTCTGCTTGCCGTTTGATAAAAGAAGTTGGTGAAGCTCTTCTTGCTCGTCCATAGGAATGAGATGATCCTCTTCGGCGCTGACGGTTAGAAATTCTGCTGAGACGGGTGCTAGGGTCTCCTCACGGCTCGAGTTCCCTTTCCAGACGTCGTGCAGATCCATCGCCAGCGAAAGTGTCGAATATGCGTCGAGGTCGAATTTACCGACCGCCTTGAGACCTTGGTAATCCAGGTAGGATTCGACTTCGAAGTTGATTGCGCCGCGTTGCGGTTGTCTGATTGGCTGCCAGGCAAAACGCTGGTTGAACTCGGTCCGGGAACGGTAGAAAAGGGTCCCGAGCTCGCGCGCCAAGCGCAGGCCTTCGTTGGCGAGCTCGCGACTGCCGGCACGACGTCCGACCTGGATCATCCGTCGTCCAATATGGTGGATCGCGGCGGTGTAGGGCCGGGTACAGTCCGTGCCGGCGAATGCGATGACTTTTGCTACCCGATGCGGAAAGCGAATCGCTAACTCGAGGGTTTGCATCGCACCCAGTGAGCCCCCGACCGCAGCGTAGAGTCGATCGACCCGCAGATGATTGAGCAGCCTTACGTGAGCCTTGACGATATCGTGCACGCCGATCGTCGGGAAGGTCTCACCATAAGCCGCACCGGTTCTCGGATCCGTTGAACGGGGCCCCGTCGTGCCGCAAGCGCCACCGAGGAGCGACGGGCAGAGCACGAAGTAACGGTTGGTGTCCAAAGCGAGGCCTGGCCCGATCAACCCTTCCCACCAACCGGGTGAAGGATCCCTAGGATGCGAGTTGGCGTGGGAATGTCCTGAGAATGAGGGACAGACGAGAATGGTGTTGTCTCGCGCTGGTGAGAGGCTTCCCCAGGACTCGTAGCACAGCTCCAACTGGGGCAAGTCATCGCCGAAATCGAGTTCGAACGGGGTACTATCGACTACCCGAACGGCTGCTGGTGACACACTGGCTCTGTCTTGAGGCGATCGCTGTCGTTGTGGTGTTGAAACCTCTGAGGAAATTTCGATATCTGTCGGCATAGTCCTACTTATCCAGCTCCAGCATGCCAAGATAGACTTGGGCTCGAAGTGAGCCACCTATTTGCAGTTTGTTTTTTGGGGGCGTCGGCGCCGAATCCGAGAATTCTGCCAAACGATTTAGAGAAAATACCAGCGCTCAGATGGCCCGTCAAGACTTAAAGGATTTAGCGATTTGTCGACAGGTGGCTACGATCCAAGGTGTCGAATTTGCTGATTCTATGAACGTCTATAAATCTAGGATGTGAGAGGTTGAAGCGATTCTCGCTGTCTCGCGGCTGTTATAGTCCGCCCATCAGACTGCCTTGGAATCAGCTATTTGGAGAACGAGATGAGCATGGATAATCTTCTCAAACAGGCTCAGGAAATGAAGGAGAAGCAACAGCGTGAGCTCAGCGCGACGCTTGCCGTCGGTGAGTCTGAAGGCGGTACCGTGACGGCAACGATGAATGGTCACAAGCACCTTCGATCGATCGAGATCGATTCGAGTGCTATCGATCCCGAGAACCTTGGAGGCCTTCAGCAGCTCGTTATGAGCGCGATCAACCAAGCGACAGATGAGATGGAGTCGATCCTGGTCAGTAAATTCGGCCCGTCATCGGGCATCCCAGAGATCCTCTAAGAGTGGCGGCTGTGGGCGTTTCGGATCAAAGTCGCGATCTGCGTCGTGCTGCGATTGTCGCTAACCTCTTGATACTTGCGACGTGGGCCTATGCGGCCATTTTGCAGTGGGCCTCGAACGATGATTACCTGCGCGCTGGACAGGAGGATGGAACTCTAGAGTGGGGAACGGTCTGGGCCTTTCTATTCGCTGCGGTCTTTAATCTCGTCGCCGCTGTCTGTTTTCGTCGAACCGCAGGCGGCGTACCCTGGTTTTGGGTTGGCGTGTCGGTGTTTTGTTTTGTCGTAGCGATGGAGGAGATCTCTTGGGGACAGCGTCTGCTCGGCTATCGTCCACCGGTCTATTTTCTAGAGAATAACTTCCAGCAAGAGCTCAACGTTCACAATGTGATACCCACCGGGCTTCGAAAGCTCGCTCTGAAGGGCATCATCTTGGGTTATGGCCTTGTGCTGCCGGCTCTTGCCATGTCGACAAGGATCCGCAGGCTTTGGTCGCGGCTCGGAATCATGGCGCCGCCATTGGCCTTGGCTCCTAGCTTCTTTGCCATCTACATCTACTACGAAGCCTACCCTTGGAGCCTGACGGGTGAGTGGGTCGAGTTGATGTTGGGGCTGGGATTCATGTTTGCGGCGATGGCCGCTGTTCACCCGCTCGTGGTGGGACCGAAGTTGACAGCGCTCGCTGCTCGACCAACTTCCACCGTGGTCTCTGTCTGGATTCTCGTCCTTGGCCTGGGGCTAGTGCAGACGGCTATCTCGCAGTCCGCAGGCAAGGTTCACCCGGGGAATCTCGAGGCGGCGCGCATCGAGCTCGAGGCGCTGAAAGAGGATTTCCTGAGCGGCGAAGTGGAGACCCGGTGCTCTCGCCACAAACGGCTCTACACCTTCAAAGAAGAGTACGAGCAAGACTATCTGCTAGCCGGTGAGTTCGCCCACCTCACCGCTCGTGGCCTACCCGAGGACCGAGCTGCCTACTTTCTGGATCCATGGAATTCGCCCTATTGGATCCGCGACCGTTGCAAGTCCGACGGCAGCAGGCGTATCGTCTTTATCTACTCGTTCGGCCCGAATCGTCGGCGTGAATCTGGTAAATACGAGATCCGGGGAGATGATATCGGCGTCATCGTCTACGATGGCAAGAAGAGGCGTCGAATTGATTCCGATTGACCTTCGTAGCGACTGATCCCTCGAGATCACTCTTCAACAGCTCGATCTCGAGGCGGTCGATCGGTGGATTCGATGATGCCGCCGAAGAAGATGGCGTTCATCATCAGTTTTTCAGTACCGTACCAATAGGCGCGAAACGTGGGGTTGTCGGCCATGCGAACGATGGTGCCTTCGCCTTGCCGTTTGGCGGTGAGGGCAGTGGTGCCGCGTAGCCGCTTGAGGTTCTCGGTCGAAATGTAGCCGGCAAGAAGAGGCTCCTGCGAATAAGCGGCGACAGTTACATAGGGATCACTTTCAGCCGACAAGAAGATCTCGTGATTGCGGAATACGGGCAGCTTTGGACTCCGATATCCGTAGGCGAGGGGGTGCGTCACATCGAGGTCAACTTGGAAGATCGCACCACTGATGAGCTGTGCAGCGCGCCGGGTTTCGTGTTGATCATAGGGTTGGCGCTCGGTAACTGTGTCTTCGTCGACTAGGTCTTTGTTCGCATCGTCGGACCGAGCGGAAGGGGACTCCGCATCGATTACGTGGCGATCAACCCAGCGCGTCGCCTGTTGCAAGGCGATCAGCACACCGCCGCGTCTGACCCAATGGAAGATCTTATCGCCGACTTCTGGCGGAAGACGACGATAACGTCCATCGGCTAGGATCAGGTGGGTGTACTTAGAGAGATCGAGGCCTGCCATGCGATGTTGGTCGATCAGCGAAACTGGCACTCCGTGGCGATAGTCGAGCAAATGCCAGACTTCGCCTGCGGCGTAAGCACCAACATCTCCTCCAACCATCAATGCGATTTTGGGCAGGTGCAGAGGTTTGTGACTCGGACTGCCGACGTCAATCCCTTCGGTGGTCAAACCTGTGGCAATAGTGTGGATCTGGATCCCGTCTTCCTCGGCGACAGTCTTCGTCAGCTTCAAGAGCTCGTCGGACGTGATCCCCTGTATCCCCAGCGGGATGACGATGGTTCCGACGTCGAATTTTTCGGTGCCGGACTCAAAAGGTTTAGTGGCGACGCGGGCTTTGATGTCGGCTGCTAGGAAGCGATGCAGGGCTCGCGGCGCATAGTAGTCGTCCCACTGGAAAGCGAGGGCGACTCCGGTGGCGGTAGTGAGTGTCTCAGTTGCGGGACCTTGGCTATCGGTCAACTTTGGCCCGAGAAGGTTCGGTTGGACACCCTTGGGACCTAGCTCGGCATAAGGCAGGTTGAACGCGAGGGGCAGGTTCCAAGTCGAGACGTCGTAGAACGTGGAATCAGCGAAGTCGATTCGCTTCTCGAACAGACTGCGGATCAGCAGGTACTGTGGTTGGCGAGTAGGGACGACGAACGCTTTTCCTGGCTCGTAACTTGTCCCGTTCAGCACCAGTGTTTCGTTGAGCGGATAGACCTCGATCTGATGGCGAAGAAGAAGCTCTAATAGATGGTGCGACCGTGCTGTATCGCCGGCATCGCCAATGACGTAACCAGCAGTGTCTTCTTGCGCTGCTTGTTCTGCTGCCGAACGATAGAACTCGTTTTGATAGGCGAGGAGCTCGCGACGCTTGTCGAGAGCGGCACGCAGCGTCGACAGGGTGGTCCAGAGTTGATTGCGGATCGCGAAAGGAAAGCTCAGATCACCGTGAGGTGTCTCCTGCAGGTGTCCTCGGGCACTGGCTTGTTCGAACAAAATTCCGACAGCACCGTGAATATCGGGATAGGTTGAGCCCTTGCCGTAATAAAAATCGTCGAAGGTTTCCTCGGTGTAGTAGAGGCTACCGATCTCGTCGAGGGTGGCGGCATGGTACCGAGCGATGGCTTCAGTGAGGTCGACGTTGCGTTGCGGCGTCAGCGGATTCGTGCGATTGGGGACTCCGGGCTGAAAGAAGTAAGTCGATCTGGAGCCCATCTCGTGGGCGTCGATCAGGACATTGGGACGCCATCGATGGAATTGTTCAAGTCGAGCCTTCGATTCCGGTTGTTGGGCCAACAGCCAGTCACGATTGAGATCGAACCAATAGTGATTGGTTCGTCCGTTCGGCCACTCTTCGCGGTGCTCGCGATGGTCAGGGTCGGCGATCAAGACCTGACCGCGATGCATGTTTGCCCATAAGG
>JAJCXQ010000654.1 GCA_029263355.1 Acidobacteriota bacterium | reverse complement strand
GGCCGGCTACTCAGAAGTGAGGTGTAGCTACGACAAGGACGAAGCGGTGATCGTCCAAAGGAAAGTACGCAAAGAAGCATTCGCAGTAATGTTTGTTCACTGCATGAAACAAGCGCTTTATCACGGATTGCGTTGCAGATGCGACGAGCCGCACGCTTTTACAGAAGGTGTCTCGGTAGAGTTGTCAATAAGGAATGGGTTCCTTAATACAGAATTTCGTAACCCAGGAGTTCCGCCCGGTCGACGAGAGATCGTACGCGACGCCGCAGATCTAGCAGACTTGGGAGAGCATTTCCTTGGAGCATCAAGCAACGTAGCTGGCCCCGCTTGGTCTGATGCCACACTTTCGTGGCACACATCTTTCAGAATGCGTGTCCCAGTTGGGACGCCGAATCGGATGGATACGCCGGAATCAGGGAAATGATCGTCGACGCTATCGAAAAGCCCAACTATATCGACGTGCGATTCGACCGTTCTAACGCACCAGAGATTGATCAATGGACTTTGATAGTAGTAGACGATGATTGGAAGATCGTTAAGAAACTGCTGCGTGACCTTTCGACGAGGAAGCGACATGAGCCTCCAGCAAGTCAGAGGCCGTTGATTGTTCAGCAGGGTGAAGCGCGCACTCTCTGGCTCGAACGGAACGCTAAGCTCTCAGAGAGCAACTGGGTGCTTGCAGCCTTACCACTGCACTGTGAAAATACAAATTTTGCCGCCTTAGACCGAATAGTATTCATTGATTTTCCGCGAGAAACTGACGAGTCCTACCTATTGTACGACCTTATAGCTAGTAGTACGCATCCAGGGCGCCTTGCGGTTTTGTTGGATCTGCTTGATCGCCAAGATCCTCGTGCTGATCCGAGAGTTGGCGAGCGTGTCTATCAAAGATTGATGCAAGCAGGATTACAAAAGCGCCATTGTGCATTTCTGACGATTGGAGCGCCGACGAGAAGAGAGCTAGTTCATGTTGTTGAGCGCCTATCGAAAGCAGAGATGCGACATAGCCTCAGATCCTTTGATCGTTGGTGGTTTCGCCTAAACAGAGGAGTCGACTATTCGACGTTCCTTCGATGGACAGAAGAGAATGGCTTCCATCACCCGTCTGAGTTACCCAAGGTCGGTGATTTCGACGAGGACTTTCGAGCTTTCGTGCGGCAGCTGGTGACGCAAGACCAATACGGAGTATGGAGATGGTTTGAGAACCTATATCTTAGCTTATCTGTAAGCCGCGAGGATAAGCAGTTTTCCTTTCTCTGTGCGAAGGCGTTCATACACCCCAAGCAGGATTTGAGCTTTCCTTTTACGGCGCTAAGGGCGTTGGCGTGGGGTCTTGCAACGCTTGTACCTCAGAAAGTCCGTGTGTCGGAGCGGGGCTTTGGATCTCCAGCGACCACGACAGATTCCGGCTATGCATCTCCGGCTATCAACAACATTTTGGCATTGGGCCGCCTTGATATCGCAAGCAGAACTCAGTTTCCTTTCGAGGAAATGGCTCGGGCCCTGGCAGATTGGATCGATGAACTTGAGCGTGATGCAGGGGTAGCTCGCCTAGAGGCTATTGAGCTGGTTTATGGAAAGTCGGCTGAACTAAATCTTCAGTTTTCGGCCGAACTCAATCCGCTGATTTTCAATTCGCCCTCTCTTGGGACTGTTACTGCACGGTGGCAACGCCTGGCTGGGAGACTCGACGGTAGTTGCTTGGGACCAAGTAGGGACTTTCGCCGAGTAAGCTTCCTTTTTCCAATTTCCAACCAGTAAGATGAACGAGACTCGGTTTCACATCCGCCATGCCGGCAACACTCGAGTCCGAGTTGAACTGTCCAACATCCTCAGCACTCGCGGGCTTGTGCAAACCTCACATCGGGAACTTGCGGATGTTATCTTGGTTCACAGAGCGACAGATGAGCTCTCTAAGAGCCAGCGTTCGGACCTCTTACTAGGAGGTGGTGTATACCTAGAATACACAGGCGGACGATCGTCTTGGCTCAAACTAGGTGATCGCTGGTTCTTCGGTGCCCTCGGCGAGCTCTTCACGAGAGTTCAGGCGGTATGTTGCGGTGCGGATCTCCAAAGCCTCCTGAAGCCGTTCAGCGCGCAGGCCCATTTTGTGCTGCCAGACACGCTTGCTGCACTTTCTGCTTACTGTGAGCTTGTCTTAGCTCACGTGGATGGTGGAAAAAGTCTCGATCAAACTAGACGAGTACTGTCACGGGATTTCAGAGATAAGTTCTTTCGGCTTGGAACGAATAACTTAGATCTTCACGAGCTCGCACGAGGTGAATGGGCCGTTTGGGCAGGGAGCTCAAACCCAAAGGAACTTGAAGCTCTAGTGCGTGTAGTTGTTTGCCCGGATCTTCCTCTATCGGCTATATCGCTGCTAAGGAAGATGCGAAATGAACTTCATCTTGTACTGTGTCGTTGTTCGTGCCGAGAGGCTCCTCCGGCCCCCCTTTCTGATACGCAGACGTGATACTACTCAATGTCTCTCTATTCACAATCTTCGACGGGTATCACGAACGCCCTCAACTGGAGAGCGGGCTCGCCTCTCACCCCGTGCAGTTCTACAGGTCCGAGGGATCTTAAATAGTCAATAACAGGACGGTCAATAACTTGGCCCGGCACTAATATTGGAAAACCCGGCGGATAGGGCACGACGAAATTGGCCGATATGCACCTTCCTTCTCGGAACATAGCTTCGTCGATCGATAGCCACTCGGTTTCCCAGCCTGGTTCGTTGAGCGC
>JAJCXQ010000653.1 GCA_029263355.1 Acidobacteriota bacterium | reverse complement strand
CCTCTTCTCCTGACCGAATTCTGGAAAGTCCTCGATGTTGTCGCCGATCCACATCACGATATCGAGCGGCGGCAAACTCGGCGACGCGGACCCGTCTTGCACCTTGCGCCAGCGCGCCTCCTTACGACTCTCACCTCTCTTACAGAGAATAACGTCGTAGGGAATCGAATGAGTGCCGAAGACCGCCTCGGTGTCCTCGCACTCGGCTTGCTTGCGGTTGGTGACGATCGCGATCTTGCCTCCGAGCTGACGCACGTGCTGTAGAAACACCTGCGACCCAGGCAAGGGTACCGCCTCACGGCGCTTCACCCATTCGCCCCAGCTCTCCGGCGAGTAGCTCTCCCCGATCTCCGCTCGCTCCTTCTGGTAGAGGGAATTGTCGATCACCGTCTCGTCAGCGTCGAGCGCTACTGCCCAGGTACCGGCTTCGCGGTCAGAGACCGACGCTTCCAAAACTTCGCTGGCGAAGCGATAGGCCTGGATCAAGCTAGCTCGATACTCAGCTGAACTCCTCACCCAGTGGATCTCCTTCGGTTGGCCCGACTCGTGAGTCGAAGGGGCTTCCAAAACCGTTTCAGGGGTGGGCGTCACTCCACGGCAAGCGACGAAAAAGATGGCTAGCAGACCCGAGAATAGATTCCGCATACAAGCAGCTCCTCTCCAGCACGGCGGTGTTTCCGCGTGAGCACGAACGTCGAAACCAGCGTTGTCGACACCAGTCTAACTCGCCACCACCGAGGGAAGCCACATACTGCCAAAACATCAGCCTGCCCCCCTGCGTATCCCGTGGTGCACGCCAACCACCGCGATCAACGGACAGGGGGAATTCCATGAGCCTCGCCAAAGATCTCCGCCTCGGGCTTCGTATGATGGGGCGCAAGCCCGCGTTCACCGCGCTCGCGGTCGCTACCCTAGCGCTCGGTATCGGCGCCAACACCGCCATCTTCAGCGTCATCCACAGCGTCCTGCTCCGGCCCCTGCCGTATCCCGACTCCGACCGCTTGGTACAGGTGTGGAACAAATATCCGCTGATGGGCTTGCCCCTGGCTTCGGTGTCGGTACCGGATTACCTCGACCGCCGTGACGGAGTGGGCGCATTCGAGGAAAGTGCCCTCTATTATTTCCGCAGCCTCAACATGGCATCGAACGGAGCGCCGGAGCGTATTACCGGTCTCCGCACCACCGCGTCGCTGTTCGCTCTGCTCGACAGCCAGCCCGAGCTCGGCCGGGTTTTCACCGAGGTCCACGAACAGCCGGGCAACGACAACGTGGCGGTGGTGAGTCATCAATTGTGGCAACGCCAGCTCGGCGGCGACCCTGCGATTGTGGGTCGCGACGTGCGGCTCGGTGGTGAACCCTATCGAGTGCTCGGAGTCATGCCCGCGGACTTCGCGTTCCCGAATCCCAATGTGCATATCTGGACGCCGTTCGCGTTCACGCCGGAGCAACGATCCGACGACGCCCGCGGCAACGAGTTCGCTCGTATGTTGGCGCGACTCGCCCCCGGCGCCACTCTCGAGCAAGCGCAGTTGCAGATCGACGCCATCCACGAGGTCAACAAAGAGCGCCTCCCCGACTCCCGTGAATTCTGGCAGTCGAGCGGCTTCGGCGGCATGGTGATCACCTATCGCGACCAGCTCTTCGGTGATCTCGAGCCTTACCTGATGTTGCTGCAAACGGTGGTCGGTTTCGTGCTCCTGATTGCCTGCGCCAACGTCGCCAACCTGCTGCTCACCCGGCTGAGCGCACGCCAGAAAGAACTTGCCCTGCGTTCGGCCTTGGGCGCTGGCCGTTGGCGGATGGCCAGGCAGCTGTTGGTCGAGAGCCTGGTGTTGGCACTGACCGCTGGCGTCCTCGGCATCGCGCTGGGTTACGCCGGTATCCGGGTGCTGACGTGGCTCGGCGTGGATCCAGGCGCGGGGGTCGAAATCCGTCTCGACCCGGGAGTGCTGCTGTTCACCCTCGCGCTCGCCGTGGTGACCGGCATCATCTTCAGTCTTTTTCCCCTGATCGCCGTGTGGAGCACCGATCCCAACGAGGTGTTGAAAGAGGGTGGTGGCCGCGGCGGCTCGAGCGGTCCTCGCGCCGCCCTACCGCGCAACATTCTGGTAGTGGCCGAAATGGCAATCGCCCTGATTTTGCTGGTTGGCGCCGGGCTGATGGTGCGCACCATGAACGCCCTGCAACACGAAGACCCCGGCTTCTCCAAGGAACGTGTGCTCACCGCCAAAGTCGACCTGCCTGCCGCCAAATACACCGAAGACGCCGATGTTGCCGCGTTTTACGACGGCGCCTTGACCGAGCTCAGCACTCTCCCCGGCGTGCAGTCTGTCGGCCTGATCTCCGACGCCCCTTTCAGCGGCAGCTCGAGCTCGGGCTCCTACTCAATCGAAGGTTACGATGCCGGCGCTGGTGAGTCCGATCCCCACGGCTTCATTCGAGTGGTCAACGCGGACTACTTCCGCACTCTCGAAATCCCTTTGCTGAAGGGACGTCTGTTCAGCCACCTCGACGACGCCGACGCTGAACCGGTCGTCGTGATCGACCGCACCCTCGCCGACAAATACTTCCCGGGCCAGGATCCCCTGGGTCAACGCCTCAGTCGGGGCGGGCCCGACGGCCCATTCTTCAGCATCATCGGCATCGTCGACACCGTCAAGATTCGTGATCTCGAGCAACCCGTGACCAAGGAGACGATCTACTTCCCGTACCGCCAGCGGCCACGCCAACGGATGACGTTTGTACTCAAAACAGCGAGCGAGCCCGGAACCGTGGGGAAAATGGTGCAAGCCGCGATCCTCGATCTCGATCCCGAGCTTCCCGCTTACAGCGTCACCACCCTCGACGCCCAACTCCGTGAATCGCTGAGCACTCGACGAGTCTCGATGGTGCTGCTCGTCGCCTTCGGCGCTTTAGCAGTGTTGCTGGCGGCGGTCGGGATCTACGGCGTGCTGGCCTTCTCTATCGCCCAGCGTCTCCGTGAGCTGGGGATCCGCATGGCGCTCGGTGCCCGCCCGGGGCAGGTTCTTCAGATGATCCTACGCCAAGGCCTTACCCTGGTTGGCCTCGGCGTAGGTCTTGGGGTCCTGGCCGCTCTCGCTCTCGGCCGCCTGCTGTCGTCGATGTTGTTTGGCGTCCAGGCCTACGACCCAGTCACCTTGGCCGCAGTCTGCGCCCTTCTAGTCGTCGTCTCGCTTGCCGCCTGTTACCGACCGGCCAGACGAGCGACGAGAATTGACCCGATCGAAGCGCTGCGCAACGAATAGGGCTTCAAAGCCGGCAACTGGTTTCGACCATCAAGTTGATACCGGCAGACGTCATCGCCTCGGGATCCGCCGGCCACTCGGGAAGCCCTGCATAGTGTAGTGCTTCGTGGATCACCACCGCCGCGGCGCGATCCAACGGCAGCCGTCCAAAGGATCGACACAGCCGGACCGCCGGACTACCGACGCCGGTATAAGCCGAAGCCCGACGGCAGGTCTTCTGCTCATGGATCAGCCCAGCCGGGAA
>JAJCXQ010000652.1 GCA_029263355.1 Acidobacteriota bacterium | reverse complement strand
AGCCCGAGATGGCCCAACTCGACTCGTTGTTGAAGGCGACCTTGGAGGGGCGCGGCGCCAGCTTGATCATCAGCGGCGAGAGTGGGGTCGGCAGGTCGAGACTACTCGAGGAAGTGCGGGTCGCCAGCTTGGCGAAAGGCGCTGTTGTGCTCCAAGGCAGCGCGATGGTGGAAGGTTTCAGCCCCTACCATTCGTGGCGTCAGGTGTTGCGTCATCTGTGTTTGTTGGTCGAGGTCGAGGATGCCGAGGCGGCGGTGCTTGCTGATCTGATTCCGGACATCCCCGACCTCCTTGGACGGGAGATTGGGGAAGCGCCGGTGCTGGATCCGATGGCCGCCCGGCAGCGCCTGATGGAGCTGATTCAGCGACTCTTTGGCCGGCTCGAGAAGCCGGCGGTCGTGATGTTGGATGACCTTCATTGGATGGGGACCGCTAGCTTGGGATTGTTCGGAGAGCTGCAAAAACCTGCCGAGTGCCTCCCGGTGCTGCTTCTCGGGACCTATCGCGACGATGAGCGTCCCGACCTGGCCATGGAGCTGGCGGCGATCCCCGAGCTCAAGCTCAACCGGCTGGGGCGGAATGCTGTGGGGCAGCTCGCGCAGTCGATGCTCGGACCTCTCGGTCGCGACTCGAGTCTCGCCGACTTCTTGCACCGCGAGACCGGGGGTAACTTGCTGTTCCTGGTCGAAGTTGTGCGGGCTTTGGGACAAGAGGCGGGCAGGCTCGATCACATCGATCCCTTACGGTTGCCAGCGCAGATATCGACCGGTGGTATCCGTCGCATCCTCGAACGACGCCTGGAGAGGCTGCCCAGTATGATCCGGCCGGTGCTCCGCCTCGCCGCGGTTGCGGGTCGTGACCTCGATCTCGAGCTGCTGTCGATCCTCGAGCCCCGACTTCACTCGGGCGCCTGGCTGCGTCTCTGTTCCGACCAAGCGGTGCTCGAGGCGGCTGACGGTGGCTGGCGGTTCACCACGGATCGATATCGAGAGGCACTGCTCGCTGGCAGATCAGCCGCCGAACTGCGTGCGGACTACCGTCGGATCGCCGAGGCATCCACCCGAGCTTACGGCCGATCTGCCGACCGGGTGCCGGCCTTGGCCTACTATTGGTCCCGTGCAGCCGATAGGAGTGATCCGGAAGCTACCCAGATGGCGGTTGACTATCTCGAGCGCGCTGGGCGGGCAGCTCTAGAAAGTTGTGCCACGAAGGAAGCCGAAGACCTGCTGAGGCAAGGCCTCGGATTGCTCGACACCCTGCCCGGCGATCGTGACCCACAGGAAGTTCGTTTGCAGATCAGTCTCGGTGGCGCGCTAACGATGAGCAAGGGGTTTGCTTCATCCGAAGTTGGTCAAGCCTTCGGCCGCGCCCACAGCCTCCAGCAGCGGGCCGGTGATTCGTCACAGTTGATGCCGGCCTTGTTGGGGCTGTGGCGGTTCCATGTCGTACGTGCTGAGCTGGAGACCGCGTTGGGTCTGGCGGAGGAAATGTTCCAGCATGCGGAAGCCCAACGCCGTTCGTCGTATCGAGTCCTCGCCGAGTACACCATGGGCGCCACCATCTTGTTTCGGGGCGAACCGGAGCCCGCCTCGCGCCATTTGCAGCTCGCGATCGACCTCTACTCCAAACTGCGTACTGACTCGCGTCGTGAGATCGCTGCCGCGTCCTTCTATTTGGGGCAGAATCCTGGTGTTGCCGCCCTCGGTATGTCGTCCTGGACGATGTGGCTGCTCGGTTATCCCGAGCATGGTCAGGCGCTCAGCCGTCGCGCGATAGCTTTGGCGAAGGAGTTGGGCCATCCGTTTTCGAGTAACTTTGCTGAGTTACAGCAAGCTTGGCTGAATCATATGCGTGACGATCCGGAAGCAACTGCGAGCTCCGCTCAATCTGTGGTCGAGGCCAGTCGTGAACAAGGTTTTTCCAATCTCTTGCTGGTCGGCTTGATCTTCCAAGGCTGGGCGCGTGCGCGGTTGGATCCAAGCGATCAGGCTGTCCGGCAGGTCAGCGAGGCTCTGGAAGAGCTTGGAGCGACGGCCTCAGAGCTTTTCATGCCCTATTATCAGGCTCTCCTGGCGGAGGCATATGGCGTCGCGGGCCGTCCAGCAGATGGCCTGCAGACCCTGGAAGAAGCCGTGCAACACGCTGAACGATGCGGCTGTGCTTTCTGGAAGCCAGAGCTTCACCGCCGTCGTAGCGAGCTATATCTCGCCTTGCCCAAGCCGCGCAAGTCTCAGGCTGGTAAGGAGCTCGAACTGGCCTTGGCCGATGCCCGGAACCGTCACACGAAGATGCTCGAGTTACGATCACTCCTCAGTCTGGCCAGGTTGCGACGGGATGACGCGTCGAAACTGGATCGTGTGCTGAGCGATCTCGGCAAACTCTACCGCGGCTTCTCTGAAGGTTTGGAGTCATCCGAGCTGGTGGCGGCTCGTGAGTTGTTGGGGCTGGCCTGACGCCCGCGCTGGAGTGCACCTCCGGTACCCGCACGAGATAAACCACCGGTCGTTCGCGCAGATTGAAAGCCGCGCGACCGCCTTGGACTTCGAGTCGGCCGCTCGATACTCGTTTCGAGTTGAAGGGGTTGAAATGCTCGAAGTCATAGTCACCGTCCGGTAGCTCGACGGTGAAGCGATTATGCTTGATGAAATCGATGAC
The DNA here is from genome assembly GCA_029263355.1 of Acidobacteriota bacterium. Lineage (GTDB taxonomy): Bacteria > Acidobacteriota > Thermoanaerobaculia > Multivoradales > J023 > JAAELT01. Next base: position 9,775 of record JAJCXQ010000652.1, on the reverse strand, counting down.
TGTGTATTGCCAGGCCACCGCGGTCGGCACCCTCGAGGTGCCAGGGAGTGACAGAGGATCAGCAGGTCCCGCATCGAAGTCGCTCTCGTTGCTGATTTCCCACAACAGGTTGCCGAAGCGATTCAGCGTCTCGATCATCTTGATGACATAACGCCTCTGAATGGCGGTGATCGCCGGCAGCTGCATCGAGTGGACTCGCAGGCCATTGCCGGTGCGTGTTGGCGGGCTGCCGATTGGGGGATCACCATCGATGCCATTGCAGTTGTTCTGATGATGGAACGGGTGGCCACGCCATGGATCTCCCGGCAGGCCGGGGCGGCGGAAGCTCCAGCCCTGAAACAGCATGACGCTGCTGTAGATGCCACGCGCCTCGGCCGCCGCTACCCGGTCACGCAGACCGGTGAAGAAGTCTTCGTTCCAAGTCTCGAGGTTGAATTTGGGACCGCCATCGAGAGCGGGTCCGGCACTCGCCGGACAGCTACGGCGAAACGGCAATGGCGCGATGGTGAGATCAACGGTGCCGGTGTTCTCCGACCACGGAATCCAGCGGGCGTGTTCCCAAGTCCAGCCGCGGATGAAGTTGTGGTCGTTGGCCTCGAGAAAGTCGAGATATTGTGAAAAGTCTCGTTCCGCGGGCGGATCGGTGGTTCCCCAACGTTGAAAGCTGTCCCAAATGTGGGAACCTGTGAGGTAGAGCGCCTTGCCGTCAGCGTCGGCGAAGATGTGCGGATTGGCTGGATGGCAAGTTGGCGGGCCCGGCGGACAGGTGGCTTGCAGGGGCTGGACTTGGAGTGCCAGCCACAGGCTCAGTACTAGCCACGGAAAGGCGCAGACGGCGAGTTTGGGGCGCCGACCTGGATCGACCCCTCCGCTTACTGCTGGCCGGCTTGCCAAGTTTGCTCCACCGGCTCGACCACCGTTGGCCAGAGTCGCTTCATCGTCGCCGCTTCGTAGATCTCGCCGTTCTTGATCACCCAGCGGATCTTCTCGCTGTTGTGGATATCGGCGAGGGGATCGGCTTCGAGCACCAGCATGTCAGCAAGCTTGCCGACTTCAACGGTGCCGAGGTCCGGCAGCAGGCCGATTTTTCCGCCCCGCCCGCGGTTGCGGCGCGCCACGCTTCGTACGGTGTCAGCGCCTTACCGTGGCCGCCGTCGCCGGCCATCGCCCAGAGCTCCCAGTGGGTGCCCAGCCCCTGCAGCTGGCCGTGGGCGCCGAGGGAGATATTGCCGCCGGCGCGGGCCACCGCGGCGACCCCTTCAGCGACGAGCGGGAAGTGATACTCCGTCGGTTCGATCCACGGGTGACGTCGCCCCCAGGTGTCGATCGCAAAGTGTGGCACGAACCGGTTGAGCTTTGGATCATCGTGGGGATTGCGTGTTTGCCAGTAGTAGAGCTCGCCCCAGGGGCCGCCGTACGACACTAGCAGAGTCGGCGTATAAGACGACTTAGACTCGGCTAGGAACCGCACCGCATCGCTCCCCAACTCCACCGGCAGCGAATGTTCTAAAGCGGTGAAGCCATCGAGCGCCATGGTGAGGTCTGTGGCCAGCTCGCCTCCTCCCTCAGCGGTCAGCAGCATGTGTTCCTGTCGCGCCGCTTCGACGAACCAGATTCGCTGGTCACGCCGCGGCTGCTGATAAACCTTGATCATCCGCGCGCCCCACGCCTTCATTCGCTTCACTTGTCGGCGCGCGTCCTCCAGACTGCTGACGGCGGCCCACACGTCGGTCTGCTGGCCGCCGTAAAGAATCATGCCCGACGAGTAGATGCGCGGCCCAACCATCTTGCCGCTCTCCACCATCTCGGCTTGCGCGAAGACATCGATTGTCGGCGCGGACGGGTCGTAGGTTGTGGTGACGCCGTAGGCGAGATTTGCCAGGTATTCCCACTTTGTTTCCGGAAAGATCTCGAAGGCCGAATAGTGGAGGTGCGCATGGGTGTCGATGAGCCCGGGGACAACCGTCGTGCCGGATGCGTCGAAGGAGGCGGCGTTCGCCGGCAGCGCCAGGCTCCCGGCGGAACCGATATCGACGATCCGATTCGCGGTCACCAGAATGTCGGCGGCCGGTAGGATTTGGTCCCCGTTCATGGTCACGACGCGGGCGCCGCGTAGGACAAACGAGCCGATGGGCTCGGCCCGTGGCGCGGTCAGAGAGATCCGGATCTCGTCCGACGGCGGCGGCTTCAGCTCGGCCTCCGGCTGCTCCTCCTTGTCCGTTTTCTTGCTCTTCTTCGGGTCTCTGGCGTCGGCCTTCTTCTTCTCCGCGGCCTTGCGCTTCTCCGCCGCGACGAAGTCGAGAGCGCGCGCGATCGGCAACCGGTGGACGGTGTCGCCGATCGTCCAGGTGAGCGCCTTGCCGGCCTCCGTCCAGGCGATGAAAGCGCCCGCCGGCTCGGACAGCCGGAAGACGGGCAGCGCACCGTCGGAAATCGAAACCTCGGGCGGCGCCGCGGTGTGAACTGGCGGCCAGGCGGTCAGGTAGACGTTGTCGCGCGAGGTGAACGCAACCCAGTTGCCGTCCGGCGAAGGCGAAACTTCCGAGGAAACCGGCAAACGAAGGTGAGTCTTTTTGTCGCTGCCGTCGAGGCGCACCGAGACCAAGTCGGTCTTGATCTCTTCGTCCCGCTTCTTCGGCGGCACTACCTCCGCGAAGAGAATCCGGTCGCCACCGCTCAAAAACGAAGCATGGGGATGGAAGATCTGTCCCGCACCCAGCGCCACGCCGACGACGAAGCGTGGTGTGTCACCGGGCCGGCTGGCGCTCAGTGTGTAGAGATCGAACTGCTGCTCCTGTTCCGGCTGTCGTCCGCGAAGCTCGAGCCCGGAGCCCTTGAAGACGGCGAGCTGACTGCCGTCCGGCGACCAGGCCGGATTCGCGAAATGCCCGGGGTGGGGGGTGAGCTTCAGTGGCGCGCCGCCGGCCACCGGCACGCGCCAGACCGCACCCAACTCACGATCGCTCCAGCTGACGTAGGCCACCGACGAGCCGTCGGGCGAGATCGCGGGGGCGTATTCGCGCGTCGGGCGAGTCGAATCCGAGGCTGCGGGCGTCAAGCGCTTCGGTTCGCCGACCGCTTTGCCGTCTTCGACCGTCTGGCGCCAGATGCGTCCCAGCGACTCGAAGACGACCGCCCGCCCGTCCGGGGTGAGCGCCGGGCGCCGAAGAATCTTGACCTTGACCGGTCCGCGGTCGACGCCGTCCTGCCAGGCGACTCGCGGCGCCGCCCACTGTTCCACCGCCGCCTGGAATGGGATCTCTTTCCGGTTGCCCGAGTCGACATTGATACGGAAGAGTCGGCCGCGATCGGAGAGCACCAGGGCGCTGTCGTCGGGGAGGAAGTCGTAACCCGGATAGAGGTCGGACTGGCCGAACCCTTCCATCTCGTCGCGTTCGAGTCCCCGCGCCAGAATGCGCTCGGCGCCGGTCGCGAGATCCCGCAGTACCAGCACGGTGTCGGCATCGCGGCGGCTGACGTAGGCCAGCCGATCGCCGCGGTGCGAGATCGCCGGCCGCGCCCCGCCGCCGAATCCCTCGGTGACCCGTGCTACCGTGCCGGTGACACGGTCGTAGCGCCCCACCTGCCAGAGACCATCCTGGAGATTTGGGGTATAACTGAAGCGGCGCTTGCGGTATGAAAAGTAGATGAACCGGCCATCGTCGGAGGCCACTGGGCCGGAGCCGTTGTTGATCTCGTCGGCGTCGGTCAGCTTGACCCCCGAGCCGCCGTCGCGATGGAAGAGATAAAGCTCGACGGGCGGCAGCCCCGCCGTCTTGCCGGACTCCCGTCGGGCGATCAGATAACGACCGTCCGGAGTCCAGTCGCCGGTCCGGGTGAAAAGGTCCTTCTCGACGGTCAGCGCCCGCGCCGCCGTGCCGTCCGCCGCGATCAGCCAGAGATTGTCGATGCCGTTTCGGTCGCTAGTGAAAGCGATCGTCGTGCCATCGGGTGAGAAGCGGGGTTGCGAGTCCCACGCCGGACCTTGCGTCAAGCGTCGCGCTTCGCCGCCGGAGGTCGGCAGCAGATAGAGATCGCCGAGCAGGTCGAAGACCACCGTCTCGCCGTCCGGAGACACATCAACGGAGGTCCAGGTCCCGTCCAGCTGCGGCTAGGTCTGGCTTCGACATCGAGTGAATGAAGCCCGCCGGGTCGTCCTCGTAAGTGACGCTAGCCCTAGCAGACCGTATGTTCTCATTCGAATGCCCCACTGGTTCAAAAAATAGCGAATGATCTTGGTTGAGTACGCCTCTAACGAAGAAGACCGATACGCTAACCCTGAAGCCCCGTACTCCAGTCGGGACACGAAAGGACACGAATGAAAACTCCAATAATGGAAATCTCATCGCTTCTCCTCTTGGTGGCTGCTGGTCCCCGACTTGATGCCCAAGTAGGTCCTATGCGTGGCACCGTTGGCGCGTTTGTCGGATTGGCGTCAGCTCCAAGCGGGGGGCTTCCCCGTGGGCTCGACACGGACGGTCAGGGCCATTTGCTCGTTGGCGAGGTCATCGCCGACGTCCATCTCATGTCCACCGATGGAGGGTCATCAGCATCAACCACTTTCCCCTGTCCCGTTCCGAATACGCCCAATCCCGACGGTGTCGCGACTGAGGGCGTCCCAGCGATCGGCAATCGCGTCTACATCGCGTTGCTCGACCATGGCTTGGTTGCCAAGTTCTATATCACCGCAGCGCAGGTTCCCGCTTCTTGTTTGCCCCAAGTATTTGACGACGGTTTTGAGAGTGGCGACAGCTCAGCTTGGCAATTGTGAACGCACGCCGGGAGCTGTAGGCAAAGGCCAGGGTGATCGTTCCGCTCGGCAGAGCTACATGGACTACCTGGATTGACCGGAGAGCAAGATAGCCCTTGACTCTGTAGTTGGGTACAGGGTTTAAACTGACCTTCGAGGAGGCAGGACACATGACAGGACTCACTATCGGCAAGCTCGCCCGGCAGGCAGACATCGGCATCGAGACGGTGCGTTTCTACGAGCGACGAGGGTTGATCGAGGATCCCCCGAGACGCCAGTCCGGCTATCGGCAATATCCGGAAGACACCATAGACCGGCTGCGTTTCATTCGCCGGGCCAAGGAGTTGGGCTTCTCCCTGGACGAGATCCGTGAGCTGCTGCTGCTCCGCAGCCATCCGGCACAGAATCGCGAATCGGTGCGGGCGAAAGTGCGGGACAAGATCGAAGACATCGACCGCCGTATCGACGATCTCGCGCGTATGAGACGGGCCCTCTCGTCCCTGGCCGACGTCTGCGAGCACGGTGAGGAAACGGAGCCATGCCCGATCTTGGTTGCAATGAGTCGCGGCTTCGATGAGGACGTCAGGTGATGGAAGCAGAACCAGATGCAAATCACACTTGCTGCTCTTCGAAACCCGACGGCAAGAGCGTGGATCCTGTTTGTGGCATGAAGGTTGATGCGGCGAGCGCACGCTTCGTCGCTGAAGTCGCCGGAAAGCGCTACTTCTTTTGCTCCGCTGGCTGCCAGGCCAAGTTCGAGGTGGACCCGCAGCGTTATCTGGAGCCGCAGAGCGACGCCGCCGAGGCGGTGGCCAGCAAGGACGCCGTCTACGTTTGCCCAATGGATCCCGAAGTGCGCCTGCAGGGGCCGGGAAGCTGTCCGAAGTGCGGTATGGCTCTCGAACCCGAGACACCCAGGCTCGAAACGCGGACCGAGTACACCTGCCCGATGCATCCGGAGATCGTACGCGACGAGTCGGGTAGCTGTCCGATCTGCGGCATGGCGCTCGAACCGCGCACCGTCAGCGTCGAGGACGAAGCGAACCCAGAGCTCGCCGATATGACGCGCCGCTTCGTCTTCGCTGCCGCGCTCTCGCTGCCGATTCTCGCCCTCGCCATGGGGCACATGCTGCCGGGAGATCCGGTCTCGAAGCTGGTGTCGCCGCGCTGGAGAGTCCTCATCGAGCTGGCCTTGGCGACGCCGGTCTGCTTTTGGTCAGCTTGGCCATTCTACGTTCGCGCCTGGCAGTCGATCCGCAACCGAAGTCTCAACATGTTCACGCTGATCGGCCTGGGAGTCAGTGTCGCCTATGGATACAGCTTGATCGCGGCGCTGGCGCCCCAGATCTTTCCCGACTCATTTCGCGACGAGCACGGAACCGTAGGGATTTACTTCGAGGCTGCCGCCGTCATCGTCACCCTGATCCTCCTGGGACAGGTGCTGGAGCTACGCGCTCGAAGCCAGACCGGCGCGGCGATCAAGGCGCTTCTCGGGCTCGCGGCCAAAACGGCTCGCCGGATTCGGCCCGAGGGAGGAGAGGAAGACGTGCCCCTAGACGCCGTGGCGACCGGCGACCGGCTGCGCGTCCGCCCAGGCGAGAAGGTGCCGGTCGACGGCGCCGTGCTCGAAGGATCGAGCGCCATCGACGAGTCGATGGTCACGGGCGAGCCGATCCCGGTCAAGAAAGCGGCGGGTGACCCGGTGATCGGCGCCACGATCAACGGCACGGGCTCCTTCATCATGGAGGCCGAAAAGGTCGGTTCTGAAACTCTTCTCTCGCGCATCGTCGCCATGGTGGCCGAAGCCCAGCGCAGCCGGGCGCCCATCCAGAAGCTAGCGGACCGCGTCTCGAGCTGGTTCGTGCCGATCGTCATCGGGGCAGCGCTCTTCACTTTCGCCGTCTGGGGGCTGGTCGGCCCCGATCCCAAGATGGCCTACGCGATGGTCAACGCCGTCGCCGTCCTGATCATCGCGTGCCCCTGCGCACTGGGCCTTGCGACCCCTATGTCGATCATGGTGGCCACTGGCAAAGGCGCACAGGTCGGTGTGCTGTTTAAGAATGCGGAGGCGATCGAGCGATTGCGACAGGTCGATACGCTGGTCGTCGATAAAACAGGTACCTTGACCGAAGGGCGCCCGAGCCTGGTGACCGTCGAACCTGCGGACGACTTCACCGAGGTTCGATTGCTGGAATTGGTCGCAGCTCTGGAACGTGCCAGCGAGCACCCTTTGGCGGCAGCGATCGTTCGCGGTGCCGAAGACCGAGGTGTCGGGGTCGGCCAGGCATCGTCTTTCGAGTCGGTGACCGGCAAAGGGGTGCGGGGCCGTGTCGAAGGCGTGGAGGTGGCTCTCGGCAACCGGGCGATGATGGCGGATTCGGGGATCGACCCTGGCGTCCTGGCGCAGCGCGCCGAGGCCCTGCGGGCCGCAGGCCAGACCGTGATGTTCGCCGCCGTGGACGGCGCTGCCGGCGGCCTGTTAGGGGTGGCCGATCCGATCAAAAAGAGCACCCCCGAGGCCATCACGGCACTGCACGCTGAAGGGCTACGCATCACCATGCTGACCGGCGACAGCCGGTCCACGGCCGAGGCGGTCGCTCAACAGCTCGGTATTGACGAGGTCGTCGCCGAAGTCTTGCCGGAGCAGAAAGCCGCGGCCGTCAAAGCGCTGCAACAGCAGGGGCATATTGTAGCGATGGCAGGTGATGGCATCAACGACGCGCCAGCGCTGGCCAGCGCCGACGTCGGTATCGCCATGGGCACCGGCACCGACGTCGCCATGGAGAGCGCTGGCGTGACCCTGGTCAAGGGTGACCTGCGCGGCATCGTCCGCGCCCGTCGCCTCAGTCGAGCGACGATGGCGAATATCCGTCAGAATCTCTTCTTTGCCTTCGTCTACAACGCACTGGGTGTGCCGGTCGCGGCAGGTGCGCTCTATCCGTTCTTCGGCATCCTCCTGAGCCCGATGATCGCCGCCGCCGCGATGAGCTTCAGCTCCGTATCGGTGATCGCCAACGCCCTGCGTCTGCGCGGCGTGCATCTCGATCTCGAGAGGCGCAGGCACCGCCCCGACGAGGGGGTCCTTCAATACTAAGGGACCGACGATCAGGGCCAGAAGAGAGAGGCCGGTCTGACAGGTTTCGCCCTAAGTTTTCGTCAACCGGCTTGCCGGGCAGCGTTTCGCCGATCGTGTTCTTTTCTCTCTCCCGAACAGGTTGACGTCGCTGTCCGCTGCGGATCATGATGCCTTTATGCGACTAAAGACCAAGGATCGCGAGCGCATCTGTAAAGCAGCATCGCTCCTCAAAGAAGCCGAACGTCCAGTCCGCATCCTCCGGACGCTGTCTTGGCCCCCTGAGGTGCGAGAACGTTTCTTTGCGAACGGGGCAACCCAGCTACCCGAAGTACAGTACCCAAAACCGGACTCAGAGGCGGTCATGGACACACTCGCTGGTGCCAGGCGTCTGATCTCTGGCGACTCTGTGATCGATGTCTGGCTCGAGCGTCAAGCTCAGGCAATCGAAGACAGTACGCGGATGCTCGCCGCTGCCGGGACCCCGGAGTTTCTCACCTATGGACGCCGTTTATACGGTGCGCCTGGGGATCCGTTACCTGATCGCGACGCGACAACGCTCGATCTAGCCAAGCTCCTCGACTCCAGCTTGGAAGCAGCGTGCCAACTTGACCTCGGGGCTCCGGCGCCAGCTTGCCATTTGGCGGCTGGCGTAGCGGAGCGTATGCGCGAAGCGGTGCAGCGCCAATTCGGCGACTTGGCGCCGGAAGTTGCCATCGTCGACGAACTTTCAGCCAACGCCTTGGCCGGTCCGAGTGCGATTCGCATTCGACGTTCTGCCTGCTTCAGCGACCTTGATATCGACCAACTCATTCACCACGAAGCTTATGTACACGTTGCCACCTCCTTGAACGGCCGTGAGCAGAAAGACCTACCGATCCTGGGTGCTGGCCATGCTGGCACCACCCGCACTCAAGAAGGTCTGGCAGTGTTCGCTGAGCTGATGAGCGGAACTCTTGACCCTAGCCGGCTCCGGCGCCTGGCAGACCGTGTCCTCGCCATTCAGATGGCGATCGACGGAGCTGATTTCCTAGAGGTCTACCGCTATTTCATCAGCCGCGGGACAGACCCCGATCAGGCCTTTGAGAACGCTCGGCGGGTGTTTCGCGGTGGCGTGCTCACCGGCGGTGCGCCATTTACCAAAGATGCCGTTTACCTCGGTGGCCTGTTGCGGGTCCACAACTTCTTGCGAGCAGCAGTGGCGGCTGGCCGGATCGACTGCTTGCAACTACTCTTTTGCGGCAAGCTTCGCCTGAAGGATCTTCCCGCCTTGGGGCATCTGGTGGCTGCGGGGCTCTGTCGCCCGCCGCTGTTCTTGCCGCCCTGGGCCGAAGATCTTCGTTTCTTGGTTGCTTACCTCTCTTATTCGGCGTTTCTCGATCGGGTGGATCTAGCAGCCTCGGCGGAGACGACCCGCAACCTATTGGAAGCGACGCCTCGAGTCGAGCTGAGGCGGTCTGAAACGGGCCGCCCGAAATGAAGCCTCAATCGTTGTGCGGCTTGCCAAATTTCGGAGTGTGAAGGCGCAGCCCCGCGCGAGCTACGAGTCACCGCGGAGTGTCGCCACTCGGCTCGAGCAAATGTCCGGCATAGGGACCGGCGGCGCGCACTAGGATCACTGTCTGTAGGTCTCCGACCAGGCTCGCGAGGCGGCGAGAATAGACATCCTCCTCTCCTGGCCGGGCTTCTTGGAGGCCGAGAAAGACGAGGTCCGCATCGCGCGACTGCTCATGGATGAGGTCTTGAATCGTGCCGTTCTCGGGGCGTGGAAACACCGCCGCTTCAGCGTTGATCCGGCAACGCCGGATCAATTCGGCCAGATTCTTCTGCGTCTGCTCGAACGTCAAGGCGCTCGATGCCGCGGACTTGACCGAGATCTTGACTCCTGACCATTCCGGGTTCAGTGACAATAGGTGGGCGAACAGCAGCAACATGTCGCCATTGCTCTGCAG
>JAJCXQ010000651.1 GCA_029263355.1 Acidobacteriota bacterium | reverse complement strand
TGCGGTCACGACGTGCATACCACGGTGTTGTTGGGCACTGCTAGGATCCTTGCCGGCATCAAGGGGGAGTTGCCGGGGACAGTGAGACTGTTGTTCCAGCCGGCGGAAGAAACGGTCGGCGGAGCTCAGTTGCTGATCGAGGCTGGAGCTCTCGACGATCCGCCGGTGGCCGCGATCTTCGGTCTGCACGTTGAGCCCGACATCGACGTGGGGCAGATCGAGATCCGTTACGGCCAGCGCAATGCCTCCTCCGACGAAGTCACGCTCACCCTCCACGGCCGGTCGGGTCATGGCGCCTATCCCGGCGGCACGGTTGACGCGATTGTGGTCGCGGCTCAGGTGGTCTGTGCCATACAGACCGTGGTCAGTTGCAACGTCGATGCCCGGGACGCCGCGGTGGTCAGCTTTGGCGCCATCCGCGGTGGCTCGGCGGGCAACCTTGGTAATCGGGTAGAGCTGGTCGGCATCGTGCGTTGCCTGGACCAAGCCGTCCGCGAGTGGGTCTTGCAGCGCGTCCGGGAGACGGTGGAAGGAGTCGCCGGCGCCCTTGGTGGGCGGGCTGAAGTCGAGATCAAGCCGAGCTACCCATCGCTGGTCAATGACGATGCGATGGTCGAACTGGTACGCGCCAACGCCGTGCGCTTGGTTGGAGAAGATCAGGTGGTGATCAAGCCCACACCCAACATGGGGGTCGAAGACTTCGCCTACTATCTGCACCGGGTGCCGGGGGCGTTCTTCTCGCTGGGTGTGCGCAACGAGGCCGAGGGGATCGTGCATACGGTGCATCACGAGCTCTTCGACGTCGACGAGAGCTGCCTGGCGCTGGGAGTGGCGATGCAGGTGCTGAACGCGCTCTCGGCGTTGGAATAGCGGAAAACCGTGGCGGGTCGGCCACCATCTCGGCGACTCCATCCGTCGTCGATCGAATCCGTGGTGAGATGAACTGCGGTGAGATGAACCATGTTGGGATGTGTCATCGCCGTGCAGGGCTCGAAGCTGGGTTCGGAAAGCCATGCGCTGTGGCTGATCATGGTGTAGAGACCACACATAACAGTTGATCAGCTGCCGTGATCGTGTCGGGTAGAGGGGCATAGTTTAGTCAGTCGGTCCAGTACGGAATATCAGATGATTCCTACAGAGTCTTAGGCATGGGGCCCCTGGAGAATGGGTCCTTACCCGCCGCAAGAAGGGCCCCTTGTTTGTTCTCTGTTTCTTCGTCCCGCCAGGGACGTCATGACTGAGCGAGGGGCTTCAGTCCCTCGAAACGGCTCGCCGCAGACCGAGCTACGGTCCGCTCGTCGCGTAGACGGAATCACCCTTCCAGTCGGCCGCCATTTCGACCACGGTCCATCCCTCTTGCGCGGCGTGCAGCTCGGTCTCGGGCTGGAGGACGCCGACGCCCGGGTTGATGGGTTTTTCAGCGGTTGAGTTCTGGTAGTCGTATTCCCGCACGATGTCGTTGTGCTTCAGCAGCAAGCCGAAGCGCGGGTAGTCACCTTCGCCATCGTCGCGGGTGGTCCAGTCGAGCATCGCCTCGTCGCCGGAGGAGTTGCCGAATGCGGCGATCGGCCGGCGTCCGATGTGCAGGTTGATGCCGACCGGCTTACCGACTTTGTCGTCGATGAACAGAGTGTCGCGGTATGCGCGGTCGTCGGCGGGATCTTCGGGGTCCTTGTCCAGGATGCGTTCGGGCATCCGAACGATCCGTCGGTTGGTCTCGTCATAGGCGGTCATCGCATTGCTGCCGGTCACTTGCTCGGGAGGGATGCCGTAGAGATCCTTGGAGATCGGTCGCACGAATTCCATGCCGCCGCCGGAGACGATGAAGGTGCGGAACCCGTTCGCGCGCAGGTACTCGAGCAGCTCGAGCATCGGCTGATAGGTCATTTCGGTGTAGAGCATGCCGTCCCGGTGCGGGGTGCTCGCCAGCCAGTCGGTAACCGCTTGCCGGTAGCTCTCCATACTTTCGTTCTTGACATTTTCGGGGGTGGTGGCGCGCTCTTTCGCGAACACCGCCTGTACGTAGTCCGGCTGCTCACCCCACAGAGTGCCGTCGTTGTCGAAGACCGCGATGCGGTCTTCGGCGGGAACTTCGGCAGCTTCGACGTCGGCGATGAACTGGATGATGTTCTCGCGGGCTCCGGTACCACCTTCGTCTGTCGTCGCCCAGGACGCGAGTAGATTCTCGTTGAGGCGTTGTTGACGTTTCATTGTGCAAACTCCTTCAATGAGTGCGAACCGAGGCTTCGAGTCACACTCGAGCTGGGATGAGATTGGAAGGCCTCGAAGCCACCGGTGGCGGCTGAGGCCGTAGAGGTTGATGTAGAGCTGTTAGAGCAACTTCGGTGCCAGGGGCGGAGGATTGGGGGCGGCCTCGAGAGATCACCGAACTCCAGGGGTTGCGGGTCCTGAATCGGTACGGGGGCAGGGTGATGGGGGCAAGTTTCTGCCCCTTGGGGCGAGGTGTTGCCCCTCGCGCGCTGCGAAACGGCTCCATAGGAGCGCGGGCCACCGTCTCTGTGCATCGCCCGTCTCTGTGTATCGCCGCACTGAGCTCAGCGAGAATCGCCAGAGCGTTCCAGCAGGAGCCCGATGTAGGGCGGCACGCCCGCGAGCTCGGTGCCGGCGGTCGCCAATTGCCGCAAGATGGCCAGGCCTGCGGTGTCGGCGCGCTGCAGGTGCGTCAGATCGAGGCGCAGGGGGCGGACCCCGCGAGCTACCCGCTCGAGCTCTCGAGCTCCTGCGTCGACGAGCTCGCCGTCGACGTGGAGGACGGTCATTCCGTCGGTGAAGGTCTGGGTGACACGCAGGCGCATAGATCAATCTCTGGTCGACGAGGTACGAAATGCAACCTCGATGCCAGTTAATGCGAAAACCTCCACCAAAATGGAATCGCTGGGCTTGCCCTTCACCATGCTCCTCTTTTCGTAAACCGAGATTTTTCGGCCATCTGTTAAGATCAGAGTACCGGACCGACCATCAGGGGCAGGTGAATGGACCTTTTCGGATTTGATATCGCCGAGGAGCTCGGCGGCGGTGGGGAGCACTGTTTCTGGCGGGCCCGACGCCAGCGTGACGGTCGCCCGGTGCTGCTGCGGAGGTCGGCACACGACGTGCGAGCGCGGGCCGATGGCCGAGCCATGTTCGAGCGCGAGTTGGAGATCAGTCGCGGCCTCGACGTCGATGGTGTGCTGCCTACCCTCGAGCTCGCCGACAACGGCAGCGGCGCGGTGCTGGTGCTCGCCGATGCT
>JAJCXQ010000650.1 GCA_029263355.1 Acidobacteriota bacterium | reverse complement strand
TCTCCGAAGAAATGCTCGACTCTGGACAGCGCATGGTCGTAGTCGATGTCGCCCGCCAAAGTCAGCACCGCGTTTGACGGCACGTAGAAGGTGCCAAAAAAGTCACTCACGTCAGTGAGCGTTGCGGCGGTCAGATCCTCGACGTAGCCGATCACCGGCCAACGGTAGGGGTGTCCTTCGTCGTACAACAGCTCTTGGAGGCGCTCGAAGGCACGTCCGTAAGGCTGATTGTCCATTTTCTGCCGTCGCTCATTGATCACCACCTCGCGCTGATTGTCCATCTTCTCCTGAGTGATGGCGGGCAGAAAAAAGCCCATCCGATCAGACTCGAGCCACAGTCCCAAGTCGAGGTGGTGACTCGGCAGTACCTCGAAGTAATTCGTGCGGTCGTACCAAGTTGAACCATTGGCGACCCCGCCCGCTTGTTGTATGTATCGAAAATGGTCGTTGGTGCCAACGTTCTGACTACCCTGGAACAGTAAATGCTCGAAGAGGTGCGCGAATCCGGTGCGTCCGGGGATCTCATTCTTCGAACCGACGTGGTACCAAAGATTGATCGCAACCAGCGGCAAGCTCGGGTCGCGGTGTAACACGACCTGAAGGCCGTTGGCGAGAGTATGCCTCTCGAGATCGAAGCCTTCGCCAGGCAACCCCTGGGCGGGCGCGATGGCCTGATTGCTCGAAACGCCCCGGCTGCTCGAAACGGTCTGAGGGCACACAGCGCCCAGATGCTCAGCGGCGACTCGCGAAGTGGGTAACAATGTCATCTGGGGCTAAGGCCCTATCTCAAGGATCGATGAGTTGCATCGGTGGGATGGTCTAGAAGTGCTAGGGCGGAAGCAGGTCCGACGGACGCACGGAGAGATCGGCGAGTGTAGGAGTCCACGTCGAACGTGTCAAGCAGGAATCGCTTGACTTACGCTCAATTTCCGCCTAACGTACGCTTGTTATGTCGAACAGACCAACCGGACGACGCCAACCCACGTACCTCACCGAGCGCCAGAAGACGATCCTGGAGTTCATCGCCGAGTATCAACAGCGCCATGGTATCTCGCCGACCCACCGCGAGATCCGTGACGAGTTCGGCTATTCGTCCTTCGGCACGGTGTACAAACACCTGAAGCTGCTGCAAGAGAAGGGCTACTTGCACCGCGATTGGAACCAAAAGCGCGGACTGGAGCTGGTGCGGGCGATCCCCGGGATCCAGGCCTCAACCGGCGCCGAAGTTCCTTTTCTTGGCATGATTGCCGCCGGACAGCCGATCGAAGTGCTGCCGGGGCGAGAGCAGCTGGGGGTGCCTAACCATCTTTTTGGCGGCCAGGCGGAAGACCACTATGTGCTGCGCGTCTCCGGCGAATCGATGATCCAAGAAGGCATCTACGACGGCGACTTCGTTGTCGTCCTGAGGCGCGAACGCGCCATGCCGGGTGAAATGGTCGTGGCGCTGGTAGGGATCGAAGCGACCCTCAAACGCTACTATCCTGAAGGCGAAATGGTGCGCTTGCAGCCCGCCAATCCCGAGATGGAGCCGATACGGGTACCTGCCGCAGAAGTTCAGGTGCAAGGCGTCGTCGTAGGCTTGATGCGGAAGTACTAGCTCGGTCTCGCCTCGAAACGTTTTTCGGTCTTAGGGCTCGGGTCTGCGAAGCGAGCGCTGGGCTGTCTGATCGATCTGCGAGCACTGGCAGGATCGGCCCAAGTAATAGGCGCCGAGGCCCTCGACCTCTTTCGCCCCTCTGCTAAACTCCAGCCGTTGACGACGAGCGACCCGCTAATCGGGCTGCGAAGTCATGGCTCGGAGAGCAAACGGTATGGATCTCGATCAGCTACTGACCATCATGACCAAGCAGGGGGCGTCGGATCTCCATATCAAACCGACCCGCCCTCCACTGTTGCGTCTAAACGGCAAGCTACTGCCGCTCAAGACCGATCCCTTGAAGCTCGAGGAGATTGGCGAGATGGTCGACAAGATCCTTACACCGCCGCAGAAACGCAAGCTGGAAGAGCAAATGTCGGTAGACCTCGGTTATGGCGTTCCCGGCGTCGCCAGGTTTCGCGGCAATATCTTCATGCAGCGTGGCAATCTCGCGGCTTGCTTCCGACGCATCCCGTTTCAGATCCAGGCCATCGAAGAGCTCGACTTGCCACCAGTGCTGCTCGATTTCTGCAAAATGCCCATGGGTCTGGTGCTGGTGACTGGGCCGACCGGTAGCGGCAAATCGACCACCCTAGCGGCGATCATCAAGTACATTGCCGCCACCCGCCCGGTGCACGTCATCACCATCGAAGATCCGATGGAGTTCCTGTTCTCCGACAACATGGCATCGATCTCTCAACGTGAGCTTGGTACCGACACCATCGGCTTCAGCGCCGCTCTGACCAACGCCATGCGCCAGGACCCTGACGTCATTATGGTCGGCGAGATGCGTGATCCAGACACCATCGGCACGGTGATCACTGCGGCCGAGACCGGCCATCTCGTGTTCTCGACCTTGCACACCAACAGCGCCACCCAAACCATTGACCGGATTCTCGATTCGTTCCCGGTTGATCAACAGGGACAGGTTCGCGCCCAATTGGCGCAGGTGCTCAAAGCGGTGGTCTCGATGAAACTTGTTGCCCGGCGCGACGGCAAGGGTCGTGTCGCAGCTCTCGAGATCATGCGCAACTCCCCCAAGATCGCCAAGCTGATCGAAAAGGGACAGACCTCCGAGCTGCACGAAGAGCTCGAGTCGTCGGTGGGCTATTACCGCATGCAGAGCATGAACCATTCACTGCTAGCGCTTCTGGTGCACAACGAGATCACCTACAAGGAGGCGATGGAACAATCGCCTGATCCGGAAGATCTATCACTCAGACTGCGCAAGATGTTCCCAAATCTGGAAACCCAAGGAGGCGAGATGTCGACGTCGGACTTTGCCGAGATCCAGGAGCTACAACAGTTCCGCAAGCTCTACGAGGAGCAGGAGATCAAGATCCAGGAGCGCCTGGCGGAAAAGGACGAACAGATGACCCAGCTCCAGGGGGTCATCGGTGATCGCGACCGAGAGCTGCGCGAGTTCCAGGATCGCACCGACGAGATGAAGCAGGAGGTTGAACGCATGCGCGGCGAGTATGCCCGCCTGCGGGATGAAGCGCAGGGAAAGATCGAAAAGCTCACAAATCGAATCCGCGAGCTCAACCAGCGCTTGGCCGGCGGCACCGGGGACGCAAAAAAGTCAGGAATTTTTCGATAGCTGTCGAGCCGTTGGAGGTGGCCGCTTGAAGACTCTGCGGCACGCCGTGCCCGCTCTCTGGTTAATCACTGGCCTGCTGCTCGCAGTGATGGTCTTGGGCGGCAGCATGCCGTTGTCAGCGACCATCGCCCGGGCGTCGATCGGCAACGGAATCGTTGCTGCCTTGACCGACGACCAGCAGATCTTTCTCGAAGCGCCGCCGCTGCCAGGCGAAGGGTTACAAGCCTATGCTCGACGGCTCACCGGTGACGGTGACCAGGTCGGCGAAATCACCCGCCTCAACGGCAAACGACCGCGTCGTCTGCTGGCCGACGTTCGTTATCGCGTCCGCTTCGAAGCTCTGACCGCTCGTTACCAACTCGCTGCCATCCAGGCTCTGTTCCCCAAAGATCGCTCACTGGCAACGGGATGGCAGCACCACGTCACGATATCGGTCAGCCTGTGGCGCCTCGCGGAATGGCTGACCGGAGACGGGTTGAATTTCACCGCGATCCGCGAGCACAACAACTTGAGCGACGAGGTTCTGAGTCATGGCCAGGCCTTGATCATCCCGGGTGATCTCTTGTTGCCGGCCTTTCGCACCACGCTTCCCGAAACGATGACCGCACACGACCTGCGCTACGTCGACGACGGGGCAGCAGACTTCGCCATCTACCGGCTGAAGAAGGGCGAGGCCCTCTACTCCGCAGTCGTGGTTCGGTTCACCGGCGGCACCTTCGCTGATGACGTCAACGCACTAGCCGCCGAGCTCGCCGACCTCAACGGCATCTCCGATGTGACCGATATGCCGGTCGGCCAGCGGGTCAGGATCCCCTTTGATCTGTTGCTACCCGAGTTTCTCCCCGCCACTCATCCACGTCGGATGGAATACGAGAAAGATCGCTCGGAACGTGAGAAGCACTCCAACACGGTACGGGCCACAAGCCTCGAAGGAATCACCGTCTTGCTGGACGCCGGCCATGGCGGGCAAGATCCAGGAACCATCGTCAGCGGCACTTGGGAGAGCGTTTACGTCTACGACATCACGCTGCGGGTCAAGAAGCTGCTCGAGAGCACGACTGCTGCTCGCGTCTTCACCACCACTCGAGATGGGTCGAACTTTCAGATCCACGATGCCGACATTCTGCCACGATCGCGCAATCACCGGGTCTTGACCACCCCACCTTACGCCATCGAAGACGCCAAGGTTGCTGCTAATCTCCGCTGGTATCTCGCCAACAGTCAACATCGCTCGGCGGTCGGAAAATCGGGTAATGCCGCCAAGACCGTCTTCCTATCGATACACGCTGATTCTCTTCCACGGTCGCATCGTGGGGCGATGATCTACATTCCAGCAGCCAGCCTGACCCGCGGCCAATACGGCAAAACCGGCACCGTCTACTCGTCACGTCGCGAGGTCAAAGAAAAGCCCAGAGTCGAGTACAGCTGGCAGGAACGGACTCGTTCGGAGGGTCTTTCGCGCCAACTCGCTCAGAACCTCTTGCAGAGCTTGCGAGATCATGGCCTCGCGATTCACAAACAGAAGCCGATTCGCGACCGCATCATCCGTTGTCGACGATGCCGCCCCTGGGTGCCAGCGGTGGTGCGCTACAACGCGGTACCGCCAAAGCTGTTGCTCGAAGTCTGCAATCTCAACAACCCTGAGGATCGTCGCCTGATTCGGACCCGTAGTTTCCGTCAGCGGATGGCGGAGGCCATTGTCGATGGCATCCTCGCCTACTACGGCCAGAGCAACGCTTCTTCGAAACCAAGAACGGCCCGCTAGAAAGTTTCCGTCATCTAGTTTTGCCGTTTGCGGTCTCAACGTCCGGGTTTGCGGAGCGAGCACGGAGCTGATTGACGCGCTCCCGAACTTTGTTGGTGGGATCTTGCTAGCTATGAGATTACTGTCTATAAAATCAGACAGGATCGGAACCGAAACAAGCTGCGGCGAGTCTATCTCTTCAGAGGCCACTCCCAGGAGTGGCGACAACCCACAACCACCGATCCGGAGGACTTTTGGCGGCGATCATGGTGGCAACCTCAACGGCAACATCATTGAGCTCCAATCCTGACCTCGACCTGGCCACACGGCATCGCTACGGCGACCCCAAGGCCTTCGACGAAGTCTATAGCCGCTATGCACAAATGGTCTTCAACCTCGCCTACCGCATGTCAGGGAAGCCTGACGAGGCGGAAGATTTGGCGCAGGAGATCTTCCTGCGTATCCATCGACACCTGGCGCGGTTCAACGGTCGTTCAACGCTCAAAACATGGGTCTACAGAGTCACCTTGAATCACTGCCGCAGCAAACTCGGGCGCCGCCGCTATCCGACCCAACCCCTCGCTGACGAAAACGATGGCGAAGGTGCCAGGCTGGTCGACGAGAGCCGAGACCCCGAAGATCTCGCCCTGGCTCACGACGCAAGCCGGCAGATCAGCCTGGCTCTGCGCCAGGTCAAACCGGTCTTCCGCGAAGCCGTTGTGCTGCGCGACCTTCAGGGTTTGAGCTATGACGAAATCGCTGAAGTCCTAGAAGTGCGGGTCGGTACCGTACGATCCCGCATCGCCCGCGGCCGTGATCGCCTTCGGGCCGTTCTGGAGAAAAACTCATGACTTCCCACGCATCGGCGGAGGCGCTCTCCGCCTATCTCGACCGACAGCTTGTGGCGCGCGAAGCTCGAGAGCTCGAGGAGCACCTCGAAACATGCCCACAATGCCACGTCCGGCTCGAAAGCCTGCGCAAAGTCATCGACAACCTGCGCAGTATCCACGAACTACCGACGCCCTCGACGCTACAACAGGCTGTGGTGCGGCGGATCGCCTTGACCGACGAGCCCCCTGGTTTGCTCGATCGATTCGAACAAGGACTGTCCCTCCTCAACCGACAGAATCCGATTCTGGCGATGTTCGGAGTCGTGATCGCCCTAGTTCTATTCATCTACCTATTCTCCCTCAACGTGCAGCTACACGAGAACCAAAGTGACACGATTCCGGTGATCTTCCAGGATCCACCCAACTCCGTCGCCGACGTCGCCGTCGGCAACCGTGTGATCGTCGCCGACCGCTTGCTGATCTGGAACGAACAGGGTTATTGGCTCGAGCAAGGAGTTGATGCGGACGCGGTCACACGCCGCCTCCAGATCGATTCTGAAGCTGGCCGAGAGCTGTTCGCCGTTCAATCGGAGATCGCCGCTTTGGCGGCCCTGAAGCGGGCCGTGGTGATCAAAATCGAAGGCGACGTCGTGCGACTGGAGTAGTCGCTCGCCGCCCCCCGGCCACTCTCGCGAACCCACTAGACGCGGCATTCCACGACCAAACTACGTGTGTGTCTTTGCAGGCACATGCGCTCAGGTGTGGTAAAACTCGCTGACGCCAACCCATAGCAGCGAGGAACACCCGTTTCGGCGACCCCGTCGAAGGGAACACTTGAGAGGACCGGTCCAGATGCACAGCCCTATCCAGCCGCAGATTCCGACGCTCCAAGTGACGGAAATCGAGCTTCCCCGTGAGCTCGAGCAGCTCTACCACCTGGCCTACAACCTTTGGTGGGTTTGGACACCCCAAGCCCGCGAACTTTTTTCGGCAATCGACAGCGCCAAGTGGGGGCTGTATCGAAATCCGGTCCAACTGCTGATCAACGTCGATCCCAAGCGATGGTATCCACTGCTTGAGAACGAAGCGTTCTTGTCGCACTACCACAAAGTCATCGACGCCTTCGAAGACTATATGCAGCCCAAGGATGGGACCTGGTTCCAGACCCACCATGCCGAAGACACCGACAATGTCATCGCTTACTTCTCGATGGAGTATGGACTCCATCAATCGCTGGCGATCTACTCCGGTGGCCTCGGTGTCTTGTCCGGCGATCACTGCAAGGCGGCAAGTGATCTCGGCCTGCCTCTGGTCGCCATCGGTCTTCTCTACCGCCAGGGCTACTTCCAGCAGACGATCGACGCCGATGGCCTGCAACAGCACACTTACCCGGAGTACGACTTCACCCGCTTACCCCTGCGACCAATCGCTTCCGCCACCGGCCGTGAGGTGACGATCTCGGTGCCCCTGCCTGGCCGAGAGGTCAAAGCCAAGTTATGGCTTGCCCAGGTCGGACGTGTGCCACTGATCTTGCTCGACACCGATATCCCAGAGAACGATCCCGAAGATCGCCCGATCGCCAACCAGCTCTACGTCAGTGGACGTGAGATGCGGCTCCTGCAAGAGATCATGCTCGGCATCGGCGGCGTCAAAGCCCTACGAGCTGTCGGCATCAAGCCGTCGGCGTGGCATCTCAACGAAGGCCACAGTGTGTGCTTGCAGCTCGAGCGCTTGCGAGAGTACCAGGCGAGCGGTCTCGATCTCGAGCAGGCCCGTCAGCGGATCCGTTCCAACGCCGTCTTCACGACTCACACACCGGTACCGGCGGGAAACGAGCAGTTCGACCACGAACTGATCGACAAGTACTTTCGCTCCTGGTGCGACGCTACTGGACTCCCACTTGCCGAGCTCTTGGATCTCGGCCGCGCCCACCATGGTGACAACTCGTTCAACCTCACCGCGCTGGCGATCCGCACGACCAGTTGGACCAACGGCGTGAGTGAGCTCAACGCCGAGGTGGCGGGACGCATGTGGCGTCATCTCTTTCCCGACCGCGGTGACAACGAACCGCCGATTCGCGCCATTACCAACGGCGTTCATGCCCGGACCTGGCTCGGCCAGGAAACGCAAGCGTTGCTACGATCGCGGTTCGACGCCCAGTGGGAAACGATGCTCCTCTCCGACGACAGCTGGGACCGCATCTTCGAGATTCCCGATGACGAGTTGTGGGCCAGTCACCGAGCCCAAAAAGAGCGTCTCGGCCGCTTTGCACGTTCGCGGCTTCGGGAGCAACATGCCCGCCACGGCGCATCTCCCGACGAGCTTCGCACTCTCGGCGCGCTATTCGACCCCAGCGCCTTGACCATCGGCTTCGCCCGCCGCTTCGCAACCTACAAACGGGCCAAACTGGTGTTCTCCGATGAGGCGCGGCTACGGAACCTGCTCGCCGATCAGGACCGTCCGGTTCAGATGCTGTTCGCCGGCAAGGCTCACCCCGCAGATCGCCCAGGCCAAGAGCTCATTCAACACATCTTCGAGCTCAGTCGCAACGCCGGCTTCGCCGGCAAGGTCTTCTTTCTCGAGAACTACGACATGCGCATGGGGCGTATGCTGGTGCAAGGTGTCGATGTGTGGCTCAACACGCCGCGACGACCGCTCGAAGCCAGCGGCACCAGCGGCCAAAAAGTTGCGATGAATGGCGGTCTGAACTTCTCGATCTCCGATGGATGGTGGCCCGAGGGCTGGAACGGCGACAACGGCTGGGTGATCGGCTCGGACCAGTCCGAGCCGGACGACGACCGCCAGGACGCTGCGGACGCAGGCTCGCTCTACGAGATCCTGGAATCCTCGATCGTGCCGCTCTACTACGAACGCGACGACCAAGGACTTCCGCGGCGCTGGATTCGGATGATGAAAGCCTCGATCGCCTCGTTGACGTCGCGCTTTTCCGCCAGCCGGATGGTCAAGGACTACGTCGAGAACGCGTATTTGCCCGCGGCCCGGAGGCATTGATCGCCACCACCAACCGAGTCATGAGCGCGGCGATAGCAGCGTCGGGCTCGGAGCTTTCACCTTTGATCCGTAGCTCGGTTTCGAGCACCAGCCACGGTAAGCGGGCAAGCACATCACGGTCCATCCGTGAAGCGGTGACGTAAGCCCGGTGGAGCCGGAACGGATGGAGACCGGCGAGGGGGTTCTTACCAACTTCGAGATCACCTTGCAGCTGGGACGCCCAACGACTCTTGAACTGATTGTAGTTGTCGATCCCGGCCGGTATTTGACGCAACCTGGCGACTCCTGCAACCGCCGTCAGATGGCGACAGAATCCCGCCAGTAAGCCAAAAAACGACAGCCGTGCCGAGATCAAGTCGCTTGATGAGGTCAGGTAGCGCTGGTAGCGACTCAAGGCCTCGCCGCCGAGCCCTTTGCCAACTGCGTCGAGAATCTGCCAGACGTCTTGCTCGCCACGATCATCAACTGTCTCGACCACCATCTCCCGGGTGATCTGCCCGCCGCCCGCCTGAGCCGCCAATTTACGATATTCGCCAGCGTAACGAGCCGTCGACTCGCCATCGACGCCACGACTCTGCCATCCACTCTCTTGACGCAGGGTGCGGCGGGCGAGCTCGGACACAGCAGCGGCCGCGATCGACACCGAGGTCTCCGACGCCAGTTGGTCGGTGAGGGCCTGCAGCCCTTGCCACTCCCCCCCACGGCCGGAAGAGACTCGTCCGACATCGAGGAACGCACCGCGCTGACTCAAAGCCACCACCACCGGATGATCTTTGGCGACCGCATGCTCCGCCAAGACCAAGACATGACCTTCAGGCAACCCATTGGCCACAATCTGGCCAAGCTCCGCCAGGTCACCCTCAGCGTACCCTTCGAGCCCGGCCTGCTGCGCCGCCCCCAACAACCCCGTCAACTCGTCGCGTAAGGTTGCTGACTGTTTGGCCGTTCGACCACGACCCGAGCGTTTCTTACGGAACGCAGCGCCGCCTTCCACCGCCCACTTGGGCAACGAGTTGATCAATTCGGCGGGATCCCCGGTCGCTTGGAGTCCAAAAACCCGTAGCGCCTGGAGGAGGCGCGAGGCGCCCTCCAGGCCAGCAGTATCGAGCTCACCGGTGAACGGCAGCGCTGTCTCCGCCTGATCGATCAGTTCTGCCGCGGAGGTGCGATCAGCGAAAATCGCCGTATCAACGACCAACATGACCTTAGCGGTGTTAAACAACGAAAAGGTGCGTAGGTTCTGGAAGATCTCCCCCAGACCCCCCGGGCGCCGCCAACTCTCGACCTCGCAGCCCGCCGCTTTGGCAAGACCCTCAGCCAACTTCTCAGCCTGTGGCGCGGCGACCACCAGATCTCCGCTGACCAGATAGACCGGACTGCCGCCACCTCCAGCGGCAGCTTGTAACAGGGTCTCGATGGTTGGCTTCGCCATCCGCCTATCCCAGCAGACTTTCAGCCCCGTGTCGACACCCTATCCTTCGGCCGACGTCTTCTCCTGGGCGCCTTCTTCCCGCGAGCTGTAGCCTCCCCACACCGGCGACGTCACCACCCCCACCTCTTCCGCCCTCAACTGTTCCTCCTGAAACGCCAACTCAACGGCATTCCAAGAGCCACAGGCCTTGCAGCGGTCCTGCCACTCGGCATACTCGGCGCCGCAGGCCTGGCAGGCGAAACTTGCGACCGAAACTCCGAGTCGCTTCAGGCAGGTGAGATAACGCGCCATCGCCCCCAACTGGTCGTTGCGACGCTGCCGAATGCGACCCAGGAGAAAATGGTAGGTCGGCGACGCGTCCAGACGCTCGCCGATACCCTCGAGAATCTTCAGTGCCTCATCATGCATTTCGAGCCGGTAGTAGAGCCGCCCGAGAAAGAAACGCACCAACAGCTCATTGTCCTGCCCCAGAAGCGAACGCAAGGTCTCGATCGCCCGCGCCGGCTGCTCCGCCTCGATGTGATGGTCTTCTAGCCGCTGCAAGAACACTGGACTGCCGGTCAGCTTGAAGCCTCTACGCCACTCGTCCAGAGCAGCTTCCTCATTGTCCTGCAAGAGCTCGGCCTCGCCGAGCATGATGCACGCCGGAATGAAACGGGGCTCTTGGTCGAGCAAACCTTGGAAGACCACAGCAGCCTCTGTGGGTCGATCCTTCTCCAGCAGGGCGACACCACTCTGGTAAGCCAAACCTTGGGAGATGGTCCTCTCACGCTCCACAGCAAGGGTGTCACCGGTGTCCTCGAGCAGCGCATCTACCTTGCCCTGCCAGCGCACCGCGTCGTCCCATTTGTCGGCTGCCATACACTGATCGCGGCGCATGCGCATGACCTCCAAGCCATGGCTCGGGAAGTCCCTCAGGATCCGGTTACGAATTTCGAGGGCCACCTGGGATTCGCCGGTCGCGTCATAGTCTTCGGCCAACTGGTAGAGCAACGCCACGCTACGCGGATAGAGCACCGATGCGCGACGGTGAATCTCTAGTGCTTCTTCCGTCTTGCCTTGATGGCGCTGCACCTGGCCGGACCGCAGCAAGGTAGCGAAATGCTCCGGTCGTTCCGTGAGTAAGCTGTTGAGAGCTGACGCCGCTTTTCCGTACTGACCATCAGCATGGAAATCGACCGCGCGACGGAAGCGGTGGTTGAAACTCTCAGCCTCACGGCTACGCCGCCGCTCGCGCCGCTGCGCAAGATCGCGTTTCAACGACGACACCAACAAAGCGGTGACCGGCGGTAGCAAGCCGGCCAGAAAGACGGCCAGCAGGGCAGCGTAGAGTGGAATGTTGATCTCCGTTCCCAATTGGAACGGAAGCACCAGCAAGTCGAGATTGAGGGGGGTCAAAAAAGAGACATAAACAACGACCAGAACGCCGAGCAAGATGCCAAGATACGTTCGGATCTGCATAAGAAAACGCTAGCTCCCGCCGAGCCGACGAACCCAACTGTCGATCGTCTCAATCATTCAAGATTCCTTTTTCCTCCAACTCCTGACACGAGATACAGTACCGCGCCCAGGGTAGGGCTTTCAAGCGCGGCAGGCCAATAGGCTCGTTGCAGTGCGCACAAAGGCCGTAACTACCCTCGTCGAGTCGCTGGTAGGCATCTTCGATATAGATCAACATCTGTCGTTCGATGCCGGACAAAGAAAACATCAACTCGCGGTTGAACGAGTTGTTGGCGCGGTCGGCAAAGTCGTCAGCGGGGTCGTCTGTTGACTGTTTGCCGGCCTCGACGTCGTGCTCGTAGAGATCGAGCATTTCGCGTCGCTTGATATCTAGGCTGGCGCGCAGGCCCGCGAGGGCGACCGAACTATGGAGTTCCTCTACTTTGTTGGTCATCGGCACGTCTCTGCTCCCTATCTAGCATTGGAGGTCTATGCCTTCATGCCCTTGCGACACCATGCACGGATGCTGTGATTATGGTGTCCCATGGGCCCGGTTGGCCCGTCCGAGACAAATCCCGGACACAACTGCAATTAGGAGGAGACACAAACTCCGTTCGTTTTCCGATCGACGACAGAGCTCTGGACTCCCCCAGCCGAATACCGGATCGCTCCGGTTACCGATCAGAACGCCGATCGATGGTACTTTATTCCTCGATCGATAGAGATAGCTCGATATATCTGTTCATAGAGCACCAGCCGCGCCAGCTCGTGGCCCAGGATCATCGGCCCAAAGGACAGACGCCGACGCGCTCGCTTCACCACTTGCTCGGCCAAACCGAGGTCCGATCCGATCAGGAAAACAATAGGATGCGGCCACTCATCCGCCAGGCGACGAAGCTCAATAGCGAGCTCTTCAGAGCTCGACATCTTGCCCCTCGGATCGAGTGCAATCGTCCAACAGGGATCCGGCAAAGCCGCCAACATTGCCTCACCCTCGGCCTTGCGCCGCGCGAGGTCACCACCCTTCGATCGTGCTTTGATCCAATGATCTCGAATCGGTGCATAACGCTGGATTCGGGACCGATAGTCTTCGCACAAGTGTTCCCAGGGTTTACGCTGATGCTGGCCAGCCCACAGGATCCGGATCTGGCGAGCCACAGCCTTCAGCTCCCAGTAGAGGCCTGGATAGCTCGGAACAAACCGACGCTAGGACTACGGCCGAGCGTCGCGAGGCGCTGCCGCATCTATCCGACCTGAGCGTCTTCGTCGTTAGTGGTGAGAAATTCTTCCCACTCGGCGCCAAAGGCCAAAGATCGCAAATCGCGCATCCGGTCGAGAAAGACAATGCCGTTCAGATGATCGTATTCATGCTGGACGATCCGAGCCTCGTAACCTTTGGTACGGTAATCGAGCGCCTTGCCATGACGATCGAACGCGTGAACTCGGACACCATCGTGACGTGGCACCAGCCCTCTCAGATCCGGAATCGAGAGGCAACCCTCCCAGTCGTATACGAGCTCTCCCGCGATCGGCTCGAGGGCAGGGTTGACCAAAACCACCAGTTCGGGATCGTCGGTATCCTCACCCTCACTCTCCCCCTCGTCCTCGGCACCAGGATCGACGACGGCATAAACGAAGAGCTGAAGCGAGAGCCCGATCTGTGGCGCTGCGAGGCCAACACCGCCAGCAGCCAACATCGTCTCGAACATATCGTCGATCAGACTCTGTATTTCGGGATCGGACAGGCGCTCGATATCCACCGGCTCTGCCGGGGTACGTAGCGTAGGATGACCAAGACGAACGATCGAGCGAACCGGCATTCGGACCTCCTCTTAGGCATTCTAATACGTGCTTTGCCTCTTCCCACCACTCAATGGCTCAAGCATCTCGATCCCCGCCACTCAGCGGATCACCGTGACGACCATGTTATCCTGTCGCCATGGCACCTT
>JAJCXQ010000649.1 GCA_029263355.1 Acidobacteriota bacterium | reverse complement strand
CCACCTGCGCTAGCTACTGCTTTTTGACCCACCTCACTTTTCGGATCTGAGAAAACCAGGAGGACAACCATGTCCGACCGACTCGAAGACGCTACGCCGCAAGAGCCCGCCGAGGCTACCCCTGAATCCGCCGTCGAGGAGACTGCGGACTCCGAGATCTCGGCTTCCGTCGACCCGCAAGACGAGTCGACGGTGGCAGCGGCCGCTGAAAGCGAGCCGGTAGCAGAAGTCGAAGAGGAGGCCGCTTCTGAGCCCGAAGCCGCAGCCAGTGACGACGAGCCGGCCGCCGAAGTCGCCGCCAGCGATGATGAGCCGGCCGCCGAAGCCGCCGCTAGCGATGATGAACCTAAGGCCGAAGCCGCCGCTAGCGATGATGAACCTAAGGCCGAAGCCGCGACTAGTGGTGAGGGTGCGGGGGGGTCAGATGTGGAGGCCAGTGGCGACGGCGATGCCGATGCGAAGAGTGATGCCAGCGAAGGCATCGTCGATCTGGAAGAGGCCTTAGCCAAGAAAAAGCCGATCAAAGGGCAGGTGATCGGCTGGAACAAAGGCGGTTACCATGTCGCCATTGGAAAGATCGCTGCTTTTTGTCCGGTCTCTCAAATAGAGATCGGCAACCCTCGTAGCCCGAAACGTTACCTCGACAAAACCTTCTCTTTCCGCATCATCGAGATCCAGAATGGTGGTCGGAGAGTTGTTCTGTCGCGTGCCGCGGCGATCAAGGACGAACGTGAGCAGAAAGCGGCTCTGGTCCGAGAGTTGCTTCAGCCTGGCGTAGAGCTCGAAGGCAAGATCAGTTCACTGACCAGCTTCGGAGCCTTCGTCGATCTCGGAGGCGGAATCGAAGGTCTCGTCCACGTTTCGGAGATTAGCCGCCGTCGTGTCGAGCACCCCAAAGAGGTGTTGAGAAGCGGTCAGAAGGTTCGGGTTGCTGTCTTGAAGATCGAGAAGAGCGGTCAGCGTATCTCGCTCTCGATGAAGCGTCTCGAGCCCGATCCCTGGAAAGGTGTCGCCGATCGATTCCCCGAAGGATCACAGTTCACGGGTAAGGTCTTGCGGCAAACTGACTTCGGAGTTTTTGTCGAGGTCGAGCCCGGACTGGAGGGGTTGGTTCACACTTCCCGGCTGGCAATCGGATCGACACTGTCAGATGAGGCGCTTGAGGTCGACAAAGAAGTCAGCGGCTGGATTCACGAAGTCGAGGCCAAGCGTCGACGTCTTTCGCTGTCCTTGCGCGAGGTTGCTGGCGGCAACCCCTGGAAGGGTATCCACGATCGTTATCCGGTAGGCGATGTGACCAAGGGCACTGTCGAGCGTTTGGCGAGCTTTGGGATCTTTATCATGCTCGAGCCCGGCCTGACCGGCCTGCTGCCTTTTTCCGTACTCGGTACCGCTGGTGGTAATCCTCGCCGTAAATATCACGTTGGCAAAGAAGTCTCTGTCCGTGTGCTGTCTATCGATCGTGAGAAGCGCCGGATATCACTTGGCACTGAGAGCTCCAAGGCCGAAGGTAACGAGCAGGACTATCGAGAGTACGTGAAGTCTGAGCGCAAGTCGTCTTCTGACAGTGGAGGGCTGAATGCTATGGCGGCCGCCTTCGCGAAGCTCAAGGAGTCCCAGGGACAGCAGATGTGAGGTTTCGGCCATTTGGCCGATGAGGCTTGTGGGCGCTTTGGAGCGGCCACCACAGAGTGTCTGCTGCGACAGAGTGTCCGCTGCGACAGAGCGTGCTGCGACGAAGGAATCGCAGCTATGATCGGTCGGTCCGCAAGCTCAAAGGTCGAGGGACTCGGCGGTGATCTTCAACCGCTTCATCATCTCGTGGAGTGTCGTCGGCTTGACCTTCAATTTTTCTGCCGCCCGCTTCTGAACACCACCCGCTAGTTTCAGCGCGTTGGTGATCAGCTGACGTTCGTAGGATGCCACGGCCTGCTTGAACGACAGGCCATTGGTTGGCAGTGCCGGTAGTGGCGCTTCGAAGGACTTGGGCTCCCGCACCGACGGCGGGAGTAGGTCAACGTCGAGCAAGACTCCGGTCGACAGCACAGTTGCCCGTTCGATCACATTCTCGAGCTCGCGGACATTGCCGGGCCAGTGATAATCCATCAGCAGTTCCATGGCTTGTGGCGAGATGTCGGCAATATCCTTTTCGTTTTCTTCGGAATAGGTCTGAAGAAAACGACGGGCTAGCAACGGACTGTCCTCGATGCGCTTGCGCAAAGGCGGCAACTGGATCGTAATCACGTTGAGGCGATAGTAGAGATCTTCTCGGAAGTCGCCTCGTTCAACCAACTCTTCGAGATCAGCGTTGGTTGCAGCGATGAGTCGAGCATTGGCGGTCAACGTCTCGATACCGCCCAACTGCATGAACTCCTTCTCTTGGATGACTCGCAATAGCTTGGCTTGGGTGTCCGGAGGTATGTTGCCGATCTCGTCGAAGAAGATCGAGCCGCCGGATGCCAGTTCGAAGAGCCCCTTCTTATTGGCGATGGCGCCAGTGAAGGCTCCCTTGACGTGTCCGAAAAGATTGCTCTCCAAAAGATCGTGTGGCATCGACCCAGAATTGACGGTGATGAAGGGTCCGTGGGCGCGTCGTGACTGGTGGTGGATCGCCTTGGCCGCCAGCTCCTTGCCGGTGCCGCTCTCTCCGAGAATCAAGATGTTGGACTTTGAAGGCGCCGCCAGTCGGATGAGGTCGAACACCTTCAGCATCGGCTTGGACTTGCCGATGATGTTGCCAAAAGCATATCGCTGCCTGAGCTGTTCGCGCAGCGACTTGTTTTCTGTCGCCAGGCGACGCTGCTCTAGGCCCTTGTGCAGCGTCAGCAGCACCTCTTCGTTCTTGAAGGGCTTGGGAATGTAGTGGAAGGCGCCTTCCCGCATCGCGTCGATCGCGCCTTGAATCGAAGAAAAAGCAGTGATGATGACCACCACCTGCTCAGGGTCCCGTTTCTGAATCTGCTTCATGACCTCCATGCCCGACATACCGGGCAACATGAGATCGAGCAGGACCAGATCAACTTCTTCTCGCTCGATCAGAACGAGGGCCTCTTCACCGGTCCGCGCATTGAGTGGGTTCCAGCCCTCGCGTCGGACCAAGGATGTCAGAATGTCTTGCAGGACTTCTTCGTCATCGACGATCAGAATGTTCATGGTTTCTACTGGTGCCGCTCAAGCTCCTTGGCGCCGAAGCTCAACGGTAAAAGTGCAGCCCGGGCCGTCCTGGTTGTTCTCGGCGTAGATCTCGCCAGCGTGCCGTCGCACGATGTTGGAGGTGATCGCCAAGCCCAAGCCCGACCCTCCTTTGGTGAGCTTACTTGAGAAAAAGGGTTGGAAGATGCGATCCAACCTCGCAGTCGGTATACCTACCCCAGTATCTGAGACTCGAATCTTCACGCGATGTTCGTCACGGCTGGCGTCAATGGTGATCTGGCCGCCGGTTTGTCCCATCGCGTCGAGGCTATTGACCACCAGATTGGTAAACACTTGATGCAGCTCACCCTCGTGGCCCTGGACGACAAGCGGCTCCGCAGGGCGTTGCCAAACGATCTCGATCTTGCTGGCGGCCGCTCGATCTGTGAGGAGATGGACACATTCATCGAGCACGGCGTCGAGATGGACTGGCACCAACTGGTCGTCACGATTGCGCGCAAACTCGAGCAGGTTATTGACAATCTGGGCAGCCCGGAATGTCTGACGCTCCATCTTCTTGAGAATCTCGTAGCTCGGGTCGTCCTCGTCGATATCCGACAGCAGCAACTGCGCATAACTCGATATGCCAGTCAGAGGTGTGTTGACCTCATGAGCCACTCCGGCTGCCAACATCCCTAGTGATGCCAGGCGCTCCTTCTCTTGTAGCTCTTGCTCCATGGCGATCCGCGCGCTGGTATCTTGAATGACCAATACTTGGTGTCCAGCGTCGTTGCCCTGTTGGTAACTTGCCAAGCTCAATTGAAAATGGCACTCCTCGCCTGAAAGGCGACAGAAGCTCACCTCCACGATGCCGTCTTGGGGCTCCGGCAAGGGGGCTATCGGCACCAGATCCTGCAGTCGGCTGCCAATGACTCGAGGCCGTGCCGTAGCGGCGATCACCGCGAAGGCGTGATTGGCTGAGACGACTCTCTGCGACGCATCGAGAACCGCGATGCCTGCCGGCGAAGATTCGAGGATCCCCCGTTTGTCTTCTTCGAGCCGGGTCACTTCCAACAGCTTGCGGTTGACCTCTTCGAGAAGCTGAGCGTTCTCGATGGCCAGCGCTACTTGATTCAATAGGCCGCGGGCCAGATCGAGATCTTCGCTGGTCAGTGGCTCGTCGTCGAATTTGTAGCTCACCAGCGCGACGCCGATGCGCTGGTCTCGCACCACCAGCGGAAACGCATAACGATAACCGGCCATGAACAGCAGTTGCTGAGCGGTCGCTGTCTCCGAGGGGAAGTTGATGGCAGAGATGCTCTCGACGTCGCGGCTCCAGAATTCGGGGCCAAAGGCCTCGTAAGACAGCTCCCTGGGGAGCCCGTCTTGCAACTCGACCGGTACCATCGCGCCGCCCTGAGCCAGAAAGAGGTTGGCACGGGTCACCAGACCGTCTGCCAGTCTGTCGAGCAAGGTTTCGCACAGCTGGTCTAGGTCCCGCTCATGCACCAGCTCCTGTCCGAGGCCGGCCAACTCCCTCCTGGGTCCTAAGGAGCCGCGAAACTGCAGCCGCTCGACGCTTGACGAAATTGCGCTGCGGGCGGGCGCCAGAACACCGGCGATCACCACGCCAGCGGCGAACGTGAGCAGATTCCGAGCCAACGAGAGATCTTCGGCCACTCCTTGGCGGATCGCCAGGTTAATGATCCCGAAACCGAAGAGGCCAACCAGGATCGTCAGAGAATACGAAATGCTGTCGCGTAGGATGACCCCGATGTCCAACAGCTTGTACTTCAGGATGGCCCAGGAGAAGGCCAGCGGAACGAGTGCAAGGGGCAGAACACCCAGGACCTCCGTCCAGTAGGGCCAACTCAGCTCGAACGACCAGGGGACGACGTAGAGCAAGAGGAAAGGGACATAGCCTCCCACCAAGCCGAACGCGATCCATTGAACCTGGCGCCGGTCCTCCCACTCGGGTCGTTCGATAAAGCGCTTGACGAGCATCAGCGCCGCTAGGACTGCGCTGACCACCAAGAGATATATCTCTGCCTCCGCCACCCATGCAAGACGGCTTGCCGAGAGCGGGCCGAACAGCTTCTGCCCACCATAAATTTGGTCGATGTGAAAACCGATCAACAGTGCCGACGGTAGGTAGATCAGGGGAATCGCACGCGACCACCTGCGAGAGCTGAAGAGTCTGCTCGGGAAAACCAGAAAAAGGTGCAAGGTGAGCGCGGGCAGCAGAGTCCGCGCCAGCTGATCCACGATGAAGATGAGCTCGTCGGTGAAGTCGCCAGGGATCAGCGGCGGGCTAAGCACATAGAGAGCCAGTGAGGCAACACACCACAGATAGAACAGGCGTGCTTGGAGCTGCCGATCCTTGAAGGCTGTGTACAAGCCGATCAAGAGGTAAATGCCGCCAACAGCCGCCAGAATCAAATATGGGATGTCGAGTTCCAAGCCGGGCCGGGAATAGGTCACCGCCTCGAGCTCGTTGTCGCGTCGCAGCAGAATCACACTGCTGGCCCGGCCCCTCAGTTGTCGTTGCAGGCTACTGAAGCTCGCCGGCTCTTGCTGATTGATCGAGAAGATCTCATCGCCCGGCTGGAGGCCAATCTCCGGATCTGTGACCGAGGTCACCAGCCATACGCCTTGGCGAGCTTCAGCGTTGAATGCGATCGGTTGAAACGTCTCGACTCGGCGTTGAAAACTGGTGCCACCTAGCGCGCTGACCACGGTCGCCAACAACAAGGCGAAGCCGAGAAAGAGGAGGTGGGGATGACGCCTGAGGATTCGCATGACTTGCCACTGCACCATTAAGCAGTTTCTATGCCACCCGTCAGAAATTTGAATCGTTGAGAAAGCAGGTTTCTGAGGGCTCGTTCAGTAATCACGTCCAATAGATTGAACATTATTCGAACATCTGGATTCAAATCACTGAGCCCAAGACACTTCGGGTCTCTTGAACACACGTGCTGTTTTTGCCGAACCCGCTACGGGGCGCCCCCACGAGGTCCAGTTGGCGCGTCCTTGTGCAACAGGACGAACGTCTGGAAGGTCACGAATCAGAGCGGGCGGAGCCCCCGCAGCGCTAAGGCTTCGTCGAGCCTGCAGTCTCAGAAGCTGACCGAAATTCCGCCGGTCAGCTTCTTGCGGAGCTCGTCGTCCGTCGCCAGGGTGTAAGGGGTCGCCCCTCGACTGAGCTCGACATTGAATCTCACCGCCCAGTTCGAGGCGAAGTCAGCCAGCACATTGAGGTCCTGGGTGAGCATCAGCTGCAAACGTTGCATCTCTCGCTCACTGGTCGCAGAAGAGGGCCGGTCAGACACCGGGTTGAGCTCTTGCTCGAGGTGATGGAACGCGACAAAGACGCCGGTGGACGTTTGCTGGAAGTGGGTGTCGAGAGACGTTACAAGGTAACGAATCTGATTCTCGTAGGGACGTTCGTCGGTCGCGTAAAAGATGCCACCGCCACCGGCAGCGATATTCGATTCGAGCTTGGCGAGAATCTTTGGTGCGATCCGCCGCACCATGCTGAACTGCAACTCGGGTAATTCGTCACCCTCGACCACGAACAAGCTCTCCAGGCGATCGAAGAAATCTGGACTGAAATAGAGTTGGAGGGTCTCCGCGAACTCACGGTGGACCGCGCCGACCGAGATCGAGTCGTCACCGGTGCCCTCGCCGCGACTGAAGAAGACTTCGTAACATGCCTCTCCTGCTTTGCGGCAGGTGGTCTTGTCGCTATACAGCGCAGTACTGAAGCCGCGGTAGGGCTCGTCTGGAGCCCTCTCGTCAACCCGTCGAGCAAACGACGTGCGAGCTTTCCATTTTGAGCCCATGTCCAAGACCAGGCCGCCATGAGGCATTAAAGACAAGCTTCCGTCGCGCACCGATGAGTAAAGCCCGTACTCAACTACCACCCGTGGCACGATCTGAGAATCGGCAAGGCCGTAGATACCAATGGTCTCGTTGCTGAGCGGGTCGTTTTGGAGCTGCTCACCGCCGAAGGCAGGTCCGAGTAGTCCCCGGCCGATGCGTTGCTGATAGGTGACGCCGGCTTGCAGTGACGTGCGATCCGTCAAGGCGCCGGTATAGGCCCCTTGCAGGTTCCAGGTCCGAGAGGAATCTGGGATCGCGATCGGATCAGCCATACCGGTGTTGTGATAGTTCGCTTCCTCGGTGTATTGGGCCGTGACATCCGATGTGCCGTGCGCTCCCGCCTTGCGGGACCACTGCAGTCGATAGTGCTCCATGTCAATCGAGGTCATGTCATTGTCGCGAAATCGGGTCAGCTGGCCATTGGACGACGCCAGGCTGAGCTTCGACTCTTGGTCATTTTCGATCGCGACGGAGACCGCTGCGACTTCAGCATCGGGAATTTGTCCCAGATTACTGGAGCCATCAGATGCCAGCAGCTTGTATTGCCCGTTGATATCGACCTGCAATTGGCCGACCGCCCCTTGCAGATCGAACTCGGCGCCAGTCATTTGGGCTTCACCGAAAGCGCCGCCGAGCTGTTCGACGCCACTCTGGGCCAGCATCTGGCCTCCGAAATGGGTCAAGCCGGCGATTCGGGTTCCAGTCCCGATCTCGTCATCGGTGCTTGTCCAACTATGTTGAATGTCACGCAGGACGTCAGCGGGCACCCGACTGCGAACAGACCAGAAGTCTTCGCCTTGCCGAATGTCTCCCACCTTCTCCTCGTGCATCTCGATCTCGAGATATTGCCGATCTTGCTGTCGGCGGCGCAGAAGCAGCTCGATGGTTGGCGCGAACCCCTCTTTGTAGGCGATGATCTTGTACATCCCTGCGGGTAGCGAACCGAGCAGGAAGCGGCCATAACCATCGGTCAAGACTTTCTTCAGCGAGTAGCTCGCCACCTCATAGGCATAAACAGTTGCGTCGGCCACCGGCGCCGACTGGCCGACGATCTTGCCCGCAACCACTGCTTTCTCGGCCTCGGCCACCGTCACCGTTTTATGAGTGCTCTCAGTCTCCATAACCGCCCCGCCGATCGCTGCGGCAGATTGTGCGACCAGCAGCCCGAAGGCGACGGGTAACATATTGCGGAGAGGGATACGTTTGAGGTGATTCATTAGGTCCTGTGTGATCCGAGATCCGGGTCTGGTGAGTCCACTATAGAAAAAGATACGTCGATTCGCCAAGCGTGGTTCACGAGTTGCCCCTATTCTGGGACCAATCGCCTACAATCCTCAAGGTGCTCTCAGGTGTGGGTCGCCAGCTCACAGAGCTGTTGATCTCTCCCGCGGCACCATTTGTGAGGGCGGTGCCCACATTCTATGGCAGTTATCAAGCCGAATTCTGCCAAGTTAGTGAGCAACTCGAGGTCGCCCAAGGGTCAGTGCCAGGGTCTGCTGAACGACTCTCGTGAAACTCGGATAGCCGCTGTTTTACCCGCGGTGTCAAGGGCTCTCGGGGGTGCGCGCTGCCGTCAGGGCAGTGACTGATGCTGCCCCGGAAGCCAACAGACAGCGCGCTGCGGTGTTTAGGGTAGTTCCTGTCGTCACCACATCGTCGACCAACACAATATGGCGCCCAGAGCAGAGGCGACTGCGTCGGACCGCAAAGGCTCCTTGCAGGTTGATCGTGCGCTCAGCACGAGCCAGGCGACTTTGAG
Source organism: Acidobacteriota bacterium (assembly GCA_029263355.1). GTDB lineage: Bacteria > Acidobacteriota > Thermoanaerobaculia > Multivoradales > J023 > JAAELT01. The sequence continues at coordinate 18,307 of JAJCXQ010000649.1, read as the reverse complement.
CAGGAGTCGGGAGCCGGCGTCGCAGGGCCGCGGCGATTGGCAGATCTAGCTCCGCTGCCAGGGGGGCGGCGATAGCCGCCGCCTGGTTGTAGCCACGACTCAAGTATCGTCTCCAGTGAAGAGGCACAGGTACCACGAGCTCGCAGTCCGTCAACTGATCTCGAAACAGTCGCGCCAGCTCTCGCGCCAACTGTCCGCCAAGGTATTCGAGGCGTCGAAACTTCAACCCGGTCAGCACCGCGTCGAACGGCGGCTGGTAGCTCCAGGCGCTGAGCACACGAGCGCAGGGTGGCTCTTGTTTCCGGCAGTCGCCGCAGCGGTAACCCGTAGGTAAATGCGCAGCCTCGAGAGGCTTTCCACAGGTCGCGCAACCTCGAGTTGGCCAACGCGTCAAGAGGTGCCTGCAGTCGTCGCACAAACCGAGCGAATCCGTTGGCGCTCGCACGGTCCCGTTGCAGGCCAGGCAAACGGCAGGCATCAAGACGTCGAGGACCCGACGTAGCATCTTGCGTGTGACGTTTTTGGTAGGTGGAGCGTACAAGGTAGAGGCCAGAGCTTAGATTTCGACGTCGCGATGTTTCGTCGTTATTCGCTGGCGCCGTGATTCACCATCGTAAGTTGCGCCTTCACTGCCAGTGGAGACGATTTTGTCGCGAAATTCTGCCAAACTATCTACTCCGGGGTGGTTCGATCCGAGCCCTGGGCCATTCTTACCCAACACTTCGCGGCGTAGGCCGTATTCGAAGGAGAAGCTCTTGCGGCAGCTACGTCCCCAAATCTTGTTGAGTCTGGCGATTCTGGTTCCATTGCTTGTCCCAGGCAGCAGCTTCGCGCAGAGCGGCTACCAGTATTCCATCAGTCTAATGGCTGGTCTTGGCGGTACCTTCAACTCCGAGCCCGCCAGCTCCACCGTTGCCGAAACCTTCGTTCGCGACGATCAGGCCGAATTCGGCTTCCAGGTCAATTTCAACATGGAAATCGACCGCGGAACCTTGTTCGGCGTGCGGGTCGGTCAATACGATGTCGAGCTCTCCAACAATGGGCTGCTCGGACTGGTTTCGCTGCCAGTCAAGAGTGAGCTCACCTATGCGACCTTGGCGGGCGAGTACCGTATTCCGGCAGGGCTCTATGAATCCGGTTTCTTTGCTGGCCTGGGCTACTTTGCAGTCGATGGCCAAGGCATCTTCGAGAACGACAGTGGGATTGGCCTGACCGTCGGCACAACCGGTGACTTCAAGCTCAATGATCGATTGAGCTTGATGATCGAGATCGCGGTCAACTACGCCGAAATGGACTACCTGCAGTTCTTTGTGATCGGCAGCGCTGGCTTCGCGTACCACTTTTGAGTCCTGCGAGACCTTGAGTCCTGCGAGACCTTCTAGTTTCCGAGCTGCTGCAAGCTAGTTCAGCTTCACGACAGGATGCCGCGGCGTCTCTTTCCCGCGGTTTCGGCGGCTTCAGCTTTCTTCGCGCTGGGCTGTGGCGACGGCTTCTTCGATCTGCCGCCGAATCTTGGGCTGATCCCAGTCGGTGGCGCCGATATAAGTCTCCACGATCTCGCCGTTCACCACCAGATAGGTCTCCGGCAGCTTGCGGGTGCCGTAGCTGTGGGACACCTTCCACTCGTGGTCGAAGAGCGAGTTGTGGAAGCTGTCGCCGAGGAAGGTCTTCACCTTCTCCGAGTCGTCGGCCACCGCGATCATGATCAACGAGAAGTTGTGGTTGCCGCCGAAGTCCTCCTCGAGGCGCTGAATCGAAGGCACCTCGTCAATACATGGTGGGCACCAGGTCGCCCAGAAATGTACCAACGTGACCGGGGCCGAGCGCGTCGCCAACGGAACGGGGCGCCCCCCTGCGTCCACCAGCATCCCTGGCGGTGCGGGCCGCGGACCTCGCGCACCGGGCCAGAACAACGCGACCATCGCACACACGACGACCGCCGCCATCCCGGCCTTGGTCTGCCAGCTTTTGGCCTCTGTGGGTCCGGTCACATCAGGTTGTGTCGTATCAGGCTGTGTCGCGTCAGGGTGTGCCGCATCAGGGTGTGCCGCATCAGGGTGGGGCTCAGCGGCTGGGGCTACGTCGTCGCTCATCTTCAAGCTCCCGTCGAAACTCTCAGTCAGTCAAACTCGGTGAGCAGAGACTATAACGTCTAGGCGATGGCGTGGTGTTGACCAACAGGCAACCCAAGATCGTTGACAGCGCCGCCAGCCTCGATTAAAGTCCGCGTCCCGACCCGTGGGGCCGTAGCTCAGTCGGGAGAGCGCTTGAATGGCATTCAAGAGGTCGAGGGTTCGATTCCCTTCGGCTCCACCATTTAAACCCTTTAGGGTAAGAACTTAACGCCGCCTCACGAGGCGGCGTTTGGCGTTATGGGAAGGTGATGTCAGCAGGATGTCAGCACTTCCGCTCGACTGCGTGGCTGCCAAGCTTTCTGCGATGAACGAACCGACGTTTTAGTGTTGGCCGAACGCTACCGCTGAAAGATCATCCAGCAACCGACGCCAGCGAAAATTCAGGAATAAGAGCGCGAGACCGGAGGTGCTCATCGTCGGGATCAGGAAGAAGTCGAACTCTATCGGCCTGCTACTGACCGTGACGGTTGGAGCTGCTGACCTCGCCTGCCGAGGTCCCCGATTAGGGGGCAAGAGCACGTTTTAGCAATTCCTCTAAATCTGAGTGCGAAGACGTTGCTCGTTTGAGCAACTCGTTTACACCCGGTGCGGAAGCGTTGCTCGTTTGAGCAACTCGTTTACACCCGGTGCGAAGACGTTGCTCGTTTGAGCAACTCGTTTACACCCAGGTGCGAAGACGTTGCTCGTTTGAGCAACTCGTTTACACCCGGTGCGGAAGCGTTGTTCGTTTGAGCAGCTCGCTAACACCCGGTGTGGACGCGTTGGGCGTTTGAGCAATTCGTGAACACTTGGTGCAGAAGGGTTGTGGCCTCGTTCTGAGCTCGCGATCTTTGTTCTCTTGTCCGCTATTTGACGATCCAACAGTTGTGCTCGCTGTTGATCAATGCCGCAGAGTTCTGTGTCGGCAGGCTGCATAGCCTTCAAAGATTTGCTTCCGATTGTTGTTTGTAAAGTTTATAGTTGGCATATTTGCCGGATTTCGTCCGGCTGCGACGCGTGGTTGAAATCGCAGCCTTATGCGTTGTTAAAAAAACATTACATATGGAAGCACGAGGTGTATGAATGATTCGACACGTTCTTGGATTGTTGATTTGTTCGCTGGCTCTGTGTTCTTGCTCTGATGGCTTCACTGGGCCGGATTTGGGGCCGACGATTTTCCAAGGCACGCTAATTGCTGGAGGCTCGAACTGGCATAGCCTGACTTTGATAGGTTATGGCGGGGTCTGGGTCGAGCTGGTCGATGTGACGCTTCGGACGGCCGAGGGTTCGACAGAAACTCCTGATGAAGATTTTGCTATTGGGTTTGGTCTTGGGGAACCTCGAGATGGTGTATGTGTCACGACGTTCCGGTCTACACTGTCCGAAGGGGGTGCTTTTTCGTTCGGTATCGGGAATGATGAATTCTGTTTCTTGATGTTTGATTCGGGGCTGTTGACGGGTGATGCGATGGTGGACTACACCCTGGTTGTGACACTGTAGTGAATTAGCAGTCGGTCAGCGTGTTGACAGCTCGACCTTTCCGAACGGGTACGCATCGTCGCCGACGAATCAATGAACGAACCGTGGAGGCCACTCAATATTGATTCATCTCAACTTAATAGCCGGTGCAGCACCCCTTCATAAATCTGCGCCAACAATTCGAGCTCCTCAACCCCGACCGACTCGTTGACTTGATGAATTGTCGCGTTGCAGGGCCCGAGCTCGATGACTTGGGCGCCGGTGGGGGCGATGAAGCGACCATCAGAGGTGCCGCCGGCGGTCGAGAGTTCGATGTCTTGACGACCGGTCACTTGGGTGATGGACGCGGTCGCGGCGTCGAGAAGCTTGCCACGTTGGGTGAGAAACGGCTCTCCGACGGAATGCCAGTGGACCTTGTAGTCGAGCCCATGGCGATTCAGGAGGGCCTCGACGCGGGATCGTAGCGCTTCGACGCTGGCCTCGCTGCTATAGCGAAAACTAAAGATCACCTCGAGCTCGCCTGGGATGACGTTGCTGACCCCGGAGCCGGCGTGGATGTTGGCGATTTGAAAGCTGGTGGCGGGGAAGTGCTCGTTGCCTGCATCCCAGATCGTCTGAGTCAGCTCGGTCAGGGCGGGCAATGCACGGTGGACGGCGTTGTCGGCGAGATGAGGGAAGGCGACGTGCCCTTGGCGACCCAAGATGCGGAGACGGCCGGTCAAGGCGCCGCGGCGACCAATTTTGATGACATCTCCAAGGGTCTGTTCACTCGAGGGCTCGCCGACGATGCACCAACGGATCTTTTCGTGGCGTTGCTCGAGAGTCTCGACCACCCGTGGAGTACCGTTCTCGAACATCGCTTCCTCGGCGCTGGTCACCAAGAAGGCGAGGGAGCCGCGATGATCGGGATGGGCCGCAACGTAACGCTCGGTGGCCACCAGCATGGCGGCGAGGCCGCCTTTCATGTCCGCCGCCCCACGGGCGAAGAGACGACCGTCACGGACGGTAGGCTCGAAGGGCGGACTGTGCCAACGATCGGCGGGTCCTGGCGGGACCACGTCGGTGTGACCTGCAAAGGCGAAGATGGGCTCCGAGGCACCGCGGCGAGCCCAGAAGTTGCTGACGTCTCCGAACGGCAGTCGCTCTACGGTAAAGCCCATCACCTCCAGACGTTCGATGATGACGTCTTGGCAGCCGGCATCTTGCGGTGTGATCGAGCGCCGTCGCATGAGCTCGATGGCAGTTTCCAAGGTGGATCGGCCTGACGGTTGTTGGGTCAACTCATTGCACCTGAATTCGATTTCGTTGAAGGATGGCTACGAGAGGCGCCGAATTCTACAGGCCTGTCTCGGCGAGCGAGGATCTGCCGGCTGTTAGCTCACGAGGTGCCTATCGCTTGCGGCAGATCCCGCGATCAGCGTTCCAGACAAGATGTCGGTTTGCGGTTTCGATCGCTGCGAGAGCTGCTGCTTGCGGAGACGCTTGTTTTCTGGAGATTTTCTCGCGGAACAGAATAGGTTGAGCTAGGTGCAATGTCGTTCGACAGATCCCGATCGCTATTCGACACGGTCGCTGAACGGGTATAGCTTTGGCCGCAGCTACCCTTCTGTCGATCAGCTATGAATGACCTGCAACATGCTTCAGAGGGCGTGGATGCCATTCCCTCTCCCGCGACGGTCGAGGAATCGACTGTCGATCCGTCGCCAGCTAGCCGACCCGAACCTAGGCTGGGCGGGGGGCCGGTGCGCTCAGATGGGTCGTTGCGCGAGGCCTGGCAGCGGCTGTGGACCCCGCCCGATCCTGATTTGATCGATGCCGGCTTCCACGGCGAATGGATGGTTGCGGGTGTTCGGTTGTTGGTAATTGTTCTGCTGCTCTACTTTCCGCTCAATCAATACTTCGGTTCGTCGATGGAGCGTGGCTCACAGATTGTTTTGTGGGTGGCTGTCGCGGCGTTGGCAGAGGCCCTGGTGATCTACTCGGCGGTGATGCGCAGCTGGGGTCGGCGCTGGATCGGGTTTCTGAGCGGCATCATGGACGTCTCCTTGGTGACTCTGTGCCTGTGGCTCTTTTTGCGCTTGGATCGTCCACTCGACGCAACCAACGACCTGGTGATCTTCCCGGTCTATTTCCTAGCGATCGGCGCCACCAGCCTGCGATACGACTGGCGAATCTGTATTCTGACGGGCTTCAGCGCGATGGCGCAGTACTTGGTGATGGTGACCTATGCTGTCTGGCAATGGGACCTCGAAGATCCGGCGAGTGCCTTGGCAGGCGGATTCAGCTGGGTGCCACAAGGTGGGCGCTTGGCGCTGCTCGGGATCGCGACGGTACTCGCCACGACGTTGGTGGTGCGGGCCCGCGAGCAGCGCCGTCTGTCGACTCGCGATCGACTGACCGATCTCGCTAATCGGGGTTTTTTCGACGACAACCTCAGCCGCCTCGGTGCGATCGCGTCGCGCTCCGGTGAGCCGGTTGGAGTGGTGATGATCGACATCGACCATTTCAAGCGCTTCAATGACAGTCACGGCCACCTGGCTGGTGATGCTGCACTGCGGGTGGTGGCCGGCGTCCTCTCGGAGTCGTTCCGCACCACTGACATGATCGCTCGTTATGGCGGCGAGGAGTTCGCAGGCTTGTTTCCGGGCATGGGCCTGGCGTATGCCGAGCGTCGAATGGAGGAGCTGCGGGCCAAGATCGAGCAATTCCCGGTCCCTGTTGATGGTTCTGGTCGCACCAGTCATGTGACCGTCAGTATGGGAGTTGCGGTCTGGCCGGACGACGGCGAGAGTCTGGTGGAGGTGCTGTCTATCGCGGATCTGCGTCTGTACCAGGCGAAGCGAACCGGCCGGAATCGGATCGTCTGCACGACTCTGAACGAAGAGGGCCGCCGTCGCGGTGATCGCCGCAGCTAACAGGCGGTATCAAGCTTCGCTGTTACCGGCGTGATATTCTCTGGTGCTGTTGAGATTCGCCGTGCCATAGGGCGGCGCCGACGTAACACCACTAACCGCCGAGGGATTCCGAAGATGCCTCTCTACGAATATCGCTGCACCGATTGCAACCACAACTTCGAGATTCTCCAAAAACTGGGAGACAATGCCGACGGCTTGGCATGTCCGAGCTGTGGCGAAACCCGCCTCGCGAAACAGTTTTCGACGTTTGCCAGCACGGCAGGTCAAGACTCGATGGCGGCAGCCGCTCCAGTTGGCGGTTGTTGCCAAGGCACCTCGACGTGACCGACTTGATCGGCGGCCCGGTGGGCCGCCTTCGTAGTGGTGCTTAGATAGATTCCCGTCTCGAAACACCTCATGGGCGCATTCTGGCCTGTGGGCTGCGCGCGGTGCCTAACTCGCTTGAGCTCTTCCGTGCCGCCGTAAGCCTTTTCTTGCAAGCTGTTTAGGCCGATCCAGAGCGGGCTCGCAGCTCAAACAATCAGCTCCGTGCTCGCCCTACAGGCCAGAACGCTTCTTCTGAAAACGGTGAAACTAGATGGGATCTCGATAGATTCCAGAGCTCGAGAAAATTCCTCCGGGAAATTTTCTCCGCAAGATCTCGCGCCCCGCCGTGTTCCATGTGCCATAGCCAAGAACACGCACCCACGGCGAAAGGGCCCAGGTCATGCCACGACACGTTTCGCAGATTCCCAAGCTTCGACCAGCACTCATTGCGATGGCTCTTTGGGTTGCCGTCGTTTCGACTCCGTTTGTCCAGGCCGACGGCGAAACCCCGTCGCGCCTACCCTGGCGTGAAGCCGGGCTGACCGAGCGTCAAGCCGCGGCCCATCTTCTCGACCGGTTCGCTTTTGGCGCTCAGCCCGGCGATGTCGACCGTATGGTGGCGCTGGGGCTCGATACCTGGCTCGAGCAGCAGCTAGCGGGTGGTCAGCCAGATCCTGAAGTCGATCGTCTGTTGAAAGGGTTCCGCAGTCTCGATCTCGACAACCGGCAGATCGTCGAGACCTACCCTGATCCCGGCATGGTGCTGCGTGAAGCGAGTCGCGCAGGCGTCGTCGATGGTGAGCAGTTTGTTGCCGACCGGCAGAACCCTCAACGCGGCGAGCGCTCCGAGCAGCGTCGGCAGGTCATGGAGTACGCTCGCGATCAAGGGTATCGACCGCAGCGCGAGCTGGTCGGCGAGATGGTGTCCCAGAAGTTGATTCGCGCACGCTATTCAAAGAATCAGTTGACTGAGGTGCTGACCGATTTCTGGTTCAATCACTTCAATGTCTCGATCACCGACAACCAGACTCGCCAATTCGTCTCCACCTATGAGCGCGACGCGATCCGCCCCCATGTATTGGCAGACTTCCGCACCATGTTGGAGGCCACCGCCAAACATCCCGCGATGCTGCTCTACTTGGACAACGCCCGCTCGGTAGCGGACGAGGATGCCCCCAAGAAGTTCGATCGTGACCGCTACGCGAGATCGCGGACGCGGCGTGGTCGTACCCGTTTAGATCAGAGCGGTGGCTCGGGCCAGCGGAACGGCAACCGCAACGCTGAGCTGCGCCAGGCGCTCGAGCAGCGTCGGCCGCAAGGGTTGAACGAGAACTACGCTCGCGAGTTGATGGAGCTTCACACCCTCGGGGTCGACGGCGGCTACAGCCAGGACGATGTTGTCGCGGTGGCGCGGGCGTTTACCGGTTGGGCGACCTATCCGGCAGGCCCGATGCGCCAGCAGGTTGAACAGCGTATCGCACGAGCCCGTCGACTTCCCAACGCCGGTTTTGTGTTCGAGGACTCGTTCATGTTCCGCGCCGACGCTCATGACTCGGGCCAGAAGACCATCCTCGGTAAAACTTATCCCGCCGGTCGCGGCATGGAAGACGGCCTCGAAGTGCTCGACGCTTTGGCCGCCCATCCTGCCACCGCTCGCCACCTCGCCACCAAGCTGGCGGTGCGCTTTGTCTCCGACCAACCCTCCTCGCAGTTGGTCGATCGGTTGGCGAGCCGTTTCCAGAGCTCGGGTGGTGATCTCGAGGTGGTCCTGCGCGCCGTCGCGGAATCACCCGAGTTTTGGAGCACGACGGCCCGGCAATCGAAGATCAAGTCACCTTTCGAGCTTGCCGTCTCGGCACTCCGTGTGCTCGATGTCGAGATCCAGCATCCACAGCCTCTGCTCGAGTGGATCTGGCGCATGGGGCAGCCGCTCTACTCGTATCAAGCGCCGACCGGCTATCCCGACCGTGCCGAGGCTTGGGTCAACACCGGTGCGTTGTTGAATCGGATGAACTTCGGCTTGCAGCTCGCCACCGGTCGTATCGCCGGACTCGAGCTCGACCTGGCGTCCCTCAACGGTCACCGCGAACCCGCCTCGCTCGACGAAGCCCTAGAGCTTTATGTTCCGCTGCTGATGCCGGAGCGTGATCCAACCGAGACGATTCGTCGCCTCGAGTCGGTGGTCCATGATCCCGAGTTCGCGTCCAAGATAGCCCAGGCAGCGCCGACCGATGACGCCGATCCAATCTTTGAAGGTTGGGATCCGACGCCACTGGCCGGTCTCGACCGCCGTCGCCCAGCAGACGGGGCCGAGAATCGAGGTGGGCGCGGTCGCGCTGGAGGGTGGCGTCCACCGGTTGCCAGCGAACCCGATCACAGCGCACTGGCCCATGTCGTCGGCGTGATCTTGGGCTCTCCCGAGTTCCAGCGCAGGTAGGGCAACGCAGGCAGGGCAGCGCAGGTAGGGCAACGCAGGTAGGGCAGCGCAGGTAGGGCAACGTAGGTAGCGGCTGCTTCGTCCAGGCTGCCGCTTCTCCCAAGATTTGACCCCAAGGAGATACCCATGATCGATCGTAGAGCGTTCCTCAAGGCTGGCGGCATCGCCCTGTTCACCGCTGGCGCCGGACCAACCTTTCTCGAACAGGCCGTCCGTGCGGCCCCTGCGCCCGGCGCCTTCAAGCGTCGTAAGGTTCTGGTTACCATTTTTCAACGCGGCGCCATGGACGCTTTGATGGCGGTGCCGCCGCTGGGCGACAGTCGGCTCCAGCGTCTGCGTCCACGCCTGTTCATGAGCGCTGCCCGCTCCGCTGGCGACAACGTTATCCACGATCTCGGGGTCGACTTTGGCCTTCATCCGGCCTTCGAGGAGTTGTTGCCGATGTGGCGCGACAAGGAGTTGGCGGTGGTCCACGCGGTCGGCTCTCCCGACGCCACCCGTTCCCACTTCGACGCCCAGGACTATATGGAAACCGGCACCCCGGGACGCAAGGGAACCCCCGACGGTTGGCTCAACCGAGTGGTTGGCGAGCTTGGCCACGACGCGACGCCGTTCCGTGCTGTCTCGATCACCTCGGCTTTGCCGCGTTCGCTTTATGGCGACCACCCTGCGTTGGCGGTCACCGATCTGCGCAACTTCAAGGTTGATTTGCCGGGCGCGAAGGCTGCGTCCCAAGTTGCTGGCAAGGGGTTCGAGGCGCTTTACGAGCAGACCTCGCAGGACCTCTTGCGGTCGACCGCGGCGGAGACGTTCGAGGCGGTGGACATGCTCGAGAAACTCGATGTGTCCCGTTATCGGCCGACCCCTGGCGTACGCTACTCGCGCTCGGCCCTCGCCACCAGCTTGCAGCAGATCGCCTTCTTGATCAAATCCAACGTCGGCCTGGAGGTCGCCTTTGCCGAGTCCGGCGGTTGGGATACCCACGTGCAGCAAGGTACTGGCAATGGCCCTTTCGCCCGTCGGGCTGAAGATCTCTCCGAGTCGATCGCCGCCTTTTGGCGCGATCTCGGCGCCTTCCGAGACGACGTCGTGTTGATGACCATGACCGAATTCGGTCGCACCGTGGCCGAGAACGGCTCCGCCGGCACCGACCACGGCCATGGTTCCTGTCTTTTTGTCCTCGGCAACGACGTTGACGGCGGCAAAGTCCACGGCAACTTTCCGAGCCTGTCCCGTGACAATCTTTATGAGGGTCGCGATCTACCGGTCACCACCGATTTCCGCGCTGTCTTCTCTGAGGTGGCGGGCAGACACCTTTCACTAGCGCCGGAGACCGAGCTCTTTCCGGGCTGGAACGGGGGGCGTCTTCCGTTGATCGGGTAGGTTCTCGCGGATGTCAGACTGAATACCTTCCGACAATCTGCGTTGCTAGACGGTGGTTGCTAGACGGTGCTACTGACGATTCAGCTCACGGAATAGCCAAGCCTTGGCGGTTGCCCAATCCCGCACCACTGTGGCGATCCCGACGCCGAGTACTTCGGCAGCCTCGGTCGCGGACAGGCCTCCGAAGAACCGCAGCTCGATCAGCCGGCTTTGCCGCGCATCGAGCGTCTTCAAAGCCTCCAAGGCATCGTCGAGGGCGATGAGATCAATGTCTCGTTGCTGCGCCACGGCGAGTGCCTGGTCGAGGGAAATTGCGCGGATGCCATGTCCGCGCTTGGCGGCCCGTAAGCCGCGAGCGTGGTCCACCAAGATCCTGCGCATAGTTTGTGCGGCGAAGGCCAGAAAGTGCGCTCGGTCACGCCAGCTCGCCCGTCGGCGATCGACCAACTTCATGTAGAGCTCGTTGACCAAGGCTGTGGGTTGTAAGGTGTGGTTGTCGCGCTCTCCATGGAGATAGTGCCTTGCCAAGTTGCGCAGGTCGCGCATCAGCAGTGGCATCAGCTGTTCCAAAACCTCGGGTTGCCCTCGGTTCCACTGCTGGAGAAGCGCCGTGACGTCGTGGGCCCGCCCCTTATCCAACCCATGCTCCAAGACGGCTAGTGTTGGTGACGTCAGGGGCCTGCCATCCCTCGTCGGCCCAGATCCTCATCAGCCCACGCTGATTGCTGAGCACCCGACGGGCGTCGCCTAACAGCAGTCCTTGCGGCAGGTCCTGTCCTTGGCCCATCAGACTTCGTCCCATCTGAAGCTGGGCGACAGCGATCCAAGCGTCGGTGTCGGGGCGATGTTCTCGTAGGATCCCTAGGGCGTGGCGCGCCCGTGGCTCTGCGGCGGAGTATTCGCCGCGGTCATTGAGCAGCGCCGCGTAAACGGTTTCGAGTTCCGCCGTCCGCACATTATCGGCAGACCACCGCTTTTCGGCGATCCGCAAGGCCTCGGTGATGGCATCGTTCGCCGCGGCTTGATGTCCTAGGCGTCGCTGTACACTGCCGAGGTTCGACAGCACCGCCACCAACAGCCGACTGTCGCTGGCGACCGTTCGCCTTAGGATCGTGAGAGCTTGTTGGAAGAGACGCTCGGCGTCCCCTTCGGTGCCTTTTGCCGCGTGGATTTCCCCCTGGTTGTTGAGTAAGACAGCAACATGCCGATGGGTCTCGCCGAAACGTTTGCGGACGATCTCGAGCCCTCGCTGATAGAGCCCCAGCGCCTCGTCGAAGCCGCCCCCAGCGGCGACCAGCTTGGCCAGGTTGTTGAAGCTCCGAGCTGTCTCGACGTGGTCTGCCCCAAACATTTCTTGACGCATGGCCAACACGTCGCGGCGGCGCGCGATGGCGCCGTCGAGGTCGCCTCGACCCGCCTGGACGCCAGCCAACAGATCGAGGGTGGTGGCACGCCGCGGATGGGGTCCGGTGTAGACCTCCTCTTGGATCGCCGCCGCTTCCTGGAATCGCTTCTCGGCATCTTCCAGGCGTCCCGCCTCACTCATCAGATTGCCGAGGTTGATCAACGTCAACGCCAGCTGGGCGTGTGGGTGCAGAAAGGCGTGCCGCTGAATCGACTCGGCCTGCAATAGCAAAAGTTCGGCTCGTTGCGGATCGTGATGCTTGTCGATGAGAGCCAAATGGTTGAGGCTGGTGGCGACGTCCGGGTGGTCCGGGCCTTTTTGTCGACCATGGAGCTCGAGGGCCTCCGTCGCGATCTCTCGCGCCTCGTCGTAAGCGTCGGCTTCGCGCAGGAACTCCGAGAAGTGGTCCAGCAGACGCGGCAAGATGGATCGGTCTGCGCTTCGTCGCGCGAGGACTAACGCTTCACGGTAGGTGGCCTCGGCAGCCTCCCGTTGGTCGAGCTGGTCGAGAGCTACAGCGAGTCCATGGAGACTTTCGAGCACTGCCGGATCGGTCTCGCGCAACTTTTCCCGTCGCAATTCGAGAGCTCGCCGATAGCCAACTTCAGCGGCGTCGAAGTGGCCTGTCTGCAAGTCTAGATCGGCCAATAAGTGGATGGTTGCGGCCACCTCCGAGTGGTTTTCGCCGAAGAGCTCGCGGCGCAGCTCGAGAGCGTCTTGCAACAGTGTGCGTGACTCGTCGTAGAGTGCCAAGTTGAGGTGGGACCGGCCCAGGACTTCGAGCAACTCGGAGCGGATCTCGGGTGCGTTGGCGAGGTCGCGGTCGAGACGGTTTACTCCTCCCTGTAAGACGGAGCGGACGGTGGTTCGCTCCCCGGATCCCTCGAAGGGGTCTGGGGTCCGGAACAGCTCGACCAGGAATTCGGTGACTTGGGTGGAGACGACCTGCTCGTGGAGCAGCTGGCCGCGCTGGAGCCATAACGCCGAGATGAGAGCCAGCAGGGCTGCCGCGGCGACGGCGGAGCTGCCCGAAGCCAACTTGTGGCGCCCGATCAGCTTGCCCAGTCGGTAGGTCAGAGATTCCCGGCGAGCGCTGATCGGCCGACCGGCGAGATAGTGCTCCAGGTCTTGTGCGAAGCTCACGACGGTTGCGTAGCGGCGCTCGGGCTCCTTGCGGAGGGCGCCAAGTAGGATCGTATCCAAGTCGCCGACAAGTTGACGTCCGAGTTTTCTCGGCTCGCAGCCGCGTGCGGTGCTTGCCGCCTCGAGGGGCGCTGCTTTCCCGCGGTCTGCACGATCGATCAGCCGGCGGACGGCTTGTGACGGTTTTTCAGCCGGCGCCTCGCAGACCGCCTTGATGATCTGGTCGGGCGCTCGGGTGGTCAATCGGTAGGGCCTTTGGCCAGTGAGCAGCTCGTAGAGCAGAACCCCCAAGGAATAGACATCGCTGGCGGTGGTGATTTGCTCCCCCAAGACTTGTTCTGGACTGGCGTACTCAGGGGTCAGCGGCGCCGATCCTGGGACCGTTGCAGGGACCGACCAGGGGAACGGCATCGGTGCAAGGATCTTGGCGATGCCAAAATCCAACAACTTCGGCTCACCGCTGGCCAAGACCAAGATGTTGCTGGGCTTGAGATCCCGATGCACGATCAGATGTTGATGGGCATAGTGGACCGCCCTACAAACTCTGAGAAACAGCTGGATCCGATCTCTGATCGATAACCGCCGAGCATCGCAATAGCGGTCGATCGGCTCGCCGTTGACGTATTCCATCACCAGGTAGGGTCTGCCGTCCGGGGTCCTGCCACCATCGATCAGTCGAGCGATGTAGGGATGTTCGAGACCGGCCAGAATTTGCCGCTCGGCTGCAAAACGGCGAACGATTTCGTCGGTGTCCATGCCCCGTTTGAGGATCTTCATCGCCACCTGCTGGTGGAAGTCGCTGTCCACCCGGCTCGCCAGGTAAACGGTGCCCATCCCGCCGTGGGCCAATAATCGGTCGAGTCGATAGGCGTCGATCAGCTCGCCAACTTCCTCCTCCAGGTCCGCGAGAGCGATCATGGGTTGGTCGATGAAGGTGCCAGCGGAGTCGTGAGCGGCGATCAACGACTCCACCTCCTGGCGTAGCTTGGCGTCTCCGCGACAATCACGGTCGAGGGTCGCCTCGCGCTCGCTCCCGGTTTGCGCCAGCGCAACTTCCAGAATCGAGCGCACTTGGCGCCAGCGCTCAGCGGCGAGCGACGGCTGGGCTCGAGGGCGCTCACCTGCGGAATCGAGTTTCTCCATATCGCGTGATCTCTCAGGGCATCCGTTCTCGCCTAATGGTCACGTGGCTACCTGCGCATTGCCCGATTGGAGGCGATTCTCAACAGCCATCGTATGAGCCGAAGTCATCGAGTCAAGTCAGCCAAAGGAGATCATCATGCAATCCATCGAACTTCGCGACATTCCAATTCAAGCTTTACACGATCAGACTCCTCGTGACCAGCCTCTTCTCATCAAGCCCCTCCTAACGCGGGCCTTTCGAGCTCGGGTGATGCTGTGGTCGGTGTTGATGGCGGCATGGCTCGGTGCGTCGTCGGCTGCGGCTCAGACTTGCCCCAGTCCTCGTTTCGTTCCGATACACCTAGAGACATCGGGCACGTGTTTTGCGCCCATCGAGGATGTTAGCCAATTGCCGGGCTCGCTGAGCCTACAGCTCGTCGAGCCTCCGCTGCACGGTGTGGCAGAGGTGATCAATGGCCAGATTTGTTATGCCCCGGGGGGCGACTTCTGGTCCTTGCGCCGCGACCGCCTGGCCTTCAGCTATTTCATCGACAGCCAAATTCAGACCGGGTTCGCGCAGCTGTTCGCCGATCTTCCGACCACAATGACGTTGTCGGATGGCTTCGAGGACTCGCTCACCAGCTGCGGCTGGACCGAGCATGACCCGGCCGACAAGCTCGGTCTGTCGGCGGCGGCAGCGATTTCGGGCAACCAGGGCCTGAGGATCTCGGCAGGAGATAGTCGGCCGGCTTTCCTGACTCTTGCGGCTGAAGGCGAGGATCAAAGCGGCTACCGGTGGCCGCCCGCTTGTCGGTTCGATCTGAGTCATGGCACCACCGACGATTGTTTCGAGATCGGAATCTCAGGAGCCATTGCAACCCAGAGATTCTCCGGAACGGCTGTGATTTTCAGTGCGGACAGTGCTGACCAAGGGTCGGAGGAAGCCCTGCAATTACGTCTCGTGGGGCGGGGCGATGACCCACCGTGGCTCAGCGCCAGGACTTGGGATGCCGCCGGCGTGCCCCACGACACACCGGGGGTCGAGCTCACTGCACACAATGCGCGGGTCCAGTTGGGCTGGTGGCACGATGATGGTGAAGGCGCTGGGCTCTTCCTGAGGGTGAACGGCCTGTTCGCGGGCTCGATCTCCGGGTTGGATCGGTCGATCGAAAGCTTGTCTGCGATCCATATCGGGCTGAAGGATCCCGAGGTCGATGTGGGTCCGTTCCTCGACCTCGACGACCTCGGTGTCGGCGATCGGGACCCGGACTCCCATACGGGTTCACCCTCGCCGAGCTTTGCGCTAGTTGAAAACTTCGAGTGCTCGAGCTCCGGGAATTGGAGTGCCCAAGGATTGCGGCCGCCGACGGTCACCTCCTCGGCAGCCCTCGGCGGCTCCTTCGGCTTGGCTGTTGATCTCAGCGCGATCGTGAGCTCGAGCCCACGCTACGGCTTTCTGCACCACACCGCTCTCCAGGCGACCGACAGCTTCAACCTGCGATTCAAGATCGACTCCCACACCGTGAGCCTGGCCAACGGCGCCAGCGTGATCCTCGCCGGCGGCGCCACCACCGACAGCCCTCACAGTGACGAGTCGGTACGGCTCAAACTACGCCAGTTCGGCGGCCAGATGGAGCTGCGCGCCGAGCAGAAGTTGGGTGCCGCTTGGAGCCAGCTCAAGGCGACCGACTGGGTGCCGCTTGGAGTTGGTTCGCACACCGTCGCATTGCAGTGGCGCGCTGCCAGTGATTTGAATGCTAAAAACGGGTATCTCCGGTTATGGATCGACGGTTCCCTACGGGCCCAGTTGCTTGGACTCGACAACAGCCTCCCAATGGAGTCGTTTCGCCTCGGCGGGATATGGGCGCCAGTGAGCGGTGCAGGCACGCTCTACATCGACGATGTCGAAGTCTGGCGCTAAGCCGATGGGAACCCTTGCCATCGTGACCGAACGCCGCTGGCCGTCGCGGCCCATCACCGACCTGCTGCTCGATTGGAGTCAGGGAAGCACCACAGCCCTCAGGCGGTTGATGCCGCTGGTTGTCGACGAGCTGCGCCGTATTGCTCGCCTACATCGTGGGCGAGAGGCGCGACCTTCGACTCTCCAGGCGACCGAGATCGTCAACGAGCTCTACCTGCGACTGAACGATCGCCGCCAAATGCGTTGGCGTGATCGCGCCCATTTTTTCAACTTCGCCTCGCGGGCGATCCGCCGCATCTTGGTCGATCAGGCGCGAGCGCGTCGACGGATCAAACGCGGCGGAGACGGCGCGGATCTATCGCTCGACGAGGCGATCGGTCTGCCGCAGCCGGTGGATGTTGATCTCGTCGCCCTCGATCTGGCGCTGGATCGGCTGGCGTCTCTCGATCGCCGACAGAGTCGCCTGGTAGAGCTGCGTTTTTTCGGTGGTCTTTCCACCGCGGAGGCGGGTGCAGTGCTCGGCATCAGCGCAGCCACCGTCGGACGTGAGTGGTCGAGCGCCAGGGCGTGGCTGGCGCGAGAGCTGAGGCGTTGAGGGTTTCGACTCTCAAAGAAGTGATCTCGACGATGAGCGAATCAGCGCCACTTTGACGCCTCCTTGTGGGAATCAACGCCGTGCGGCCGCTTAGCCGCCGGCGATGTCGGCCCTCGATCTTGGGCGGCAGGACTTCCCATCTCGGAAAGGAGACGTCGATGCTGAAAGCTCGCCTCGAAGTGGTTGCGCACCTTGCGATCGTGCTGCTGTGTCTGGTGGTCTCGAGTGTACTCGTCAAGCAACACTTCATGCCTGCTGGTGGCGTCGAGTCGATCGCGACCATCGCACCGGGAGAGCGGCCGGTTTTGCCGGCCGAGGTGCGCGGCGACGGAGCATCACCCTCCCTGCTGATCGCCTTGCAGCCGGACTGTGGGTATTGCACACGTAGTCTGCCTTTCTACCGTGCGCTCATCAGTCAACGTGACGCCGCTGACCCGGCGCTACGGATCGTCGCGGTCGTCGGCAGGCCCGAAGACGTGCCTGCCGAGTCTGAGGTACTCGCGGCCGCGGGGGTCGCGGTCGACCTGGTGACAGCGGTTGACTTTGGTGCTCTCGGAATCCCTGGGACGCCGTTCCTGGTGGCGATCGACGAGACCGGTCAAGTGCGGAGAACCTGGCCCGGAGCGTTGCAACCGACAGAACAATCAACGGTGCTGCGCGAGCTGGGTTTGGCTGCGCAGAACCCAACTTGAAAGGAGAATAGAGATGACCAAGCTAGCTCTCAGATTGAGTCTGGCGCTCGCCCTCGCGGTCCTCGGCCTGGCGCAAGCACCCGCGTCGGCGTCGGCCTACGACTATTGCGCCGACACGTGTTTCACTTGGAATCGGGACTGCCGCACCGGCGCCCAGCAGTGCATTTGTGATGCGCAAGGTGGCGCGATCACCTCGTGTCAAAGCTGCGGCGACAATGACTACATGTGTATCGGCGGGTATGGATATTGATCGAACACCGCCGAACAGTCCAACTGCAGAAACCACAACACACTCGAGGAGATATCATGAAAAACCTGAAGAAACTTTCGCTTTCGCTGTTCGCCGTAGCGATGTTCACCGGCTCTTGGCTGGTGACGGTAGTCCCCGCTGATGCCTTGCCGCCGGTCCCCAATTGTCAACGGCTTTGTCAACGGGTTTACGACCTCTGCATCGCTGATGGCTGGGCACCAGCGGAATGTGAAGGCAAGCGTCAGATGTGCCTGAACGACTGCTTCTCGTAACTCAGCTCCCATGATCGATGCGGCCCGTCGACACCCGTGGTCGGCGGGCCTCGTCACGTCGTTGGAAGTGGGACGTTTCTGGCCGTCGGATCGGATCACGTTGTCCAGGCTGGCGTCGACGGCTTCGTGATCTTCGACAAGAACGGCTCTCTGGTCCGATCGCTCATACGGCTGCAACCGGCAATTCTAATGGTCGCTGAATCACTTATCGACCGGGCGCCCGGGACCCCGATCGTCCCGCGATCGGGGTCCGAAACCCCGTTCGGGAACCCG
>JAJCXQ010000648.1 GCA_029263355.1 Acidobacteriota bacterium | reverse complement strand
GCTTCGCCCGCCGCTGCGAGGCCCAGGACAAAAACGAGACCAGCGGACAAGCGTCTTGGTGTGAACATTCAGATCCCCTCCCTAGCGGAATTGGCCAACGGTCTTCGACGGCATCACATCTTTGAGAATCGGCCCCAGGGCCGACGGCTGGACGCTGCTCAGGCAAGCGGTGTTGCAAGGCACCACCGCGCCACCGATGATCTCGAATACCGACCACCAGCGTTCGTCGCCGCCTGCTGGCGGGCTGAAGATACGACTCGAGCCACTGCCGAGCTGGACCGTCACCCGCGCCTCGGAGGTCGTGGCGATCGAGCCGGAGCCCGAGAAATCGAATACCGCGAAGAGATAACGCGCCGTTGGATCGATGTCCTGGATGGTGGTGGTCTCGGGACCGAACGACGTCACGTCGTCGCGGTCGAGGAAATCACCGCCCGTGCCTTGGCGAGCTGCGTAGTAAATATGGTATTCGGTCGAGCCATCCGGTCGGAACTTCCACAGGTGAGAATCGAGATCACGTGGATTCTGCGCCCAAGTCAGCACGATGCGGGCGCTGCCTTCACCGACCAAATTCGGCGACAATCCAATCTGCAGACTGTTGGTCGTATCGGCGAGCACGTCAACCGACCGCTGGGTCGGCTCGTAACCATCGAGCTCCAGGCTCAGAACATAACGCGCCGCCAACAGATTCTGGATCTCGAAGCCGCCACCCGCTGCCGTCAGCCCCGAGCGCTGAGGCCGAACTTGATCGATCCGAGTCAGCGTATAGCTGACACCGGCCAACGGCGAGCCATCGATAGCGTCGACCACCTGACCAACCAGATCACCGTAGGCCGGTTGGTTCGACGGCAGCACCAGATCACCCAATTGGGTCGGCGTCTCCGACGGCAGAGTGAACGTCCGCACCGAGAGCACGCCGCTGCGAAAACCGTCGAGATTGGCATAGATAGTAAATCTGCTGTCAGCGACAAAGGACAACGGCAAGGTCAGGTGGCCATCGCCGCCGGAGATGCTCTTGGCGAGCAGCGAGCTGCCGTCCATCAGTCGTACATCAGCGCCTGGCAGTGGGTTGCCTCCGCCGTCGATGATGCGCAGCTCGAAGAGAATCTCGGGTCGTGCCGGCGCGTCGCCAGCAGGATGATCACTCAACCACTGCAGGACTTCGTTGAAGCCGTCGTGGGTGCATCCGGAACGCTGGCCACAGTCGACATGCGCCTCGGGCGTCGCGCCGGAAAAGAATGGCTGGCTGCTGATGTGCTTGTAACCGTCATTTCCCGGCTCCGGATTGGTGCTGCCTGGCCTGACCGTCGCCATGTTGCCGTCGGCAAAACCCAGCAAACGCTCGGTGACCTGGGCGCCCGACACTGGACTGCCATTCAGCAACCCGAGCCATTGTCGGCTCAGGGTGGCGCCATTGCGAACCACTGCCCGTACCGGATGTATCCGCTGGCCCCAACCCGAGATGACGCCATCACCGTCGTCAACGATAGTGTTTGGTCCGTCATCCGTGGTCAATCCCAGCAGGGCCAAGATCGGCAACGAAGGAATGGGATTGACAGCCAGCCGCGCCATTTCTGCGGTGATTCTTCCTGGTTCATCCGCCACACCGAAGATCTCGGCCGTGGTCGCATTGAAGACATCTTCACCCGTCTGGTGACAGCTGATTTGATAACAGCCGTTGATGAACACCGTATCGCGCCCATCGGGCAAGTCGATCCCGTGCAGGGTCGTGTCACCGTCCGCAATTCCGGAGTGAGGCGTGCCCAGGGTGGCGACGCTGGCGATGGAGTCGCTGAGATTGGCAAAACGGTTCTCGTCCGCCAGCGCGGCTTGCAGCAGCGTTCGGATCAACACACCGCCAAACGAATGGCCCACCAGATGCACCTGACGACCGGTGGCCAGCGCGATCTTCTCGATCGACGCCCCGAGCTCGCGAGCGACATCCTGGAAGCGGGCGCGGCTGTTCCAGCGGAACTCGAACGGCACATAGCGTGGCGTGGCGCCAACTTCCGCCAACAATTGCGGAAACATCCCCCACGTACCTTCACCGCCTCCCAGGTCGTCGAAGAGGGTGAAGCCGTGGATCAGCAACACCGGATCGCCCATGCCGAGGCATTCGGCGTCCCCCTCATCGCAAGCGGACAGCAGTTGATAGGTCGGCCGAGTGACGCAGTAGACTTGCAGACCGTTGGTGATGTAGCGGCGACCAGGGCTGCGGTTGGTGCTCGGCAGGCCGGGACCTTGCAGGAAAATGTCGCTTCCACGTCCCCAACTGCGATCGACCGGGTAACCCGGATCGGCGGCGCGACTGCGGCTGGGCGCGTCGCGGTTGGGATCGCCGAACTCGATCTCGGCCTCACCGTCGATCTCGAAACCAAAAACCGGCTCATCCCGATCGTTGCGCCCTTCGACCACCCGCACCGATACCGAGTCATTACCGACTCCTCGGATCCGCAGGTCTTCGAAGATATCTGAGACTTCAGTGTTCGCGTCGGCCATGCCTTCGGCGATGACAAAACGCGGGTTGTCGTAGTAGGACAGCCAAACCCGGACGTCGTCACCGTCGACCCGCGAGGCATTAGGCCCGACGACACCGTCGCTTAGGCTCTCGCCGGAGAAGCCGAGGAGAAAGCGCGCAAACAACAGCCCGTCGGTCAGCGCGTCAGGGGTGCCGTTGCCGTCGACATCAACCATCGGACGGCAGTCAGCGGCGGCAAGAAAAGCCTCGATTTGCGGTGCCGTCCGGCGGGTGGCGCCGGAGCCTATGGCGCCGTCGGTTAGGGTCGACCCGCTGAGACCGAAGAGGTGACGGATAAAGAGCAGACCGTCGGTCAGGCCGTCGGAGACACCGTTGCCGTCGAGGTCCGGAGAGCACTCCTCGGCGACGGTGGTTTTGGCTCGCGGGTAGGGCACCACGGCTTGCTGGCTCGCTGCCTTCAGTGGCAGGTCGAGCGCTTGCAGTCCGCCATCGGTCGCCAGGCCCGGAGTCCACCGCCGGGCAATGAAGGCGCTTTCGGTCGACAGCGGGACCACCGTCAAGGCCCCTGCCGGCACAGCCTCGACGCCGTCACGCATCACAAAACGCAGCTGCGCCAGCTTGCTGGCCTCCAGCCCGGCGCTGCCGACGTCGAGCCACACCAACCGCAACACACGATCGGTCTGCGGCTCGCCATCTATGTCGCGACGATCGCGAGCGGGTCGCGACGAGCTGCCCAGCAGACTGGTCGACTCGAGATGACCATAACCGACGAAGCTCAGCGTACTCGAGTCGAAGGTGACGCCAAGGGCCACCGCGCCGGCCGGAGCTGCCAATCCGAGATCGAGCTCGACGACGCCGGAGCGTTGAGTGATCGCCATTGTCAGGTCGGACGGCGGCGCGGCGCCAACCGGCCCGGTCGTGAAGAGCACGAGCGGCAGTGTCAGCAACAGAGCCAGTGCCAGGTTACGAAGGATGGACGACCAACGGGCTTGCCGTGGCATAAAGAACCTCCCAAAGTTAGTTAGGATCGGCGTCAGGTGACGCCATCGATACGATCCGTACCGCCGCCGGCGGGCCGCCGACTTCAATCACGATAGATCCAATATTGAAGACACCACCGTAGCTCAAATGTTCACGGCAGAGGGCTCCCTTGTCTCACTATTTGCTTTGCCGGCGCTTCCATCCCTCGCGTGAACATCAATCGTTCGGTAAGCTGCGGTCACTTCGATCGCCTTTCGGCTGTCACCCAAGGAGTCTCCGTGTCTCGACCCGATTCTGATGAGATTGATCTCGACCCTCAAGACTGGGATGCGTTTGCTGACTTGGCGCATCGCGCCGTCGACGACATGGTCGAATACCTGCGCACGGTCCGTGAACGCCCACCCTGGAAACCCCTGCCGGATCACGCCCGAGCTGAGCTGACCGAGCCCCTGCCCCGTGCCGCCAGCGAGCTGACCGACGTCTACGACACGTTTCGGGAGTCTGTGCTGCCTTACCCCACCGGCAACATTCATCCCCGTTTCTGGGGTTGGGTGATGGGCACCGGCACCGCGGACGGTGTCCTCTCTGAGATGCTGGCGGCGACGATGAACAGTCACGTCGGCGGCTACGATCAAAGTGCCTCGGCGATCGAGCGCCAGGTGATCGGTTGGCTGGCGGAGATGATGGATTATCCAACCTCGGCTAGCGGC
Organism: Acidobacteriota bacterium; assembly: GCA_029263355.1. Taxonomy (GTDB): domain Bacteria; phylum Acidobacteriota; class Thermoanaerobaculia; order Multivoradales; family J023; genus JAAELT01. The sequence goes on along the minus strand of JAJCXQ010000648.1, from coordinate 24,156 downwards.
CTGCTGGTCAGCGGCTGCACCGCCGCCAATCTCACCGCTATCGCTGTGGCGCGACGGGTGAAAGCTAATTTCGACGTCCGTGAAGATGGCCTATCAGGCGTTGGTCGACCGCGTCTCCGGATCTACGGTTCCTGCGAGACCCACAGCTGGGCTCCCAAGTGTTGTGACCTGCTCGGCCTGGGACGGCAGGGTTTCCGTCACATCGCGGCAGATCGCCAAGGCGCCATCGACCTCGACGCATTGCGGGCGACGATCCATGCGGATCGTGCCGCCGGCGACCTCCCGATCTGCGTCGTCGGTAACGCCGGAACCGTCAACACCGGCGCTTTCGATGATCTCACCGCCCTCGCCGATCTCTGCATCGAAGAAGACCTGTGGTTCCACGTCGACGGCGCTTTCGGCGCCCTCGCCGCCCTGGTCCCCGAGCTGCGACCGCTGGTGAAGGGCCTGGAGCGTGCCGACTCCCTAGCCTTCGATCTCCACAAATGGGGCTACCTGCAATACGAGGTCGGGTGCGTCTTGGTGCGCGATGCCGGTCTCCACCGTCAGACTTTTGCGATGGCTGCTGACTACCTCCAAACACCAGGACGAGGCATCCAGCCCGAAGCCTTGGAGATGACCGAGCTCGGTCTCCAGCTCAGTCGCGGCTTCCGCGCCCTCAAGGTCTGGATGCTGCTCAAGACCCACGGCACGGATCGTCTCGGCCAGATGGTCGGCCAGAACGTCGACCAGGCTCGTTATCTCGCGGCGCGCATCGAACGTGAGCCCCAGCTCGAGCTTCTGGCGCCGGTGCCCCTCAACCTGGTGTGTTTCCGTTATGTCGGCCCCTACCTGAGTCCGTCCGAGCTCGACGACCTCAACCAAGAGATCCTGTTACGCATCCAGGAGCAGGGCATCGCCATTCCGTCGAGTACCCGCATCGATGGCCACTTTGCACTTCGGGTCGCCAACACCAACCACCGTACTCGTCGCGAGGACTTCGACGCCTTGGTTGACGGGGTGTTGTCGATCGGTGCGTCGTTGACGGCCGAGATCGAGGCGGCACGGGCAGAAGCGGCTTTGGTCGCGCCGGTCTGACGATAGCGGCACCGGCCTTGCGAGACGTTTGCTCGATGTGTCATACCTCTCGACAACCACTGTGGAGGCAATTGTCAGGCATCAACCTTACTCGAGCCAGCATTCCCAACCGGATTGATGTGGGCATGCGGGTAGAGCGGCTCGCGGTTTTGAAACGACAGAATAGAGCGGTTCTGAATCACGCCACCATCAGTATTTATGGCTCGCCGAATGGTCTCATTTTGCTGCCAGCTGTCTCGGCCCGCCACCACGGCCGGCAAATAGACAATGAGCGCCGCAGAGATAGAGCGCGACGCACTGTCCCAGAGATAGCTCGGAGTGTGATCAACGGCATAATAATCTGTGCTTCCATATTTGAACATCGGGCGCTTGAACGTGGTGGGTTTGGCAAAAAAGAATCCCATGCCCTCGTCACAACTGACATCAATAATCAAGCTGTTGTGCTTGAGGGATGAGCTCTCCGCTTCGGTCACAAAATCGATCGGATTCGCTGTGTCCTGAAACGTTCCGTTTACGATGATATCTGCTTCACTGATCAGGTCAGTCAACGGCCGCGTAGTTCCATCGTGCTCCACGACTACCATGCGTGCTTCGTGTTCACCACCCGCCTGAATCCGGACATAGTGACAATCAAGCACTTCTTCGCGTACTTCGTGGTCGGGGCGTTGAATACAGATTGTGACATCTCTGAATCCATGAGCCTTGAGAGCGTAGATCGCCCCCCGACTGACTGCGCCAAAACCAAAAATGATGGTTTTGCGTTGGTTGCCGTAGTGGCCATCGATCCCCTTGAGCTGCAAGGCATGTATTACCGCGCAATAACCTGCCATTTCGTTATTCTTATAAAACGTGTGGCGGCCCATCTGACCGTTAGGTCCCCAAGTAAACATGTCCTCAAAGGCAATCAGCGTCAGCTTCCGATCGATTGCAGCCTGGGTGACATCCCGTTGCTGGACACAATGCGGATACCCCCAAAGTATTCCTCCTTCGCGAAGTTCGTGTAAATCAGCGACTACAGGCTTGGCAATAATAACCGCGCCAATATCGGCCAATAACTCGTGGCGTGTGGCAATACCGCCCGTCTGCGCAGCAATTTCCGAGTCCGGGATATTGAATGGTGTTCCATAACCTTCCTCGAATATCAGCTTGCGGCGAATGTCTTCAGGGATGCGCGGCAAATGCTCTGGGTGAATTGGAACCCGTCGTTCATCTTCTTTTTTTGAAGTCCCAATGACTCCCAGTGTTAATTTGCTCATGCCGTTTCCTCTAAATTAAACAAATCAGTACGTGTGACTTCCTGAACGAACGATCAGCTTCGCCGATAGGCCTTCGTTTCCAAGGTATGGGTTGCCGCGGCGTGAGGATAGCACCTTCGACCCTGTGTCAGGTTCAGATGCCTTCACGCAAAGCTTCGCCGACCTCACCGAGCACATTCTGGAAGGCACGCATCAGATCGTAAGTTGTGATGATGCCGATCATCTCGCCATGCCGGTCGACCACCGGCGCGGCGCCGAACTTGCGCTCGATCAGGAGCTTCAAGGCCTTTTCCAGGCCGTCGGATGTCACCATCGACTCGACCCGGGTGGTCATCACGTGACGAACCTCGTAGTCGTCGTCGAGGTTGTAGAATTCGTGCCAACCGTCGGGCTCGTTGGTTAAGTCGGGCCGCCTGAGATCACGGTCAGTCACCATCCCGACCAGCTTGCCGTCATCGACTACCGGCAGGTGGCGGTAACCGTCGCTGCGCATTCGAAAGAAGGCCGCTTTGACCGAGGTATCGGGAGTCACTGTCTTGGGGTTGGGCGTCATCCACTGTCCGACCGACCATTGGTTCTTGCGCTCGTGCATCATGTCCTTCCGTTCAGGGTTCTCGGGGATCCTACGTCGTCAACGCCAGACTTATTCTGGTGGTCGCAGATCTCCGGCAAACCACATCTTCGGGTGGGCCGACTCCCGCCCCAAAGTGGGAGCGAGAATGACGAGCGTGCCAGGCTAAGGCGACACTCGAGGCAAAATGACTTCGGTAGTTCCACCCGGCGTCACGGCCGCACTACCCGTCCAAGTACGACCATCGGGGTGTTCGACAGTGAAGCTCCAAACCCCCGGCGTCAAGCCACTGATCCATGACTCACCAGCGGACATGACGGGTTCACTAGGAGCAAAAGACACAGCGCCGACACCGACGAACGGTTGACCGTCGGGACCGGTGAGGGCAACCCTCGAAATCGGCTCTTGCTCGAGCTCGGGTACTGTGAGGTGCAAGTTACCGGCGGTGGGCAGGACGACACGCCCCTGATCCCCCGGTGATGTCACCGTAACGCGGGTCGCAGCGCCGTCACCGGCCTGGACCACCAGAACCCAACGCCCAGGCGCCAAGGTCGAGACATGAACCCGGCCTTCGATCACGGGATAGGTGCCGGAGTTGAGCCGGCGTCCAGCGGGGTCGAGGGTCGCGATCTGAGCGGAGGCCACGGTGGCGCCCGATTGCAGAGCCAGTACAAACGCAACACCCTCGGTAGGCGTCAATTGGATCTCCAGCTCCGACGACTCGCTGCCGGTGACGGACGCCATCACTTCGGTCAGGGCATAACCGGGCTTGGTGGTGACGACCCGCCAGTCGCCTTGGCGCACCCGAGGCATCCTGAAGGCGCCTTTTGAGTCGGTCGCGGTGCGGTTGTCCAAATGCCGCAGGCCCGCCGCCATCAAATCGTCACTGGCGTTCAGCATCTCGAGAGCGACGGTGGCGCCAGCCAAAGGCTCACCATCCACGGTGCTACGCACCACGCCAGAGATGGCGCCGGTTGCAGTCTCGATCCGCAGCTCGTGATCACCGGTGAGCTCGAGGGGCTCTGCCTGCCGGAATCCCATACCCGCCATCACCATGACTTGATACGACCCGGCCGACAAATTTTCGATCCGGAAGCGACCATCTCCGCCGGTGGATCCGTGTCCGCCGCTGGTTTTCGAGTTGCTGACCGATACCCTGGCGCCGGCGACCGGTTGGTCGTTGTCGAGCACGATGCCGGTCAAGGTAAAGCCGGTCCCAAATTCGATATCCTTGATGACCTCGGAAACACCTTCGGAGAGCTCGACTTGTAACGCCGACGAGCGTCCGGAGCCTGTCACCTCGGCCTGAACCTGCCACTTCCCGGCCGCCAGGTTGTCGAAAACGTACTCACCCGCGAAGTCGACATGCCCGCGCCTCATACCACCCTGTCGACTGAAGGCCATGAGCTCCAGCGCTCCGAGCTCGTCGAGCTCGAGTCCGAGGACGCGACCCTTGAGGGTCAGCCCGGAGCGTAGCGTCAGCAGCACCCCGGTGACATTGCCCGACACCTCCAAGAGATCGGACGTCGCCGGAGCAAAACCCTCGAGAGAGGCGCCTACCGTGTAGCTGCCTGCCGACACACTGGACAACGTGAAACTGCCATCCGTAGCGCTCGACGCCTGCGACCTGCCGAAAGCAAAATGGGCCACACCCGGCCTGGAGCTCTCCTGGATCGACACGGCGGCGCCGCCAACCGGATCCCCAGCCGGAGACACGACCTGCCCGGTGATCTCGAAGCCACTCTCCAACACGAGGTCGACAACTTGGGTCCCCGGCTGCACTTTCATGCTCTTCGACAAGCGCAGCTCGCTCTGGTGGTAGACCGTGACCGTTACCGCCCCGAGGGGTGCGCCAGTGATGCGGTAGCGGCCTTCGGCATCGGTGCGACCGTTGGCGGAGCCCAGAAAACCGGCAGAGATACCGTCTTGCGGCTCCGCAACGCCAATCGTAGCCTCAACCACCGGCTCCCCCGTGGCGGTGGTGACCGTACCCTCGATCACCGCCCCAACATCGAGGACAAATTCGAGCTCGTGTTTGGCGCCGGCCGCAACCTCGATCCCCGGCCGTGCTTCCTGCTGATAACCCTCGGCCCGCACCGACACTTGCAACACCCCGGGTTCGACGTTCTCGATCACGAAACGGCCATCCCCATCGGTGCTGCCTTGGCTCGAGCCGCCAAAGTGGCGAACACCGGTCGCGGCTCGATAGTCGGGGTACGCGCTGACCTTCGCCTCGTGAATCGGGTCACCTTGTCGGTTGACGACCCGTCCTTCCAGGCGCGCCGCTGGCCGCAAGACGATCGCCAGCGCCTCTTCGGTGGGTGGCCGCACGTCGCTCACCGATTCAGAGGCAAACCCCTGGCGGGTGACGGTGATGTTCACCGGCTGCCCCGGCAGCAAATCGACCAGGACAAAACGACCTTGGTCGTTGGTCTTGGTTGGGCTGGCCCCACCGGATTGCCGCATCATGATCGATCTTCGCCCAAGATCGATCATGACTTCAGCGTCGACGATGGCGCCCCCTTCAGGATCCATCACCCGCCCTTCGATGGTCGCTCCCTGAACCATCACCACGGTTCCCAGATCGACCCGGATACTGTCGTCGTCCAGGCGCACTCCGGGGATCTTTACCGGCGCAAAACCGCTGGCCTTCACTTCAAGATCGTAACGTCCATCCGCCAGGTCACGGATCTCGAAGCGGCCTTCACCATCGGTCAAACCCACCGGATCACTCTCCGCGTCCTGGACCGATCGGCGCATTCGCATCATGGCGCGCAGATCATCGGTGGGCGGCGGAGCCACCAGCCGGACCTCAGCGCCCGCCACCGGCACGTCGTCCTCATCGACCACGAGGCCAAAGGCGGCACGGCCGGGGCGCATCACCACTTCGATTTCGGAACGGGTCTCAGAGGCTTCGAGCGCTTCAATGGCAAGGGTCTGAGGCGCATAACCCTCCGCCTCGCAAGTTAGCTCGAGGGCAACCTCGGCCGGTAACCCCGCGACCCTGAACACGCCACGTTGCGACGTCCGACCGCGCCAACCGTCACGCATCAGGCGCTGGACAGTTGACGACAGGCGTCTGCTCTGGGGCTTCACCTGGATCTCGATCGCCACCCCAGCTAGTAGCCCGCCCTGGTCGTCAACCACTTTGCCGCTCAACACCCCCGCCGGAGCCAAGGCAATCGCCACGTTATCCTGATCACCACCCGCACTCAATTGGCTAAAACCTCTCAGGTAGCCACCCGCTGCTGCTTGCACCCAGCGCAACTTGTAGACACCCATCTCGACTTCGTAGCCGCCGTGTCTATCCGTCACCGCGGGCTCGCCGCGCACCGCCCACACCAGCGCATCGGCGATCGGATCCCGACTCGCGAGGTCGAGGACACGACCACGCACGGTTTCTGGAGGGTCGAGTTGGAGCTCCCGGACCTTCGGCTTGGTCGTTTTGGGATCGAGCTCGAACGACCCACTCCAGCGATTCAAAGTCGAAACCTGGAGGGTCAGCGGCTCCTTCGCTGGCTGAACCAGCGTCAAGTGCCCTTCGGCATCGGTGAGGCCGTGAGGCAGCAGCGCACTGCCTTGGAAAGCGAGAGCGTCGGCCAGCGGTCGTTTGTGTCGATCGGTGACCCGTACCGTGCGGGCGACGCCGGTCTCCACTTCGATCGTCAGCTGTTTCTCGTCGACCACCTCGGCCACCACCAACGGGTGTCCCGCGGCCAGCACCTCGAGCTGAATCTTCTCGTTCTGCCCCAGCGGCAGGCTGGCGACGCCATCGTCACCAGCAACAGCAAGTCGTAATTGGGGTCGCCAGGAATCTTCGCGCACGCCACGCGTCACCGCCCCCACAACGCCGGGACGCGGTTTACCCTCAGCATCGACCACCCGTACTTCGAGCTTTGCGGCTCTCTCCAACTCAACGGTCGGCAGCAGCATCTCCTCGACCAGCGGCATGAGTCGATGCTCCATGGTCAACCAGCCAGGGACCGCCACCACCACCTTCCACATGCCGGCTTTCGGGGCTGTGATTTGAAAGGTACCGTCGGCACGGGTGCGGACTCGTGCCACCGGCTCCGGTCCGGCCCGGCCCTCCAGTCGCAGGCGCGCCCGTTCATAAGTCGACGGGATCGCCTCCAGATGGACTTCAGCCTTCGACCGAGGTTCACCATCCGGGTCCAGGACGCGGCCGAGGATCGGGATACCGCTCGCCGAGGCAATACCCGCAACCGACCACAATTGAAGCAGCAACGAAAGGGTCACAACACGATAAAACATAGCCAACTCCCTAGGCAGAGTGACGGATAGAGACTCGAATAGCTATACGATCATGACACAATGGGAGTTCTCTAAGGCAACACAACCTCGGTCATCGCGCCAGACGCCACCGTCGCGCTGCCGCTCCATGACCGACCATCGGCGTGCTCGACGGTGAAGCTCCAAACTCCCGGGGTGAGGCCTGGCACCATGGCTCGGCCGGACCTCAGGTGCCATTCTCCGGGGTTGAACGTGGTGCCGCCGACGTAGACGAAGGGTTTGCCGTCGGGACCGGTGAGCAGGGCTTTGGTCCTCGGCTCGCCTTCGAGCTCTGGAATCTTGATTTGTAGGCTGCCAGCAGTCGGTAAGTAAACTCGCCCCTGATCACCGGGGGAGTTGACCACCCAGCGGGTCGCAGCGCTGTCACCTGCCTGGAGCACCAATTCCCAACGCCCCAGCGGCACCGTCGACACCCGAGCTCGCCCTTCGACCACCGGATGGCTACCGCCGCTCAAGTGCCGTCCGGAAGCATCCAGGATCGAAACCTGGACCGACGGCACCTCGGCGCCCGATTGTAAGGCGATATCGAACGTTACACCTTCGGTCGGCGTCAGCTGGATCTCGACCTCTGACGTGCCTCCGTGAGTGACGGACAGCGATGCCTCGCCGGGAGCGTATCCCGACCGGGAGGCGACCAGGCGCCATTTTCCCGGGCGGATCCGGGTGGCGCGGAAGCGTCCTCGCGAGTCGGTCGTCAACTTGTTGCTGAGACCGTGCCGCGGAATCTCGGCGTCGTCGCTGCGATCGAGCAACTCGAGGCCGAGCCTCACCCCGGACAACGGTTCGCCGTCGACCGCGCTGCGCACCGTCCCCGAAAGTGCACCGGTTGCAATCTCGATTCGCAGGTCGCGGTCACCGCTGAGCTCAACCTCTTCCACGTACTGCGTCGCGATGCCGGTACTCGCTCTGACCATATAGGTACCAACCGCCAGATTGCCGATGCTGAAGCGGCCGTCAGCATCGGTCGAGTCGTATCCTGAGTTGTTGACCGACCCGCCCGCACTGACGCTGACGCCAGCGACTGGACGCTCATTGTCGAGCACGATGCCACTGAGGGTGAAGCCGGGTTTGAATTCGAGATCTTTCTCGACTTCGGAGTCGCCCTCAGGAATTTCGATCTGCAGCACCAAGGACCGGTCCGAGCCCGACACCCGCGCCTCTACGTACCACTCGCCAGCCGCCAGCTGATCAAATCTGTAGTCTCCCGAGAAGTCGACCCTCCCCGAGCGAGCGCCACCCTTGGAGCTGTATGCCACCAGCGACAACGCACCGAGCTCGTCGAGCTCGAGGCCCAGGACTCGTCCTTTCAAGGTTGAGCCATGGCTGAGCTGCAGCAACAGGCCGCTGACGTTGCTCGCAACTTCGAATGTCTCAGATGTCGCTGGGGCAAACCCGTCGCGGGAGGCGGCGATCTTATAGTGCCCCGCGGCGACGTCGGTCACCGTAAAAGCCCCGTCAGCGGCACTCACCACCGACGACCGGTAGAACCGAGAGTGGCTCACACTGTACTCCGAGTCGACCTCGATGACGATCGTCGCGTCGCCAACCGGCGTTCCGTCCGGCGCCACCACCTGGCCGGCAACCGTAAAGCTGGGCTCGAGCTGGAGGTCAATGACTTGGGTGCCCGGGCGTACTTCGACCGTCTTTGTCAGACCTCTTGTCGAGCGGTGGAAGACCACCAACTTAGCGGGACCAACAGGGACGCCAGCGACGCGGTATCGACCATCGGCGTCAATACGACTAGAAACCGAGTTCCAAGAGCCAGGCGACAGACTGTCACGTGATTCCGAAACCGTGATCGAAGCCTGCAACAACGGCTCGCCATCTACGGCGGTGACCGTGCCTTCGATCACCGCCCCGGTCTCGAGCACGAATTCGAGATCGGTGGTGGCGCCCGCCGCCACTTCGATGCCCTCTCGGGTTTGCCCCTGATAACTTTTGGCCTCAACAGAGACCCACAACGTTCCCGGTGCCACATCCTCGATCAAGAATCGGCCGTCGGCCTCGGTCGTGGTGTTCAGCGGCCGGCTCCAACCTCGCCAACCGCTAGACGACTCCTGCGACCGAGTGTCAGGGTAGGTCAAAACCTTCGCGCTCGCCAGCGGCTCGCCACTCGCATTGACCACCCGACCTTGCAGACGGCCGGCGGTCTGCAGGACAATCGTCAAGGGCTCGTCGGTCGGCGGACGCACCTCTCTCAACTCGGCGGAGACATAACCCGACTTGCTGGCCGCCACCACCACCGGTTGCCCGGGGTGCAGATCGGTCACGACAAATTGCCCCCCAGGGCCGGTCGTCAACTGGTAACGAGAGCTCTGCGAGCCCCTCTGGACCCATCTTTGGGGGAGCTCGACCTTGATCTCGACGCCGCTGAGTGCGGTGTCTTCGGAATCGACGACCCGGCCTTCGATCGCTGCTCCCTGGGCCATGGTGACGATGCCGAGATCAACAACTTCGGTCTCGTCCTGCTGATCGGCAGGGACCTTCAACCCAGGGAAGCGGGCCGGAGCGTAGCCACTAGCAACCACCTCGAGATCGTATTGACCGTCCGCCAAGTCGAGGACCTCGAACCGCCCCTCCACATCGGTGACGACGGTTGGGAAACGCCCATCATCTCGGGAGTGATCCATCCACCGTGCAACTCGCGGGTCATTGGTCGACGGCGGCGGAACCAATCGCACCTCGGCGTCAGCGATCGGTTCGTCACCGTCGTTGACAACCCAGCCGAAGGCGCGACGCCCCTTGCTCATCACAACCTCGAGCCTCGAACGATGCTCGAACGGCTCGATGGGCTCAACGGTTAGCTGCTGCGGCGCAAAACCCTCGGCTTGGCAGGTCAGCTGAGTCGTCAAGTTAGCCGGTAGACCCACTATTTGAAATGTGCCCTGGCGAGACGTCCGGGCGCGCCGATTGTTGGAGATCGCTCGGCGAGCCGCCGAAGGAGGCCTGCTGGCCCGCGGCGCGAGCTGGAGCGAAATCGCCACCCCCTCGAGCGCGTTTCCCTCCACATCGGCAACTCTTCCACTCAGCACCGCGGCCGGCATCAAAGCGATCGCCAGTGACTGATCGTCCGTCGAATCGTTCAGCGGGGCGTAGTCCCACAGGTAGCCGGCGGCGGCAGCCCCCACCGAACGCGGTTTGTAAAGTGCGATATCGAGCTCGTAGCCACCTTGTTTGTCGGTCACCGCAAACTCACCACGGACCGCCCATACCAGGGCATCAGCGATCGGATCCCGGTCCGCGAGGTCGAGTACCCGTCCACGGACGGTTGTCGGCGGCTCGAGCCGAACCTCTCGGATAGTGGGTCTGGTCTTGGTGGAGCCGCCGTCGATCTCGGGCACGAACGACCTACTCCAACGGTCCGCGGTCAATACGTGCAGCGCCCTTGGATTCTCCACCTGAACCACCCAGGCGAAGTGCCCTTCGTCGTCGGTCAAACCGAACGGCAACAGAGCGCTGCCCTGGAAGGCGATGGCCGCGACGACGGGGCGTTTTCTGGAGCCGGCAACCCGCGAGACACCAGCCACTCCGGCCGGCGCTTCAACGGTGACGGAGGTCTCGTCGGACACTTCGGAGACGACTAGGGGGTGCCCGTCTGCCCGCACCTCGAGCTGAATCTTTTCGTCGCGCCCCAGCGGTAGGCGGGCGATACCATCCTCCCCCGCCGTCGTGAGACGCAGTCGTGGTATCCAGGAGCCGCTGCGCACGTCGAGGGCATAGGCGCCGACCACACCCGGGCGTGGCTTGCCTCGAGCATCAACCACCCGTACCTCGAGCTCCGTCGTCGGCACCAGCTCGACCGGCGGCAGCACCGTCTCCTCGACCAGCGGAGTCAAACGCCGTTCCATGGTCAACAACTTCGGGGCAGAGACCACTAACGTCCACATGCCGGCGGCCGGAGCGCCGAGCTCGAAGGCACCGTCGCCGTCGGTGCGGGTGCGTGCCACCGGCTCCGGCCCGGGCCGCCCCGCAAGACGCAAGCGGGCTCGTTCGTAGGCGGAAGGTGTCGGTTCGAGAACCACCTCTACCTTGGATCGGGGCTCACCGTCGGGCCCGAGGACGTGGCCGCGGATCGAGATCTCAGCGGCACCAGCCGCCGTTAGCGGAGTGTTAGGCGCTGCCAGAAGCAGCAACGATGTAAAGGTCACAACACGGTAGAACATATGAACTCCCCGGCATTATCCGAGACTCTGTACAAACAAGGTTGTTCTGAGAGCTAAGCCACTCAATCCTGGCGGCGAAGAACATCCCACTCTGACGTGGCGGGAGGAGGTTCTGCTGCCGGATCCCTAGTGTCCACAAAGACCCCGTGTGAGTAACGATCGTAATCAAGGTGATTCGTCGCCTGGGCCTGTCGAAACCATACTTCCCAATAGGCATCGAGCTCTACTTTGGAAAGGTTTTTTAGATCCAAATCTTCCTCGCTCAAGAACTCGTCTTGTAAACCGTTACTCATGAATCATTCCTTGGATGAGTCGGAAGTGTCTCCCTAGCCTTCTGCACGATGACGTGATGGGCCTCTCGTAGGCCGAGAGACGCAGTTGCTGCGAGGGTTTCTGAATCTCCGTGTCAGCTGAATGTAGATGTTCAAAGCAAATCTCCAGACTCGCGTTCAACTGATCTTAACGGAGGTTGCATCGTTCGCCGACTTGTAATGATACCGTCCATCGAACCGACCTCCCTTCGACGCCTGTAGGAGCTTCCGATGACTTTGACGCACCGCCCACGCTTCTTCACCCCTCTCCTTGTCATTGGAGCCCTCACTCCGCTCCTCGTGTCGTGCGGGCAGGGCGCTGACGTCAAGACGCCACCACCGGCTGACGATCCGATCGCCAGCACCCTCGAGATCGCCGAAGCTTATGTCGACGGCTATTACCAAGACTTCACCGACCAAGCCTACGACTCGGGCTACACCGACCTCGACTATTCACGCCTGGTCGACCACAGTCTCGACGCGTTGGCGACGTGGCAGCACCGGGTCGACACTTGGCTTGCGGGATTGCGCGCCATCGACCCGGCAGCGCTCGACGGCAGCGACGCGGCGATCGTCTACGACTACGCCCTCGACCGCATCGCAGCTCAGGCCGGCCTGCGCGCTTGCCGTATCGAGCTGTGGAACGTCAGCCCGGCATGGACCGGCTGGCAAAGCGCCTTACCCTCGACCTTTGCACAGCAACCGGTGGGCAGCGACGCCACCGTCCTATCCGAAGCCGAGGCCAACTACGAGATCAATCGTTACCTTGCCGTCCCCGGCCAGGCGCTGTCCTACATGACCGGTAATCTCGAGATCCAACGCTTGCGGCGCATGGCTGAAGAACGCCTCGGTGAACGTTTCGACGTCAAAGCCTTCCATGATCGGGTGATCGAAGATGGCACGGTGACGCTGGGCATCTTGCAGAAAAAAATCGAGCGTTGGGTCGAAGAGAACGGCTGACGTCGCAATTGGACATCGGCGACGCTAATCAACTTCCAAACGATAGCCGACGCCACGTAAGGTCTCGATCCGAAAACCGACACCCGGGCGCCAGCCCATCTTCTTCTTGAGATTCGATACAAAGTTGTCGACGGTGCGGGCGTCGACAACCACTTCTTGACCCCACACTTGGTCGAGGATCTGATCTCGCGTCAAGGCGCGGCCAAGGTGGGTAAGAAAAAAGGCCAGCAGATCAAATTCGGTACGGGTCAGGGTGATCGGCTGGCCGGCGGGGTCGATCAGGGTGCGGCTGGTGGTGTCCAAGCTGAAGCCGGCGAAGGTCTGCACCTGTTGCAGCGTCGACCCCCGACGCCGCAGTAGGGCTCGGACTCGGACGAGGAGCTCGGCGAGACGGTAGGGCTTGGTCAGATAATCATCAGCCCCAGCCTCGAAGCCGCGCACCAGATCGTCTTCCAAGGTCCTGGCCGTGAGCATCAGGATCATGGTCTCGCTGCCTGCTGCCCGCAGATTGCGGCAGACGGCATAACCATCACCATCGGGCAACATGATGTCGAGGATCACAAGATCGACGTCAGTGTCGAGGACGATCCCGCAGACCTCGCCAGCGTGAGCGGTGGTGAGCACACGATAGCCTTCGTCTTCTAAGTTGTCGGCGAGGGCGAGCCGTAGATTCTCATCATCCTCGACGATCAGAATGACCGAGCTGGGCTGGCAGATTGGGCTCATGCCTTGAATCCAAGCTCGAAGGTGGTGCCCTCTGGGCTGGTGTCGGCGACGCGGATCTCGCCGCCGTGAAGCGCCATGACGCGGCGACAAATAGCGAGCCCGAGGCCGGTACCCTTGACACCCGCGGTCTGCTTCGCACCCATCGTTTGCGACCGGTAGAATTCGGTGAACACCTTGCCTGTCTCCGCTGGATCGAGCCCCCAGCCGTTGTCACCGAAGTGGAGACGCCTGACGACGCCAGCGTCACTGCCTGGAGCATCACTGCCTGGTGCATCACTGCCCTTGGCGTCGATGACGGTCAGGGAGATCACGACCGGCTCCCGGTGATTGTACAAGCAGGCGTTCCGGCCGAGGTTGAGGAACAGCAGCTTCAACAACTCCGGATCTCCCCGCAGGCTGAGATCCTCGTCGCCCTCACATTCGACTCGCACCGTCTTGGGCATGTGGAGCTCGAGCTCCGACTGCAAGAAATCCACCAACTCGACCAACGGCACGTCGGCGGGTTGAATGCGCCACCGCCCTTTCTCCAGGCGATGGAAGGAGAGGATATTCTCGACCAGGAAACTCAACCCATCGACTTCGCGCACGATCCGCGACGGGTAGTCCTTGGCAGCCGGAAGGTGACCCACACGACGCTCTAAAGTTTCACTCATCAGGCGCACCGAAGCCAGCGGGGTGCGCAGCTCGTGGGAGACGGTGGCGACGAAGTCGGCCTTGAGCTCCAAAAGTTGGTGACGACGGTGCTGGAGTACAAGAGCCAGGGTCACGATCGCCAGAGCGAAAAGTGCAGACAGGGCGACCAGCCCGGTCTTCAGGCGATAACGCTCCTCGATGTCGTCCAGAGCCTTGCCCCAAGTGGGCGACACAACCTGCAAACGCAGAGCATCGATCGCGACGTGACTCGCCGGCAGCGAGGTGGCCACCGATTTGGTGGGCACCCGTTCGCCCGCCAGCACCTCGTCACCCGCAGAGAGGAGTCCGAGCTCCTCCATCTCGCCACCGATCCGCGCCAGCAAGGTATCGAATTCCACCGCTATGCCTTGCAGGCTCGAAGACACCCCGTCTCCGTCAACCGGCGCCACGTACCAGCTGCCATTCAGAACAAGGGCAGACAGAGCAAGGGGGGACAACCCCAAGTCGCCCAAAGCCAAGACCGGACCTTCAGTCTCCCTGGCTCGAGCGAGGAACGCTTCGTAGGGAGCGCCCGAGCCTTCAGCTAAACGCACCAGCCGGCCACTCAGGATCTCAAAATCTGTCGCCGTGAAACGATCGCGACTCTCGAGCACGAGACGGGACAAGTCGCGGACTCGGCCGCCCCGACCGTCACTGAGCCCCTCGTGCAGGAGGCCGCGTAACAGTGCGGGATCGGGCCGACTCTCGGACGCAAATAGATCGAGCAGCGCAAGCATGTAGGGCAAGTCAAGGGTACGCGCGATGCGGTAGCGGACACGGTGGGACAAGATGGCACGGAAGGCATCTGCGACTTCCCCACCTTGTTGACGGTCGACGGCGCCGGCAAACCGCTCATAGAGGACCAAACGTTCAGCCCACGGTGAGTCGGACTCGACAGCAGCCCGGAGCTCGGCGGCGCGCCCTTGACGCAGAGCGTTGAACAGTTCATCACCCGGGGTGGCGACGCCCGGCCGCGGCGTCACCAGCCGGGGCAGACGCTGCTTGGGGTTGTCGATCGAGCCTTGATCGCCAGGGGCTCGGTCGATGAAGAGCAGGTGGCTCGCTGCTACGAGAGGATCCGCCAACGCGTGCTGGATATCGGGCTCGGCACGACGCAAGGAATCTTCCAACTCATGGGCCAAGCTGCGCTCGGCATAACGGCCCAGGGCGTCACGACGCGCCGCGACCTCGCGACGCGCTTCGGCTCGCTCTTGAACGAAGACCTGGTGCAGCCGCACCAGCCCCCAGGCCAGCAGCAAGAACCCCAGCGTCAAGGCGACGGAGGTCGGTAACATGCGGCGCCACATGATGCCTACTGCAAGATCGGCACGTGGTCGAACTCCATATCGCCCGCCGAGCCCAGCGAGGCAAACTTGTCGCCCCGTTTGTCCAACTGCTCGGCTTGCACGATCAGCGACCGGAGCTCTTGGACTTCTGCCTGTTGGCCCAGCCGCGGATCGAGACTGTCGTGCAAGGTCAGGATCTCGCCATAGGAGAGGTTGCGAACCCAGTAGGATCCGCGCAGCTTCTCGGCGAAAGAGGCGACCACCAGAGAGAGCTGAGCCGGCGTCGAGGCCTCGGTCAGGGAGCCTCGAACGACGACCCGGGGCAAAACCTTCTCGATCAGCTTCGAGGCGCCCCCCTCGGGCGCCTTGTACCGCACCTTGACGGTGCCGAGGTCGGCGGCTCGAGACGCTAGCTTGACCTCGTAGAGGGCCGTCACCGCGTGCCCCGCCCCGATCTCACCAGCGTCCTTGCGGTCATCGTCGAAGTCCTGGTTCTCCAATCGCCGGTTCTCGTATCCCAGCAGCCGATAACGCGACACCACGGCGGGATCAAAGGCGACTTGGATCTTCACATCCTTGGCGATCACTTGCAGCGTCTGGGTGAGATCGCCGACGAAGAGCTTACGCGCCGCCCCCAGACGGTCGACGTAGTGATAGTTGCCGTCGCCGATCTGGGCCAAACGCTCCATCAGGGTGTCGTTGTAATTGCCCATGCCAAAGCCGACGGTGGAGATAGTGATCCCCCGCTTCGCCTCGTCGCGGACGGTGTCGAAGATCCCGTCTGCCGAGGTCGAAATCCCGTTGTTGGCGACGCCATCGGAGCACAACACGATGCGGTGGGTGGCGCCGACGCTGTCGAGGTTGTCGAGGTGCCGCGCCGCCATACCATAGCCCAACAGGATCCCCTCCTGGGCGTTGGTTGAACCGGTAGATCGTAACCCTTTGATCGCCGCCAGGATCCGTCGACGCTCGGCCAGACCGGTCGGCTCCAGGATCACTCGCCCCCGGTCACCGTAGACCACGATACCGATCGTGTCCCGGTCGTCCAGCTGATCGACCAACAGCTGCAACGAGGCTTTTACCAGGCCGAGGCGATCCTCCCGCTCCATCGAGCCCGAGACATCGATGACAAATACCAAGTGGGCCGGCGCTCGGTCCTCAGCGTCGACCTCGAATCCTTGGAGCCCCAGGTGGAGGACGTGGTATCCGTGGCGGTTCGGTGACGGGAACGCTTCAGCCTGCAGAGAGAAGACCGCGTCTCGCGGCGGCGGGTAGTCGTAGTCGAAGGAGTTGATGAATTCCTCCACCCGGATCGCCTCTTCCGGTGGCATCGCCGAGCGATCGAGGTAAGCACGGGTGACGTTGTAGGATGCCCTGTCGACATCAACCGAGAAGGTAGACAGAGGCTCCTCAGCCGTGTCGATCGTCGGGTTGACCCCGTAGTGTTTGAAATACATGTCGGGAAACGGCTCGTCGTTGACGACCCGAAGATCACCGAAGGGCACCGTCGCCACGACGGGCGTCTCCGCTTTCGGCTTCGGTATCTCGAAGACGATGTCGGTTACAGCCCCGAACTCTGGGGCTGGCTCTGAGATTTGGGGTAGGGGTGGAGCTGACTCTGAGACTGGGTGTGGGGGTGGGGGTGGGCTGACCACGGGCTCCTTCTTGGCGCAGCCCTCGAACCACAATCCCAGGGCGACCAAAGCAGCGAGACTTCCAAACGTTAGATGTCGATGTTTCATAGTGTCCTCCTTTTCCAACAGCATCCCAGAGAGTCACGCCGGCTGGGTTGTCCCCGGATCACCATTTGATCATCGTTTCGTCATGGCGGTTCCCATCCACCAGCCGCATTGCGCAACAAATGCAGTCTGAAGACAGTAGGATACCGATGGCAAGGAAGCGACTCGAAGGGCTGCTGTGAACTGGACGAAACTCAACGGTAGTGGGATCACAAGCTCCCTCCGCGTAGCTCTGCTCGCGGGATGGCTAGTCTTCTCGATCGCGGGCTCCGCGGGCGCACAGAAGGTCAAGTTCGATCGCTTGACGCTGGCTGATGGCCTTTCCCAGGGCTCCGCCAACGCCATCCTGCAAGATCGCCAGGGTTTTCTCTGGATCGGCACTCAAGACGGTCTCAACCGTTGGAACGGTTACGAGATCGAAGTCTTCAAACGAGACGTCGAAGACGACGCATCGCTGGCCGACAACTTCATCGCCGGTCTGGCCGAGGCCGACGACGGGACCATTTGGATCTTGCATCCTGGAGGCCGGGCGTTGACCCTGCTCGATCCGACTCGGCTGACGTTTCGACGCCTCCTGCACGATCCGAACAACCCGGAGTCGTTGGCTGCGGCCAGTCAATTCGCCGCCAGCGATGCGTTTGCAGACGAACAAGGCCGGGTCTGGCTTGCAACCCAAGATGCGGGGCTCAATCTCATCGACCCGACAACCCTGAAGGTCGAGCATGTGCGTCACCTTCCGGAGAATCCCGAGTCTCTGCCCGACGACCAGATCAACCTCACCTTGGTAACCAAGAACGGCACCTTGTGGATCGCCACCCGGAGTGGTTTGGCGCGACGCCTATCACCCGCCGACGATGGAAGCGAACGTTTTGCGGTCTATCGGCACGACTCCAACGACCAGGAAAGCCTGCCAAGTGATCAAGTGTTCGCACTCCTCGAGGATCCCGAGGGTTCGTTGTGGGTGGGCACCAACCGAGGGTTGGCTCGTTTTGATCCGACCACCGGCCGCTGCGAGCGGTACCTCCAGGGTGATGCCTATCCGGTCCGCGAGCAAGACCGCGCTGGCCAGGATCCGGTCGCCTTGCCCGGCATTATCGACCACCGCGGATGGCTCTGGGTACGCACCTTGGGCGGCCTCTCGGTCCTCGATCGCGCGACGGGTCGGATCTGGCACCACCAAGCTGAGCGCGGCTCCCTTCGGGGCCTCATCAGCCCCAATATCCAGGGCGCGCTGGAAGATCAGGTCGGCGACATCTGGATCGCGACCGCTGCCGGCGTCAACCGATACTCCCCCGACGACGACACCTTCGAGGTCTTCGTCCACGACCCGACGGACCCTCGCAGCCTGAGCAACAACATCGTCAACCAGATCTACGAATCCCCGGCGGGAATCCTCTACTTCGGCACCTATGGCGGAGGCCTATCGAGCTACAGTCGAACGAAGCACAAGTTCCAACACTTCGACCACGATTCCCGCGATCCCAACAGCCTCCGTAACAACACCGTCTTTGCTCTCCTGCTCGACGACCAAAACCATCTTTGGGTTGGCACTCAGGAGGGGGGCCTGCATCGTTATAGTGCGGATCGCAGATCATTGATCGAGCGCTACTTCCACGCCCCTGGAGAACCTCACGATCTGGGGACCGACTACACTCAGGTGCTGACCGTGGACCGCGAGGATCGCTTTTGGGTCGGAACCAACGGCGGTGGACTGGCTCTGATCAACCGCGACGAGGGCAAAGTTGCGCAGCGGTACGTCAACGATCCTGACGATCCGACCTCGATCTCGGACAACTCCATCACCGCCTTCCTCGAGGACCGAGACGGTACGTTCTGGGTCGCGACCGGCAGCGGACTCGACCTCATGGACCGGTCGTCAGGGAGCTTCGACCGTCTGACTCTCGATCCTGACAATCCGGACCGGTCTCGGCCGCAGCCCCGCATCCGAAAGCTCCTCGAAGATCGTCAAGGACGATTTTGGCTAGGGACCACCGAGGGGCTCTGCCAGCTCGATCGAGGCACTCGTGAAGTGACGTGCCTGCGCGCCGACGCCAACGACCCAACAAGCCTCGGACATGACAGCGTCATGGACATATGGCAGGCCCCGGACGATTCGCTCTGGCTTGCGACTTACGGCGGCGGGCTGAACCACTTCGAGCCCGCAAGCCAAGTGTTCACCCGCTTCACCACCCACGATGGGCTGCCGAATGATTCTCTCTACAGCGTACAGCCCGATGACGCCGGTTATTTGTGGCTGAGCAGCAACCTAGGTTTGACCCGATTCGATCCCGTCACCCGCGAGTTTCAAGCCTATGGCGTCGAGGACGGACTGCAGAGCAACGAATTCAATGACCGGGCCTTTTTCGCCAGTCGCAACGGCGAGCTCTTCTTCGGCGGTCTGAACGGCTTCAATATCTTTCGTCCCGACCAGATCACCAGCAGTCGTTACCCAGCACCCGTCGTGCTGACGTCGTTCAGCACCCTCCGGCCGGAGGGTAAGACCGTGCGGTCCTTTGCCGACTTGGAAGAGGTTGTCATCACCCACCGCGACCTCGGTTTCGCGTTCGAATTTGCAGCGCTCGATTTGAGCAGCCCGCAGCGCAATCGTTACGCCTACCGCCTCGAAGGGTTCGACGACGACTGGATCGACAGTGGGACTCGTCGGTTCGCCCAATACACCAACCTCGACGGCGGGCGCTACACCTTCCGGGTCCGAGGCACCAACGCGGACGGGCTGTGGAACGAGGAGGGGGCCGCCATCCCGGTGCGGGTCATCCCGCCCCCATGGAAAACCTGGTGGGCCTATAGTCTCTACCTCTTGCTGGCCCTCGGTGCGGTCATCGGCTACGTCCGCTCCAAGACGGTTGCCCAACAACGTGAGATCGAACGTCACCGCCAGGAGGCGGAGCGACTGAAGCAAATCGACCGGATGAAGGACGAGTTTCTCGCCAACACCTCCCACGAGCTGCGGACCCCACTCAACGGCATCATCGGCATCACCGAAACGGTGCTCGATGGCGCCACCGGCGAAATCGGCTCGGCGACGCGGGACAACCTTCAGATGGTGTCGTCGAGCGGACGGCGACTGGCCCATCTGGTCGACGATATTCTCGACTTCGCCAAGCTCAAGAACCACGAAATTCTGCTGCGCGAGCGCGCGGTGGCGCTACGCGAGCTAGTCGAGATCACCTTGACCTTGAGCCGCCCCTTGCTCGCTGGGCGCGAGGTCGAGCTGATCAACGGCATCAATGCCGACGAGCTGCCGCCCGTCCGGGCAGACGAAGACCGACTGTCCCAGATCCTGCACAATCTGGTTGGTAACGCCATCAAGTTCACCCGCCAGGGCCAAGTCGAGGTCTCCGCCGAGCGCGACGGCGACTGGGTGGCGGTCAGCGTCTCCGATTCCGGCGTCGGCATCCCTGCCGACAAAATCGATCCTATCTTCGAGTCGTTCCAACAGGCGGACGCGTCGTCAGCCCGCGAGTTCGGCGGCACCGGGCTCGGCCTGACCATCACCCGCCAGCTCGTCGAGCTCCACGGCGGAAGCATCAGCGTCCAGTCAACCCTCGGCGAGGGCTCCCGTTTCACCTTCACTTTGCCGGTTTGGCAAGGTGAGGCTAGTGACCTCGCTGGCGAGGGTCCCCGCCAAGCGCTCTCACAGGTCCGTGATCGCTCGCCAAATCTTGCAACTCCAAACGCGTCCACAACGTCTCTGCCCGCCCCTAACCAAAGGGCACAGCAGTCCGAGGCGTCGTCTTCCGACAGAACGCCAGTGGCGGGTGCACCCGTTGAAGGCTCGGCAAATGGCCACATCTTGTGCGTCGACGATGAGCCGATCAACCTCCAGGTGCTCGAGAACCTCTTGACTTTCGAAGGTTATACCGTCCAACGCGCTAACGATGGCCTCGAATGCCTCGAGAGGCTGCGTCAAGGCATGTTGCCAGACCTGATCTTGCTCGACGTCATGATGCCGCGCATGACCGGCTTCGAAGTCGCCAAGAAGATCCGTGAGGATTTCCTCGCCAACAAGCTGCCGATCCTCCTGGTCACCGCCAAGAATCAGGTCTCCGATCTGGTCGAGGGCCTGTCCTCCGGCGCCAACGACTACCTCAGCAAGCCATTCTCCAAACAGGAGCTCCTGGCTCGGGTCAGGACCCACCTCAACCTGTCGCGGGCACACACGATGGAGGCTGAAAACGAGCGCAAGAGCGAGGAGATGAAACAAGCCCGCGCTATCCAGATTTCCTTGCTGCCCAAGGCGCCGCCGTCACATCCGCGTTTCGATTTCGCGGCTCATCTCGAGACCGCGACCGAAGTTGGCGGCGATTACTACGACTTCTTCCCGCAGCAGGACGGCTCGTTCTACATCGTCACCGGCGACGCCACCGGCCACGGCATCTCGGCCGGCATGATGGTCTCGATGACCAAATCTGCGCTCAAGGCCCTCGACGTCCGAGCTCCCGACGTCCTCCTAGGCCAGCTCAACGGAGTGATGCGGGCGGTGGATCTCACCCGCATGCAGATGGCGCTCAACGTCGTCTACTTGACCGAAACCGACTTCAGCCTGTCCTCCGCCGCCATGCCACCAGCTTTTCTCTACCGCTCCGCCAGCCAAGCGGTCGAGGAGATACTGATTCCCGGCCTGCCCTTGGGAGCGATGGCCGACAGTCACTACGGTCTTCAAACCCGATCTCTGGCTGCGGACGACGTACTCGTTCTGCTGTCCGATGGCCTCCCTGAACTGGTGGACGAACGAGCCAACGGCGGCGGTTACGAGACCGTCGCCAAAGCCATCGAACGTTACGCGAGAGGCTCGGCACAAGACCTGCTCGACGGACTCCTCGGCCTGATCGAGCCCGACGACACGTTAGACGACGACGTGACGGTTGTTGTCGTCAAACGGCGTTAGTGTTAACAGGTCCCCCGCGATCAACGCTGAAGCGCGTGCTAAGCTCCGCTGTGATTTTTCTCACCTCGAGATTGGAGCCTCTGGCAGGGACCGCTGAGAGGTTCGCTGCTCCAGGAGTCGCATCCATGCAAGGTTTTTCGACGAGCCTCCGAACGACGATCTTCATCCTCTCGTTGGCCTTGGCCGGCTCTGGGGTAGCGGAGAACAACAAGGGCAAGCAGGACGACAAGCTGCCACTCGAAGATGGAGCCACAGAGCTCTCCTTCACCACCGACGAAGGAACCTGGATCTCCCTCGACGTGACGCCGGATGGCGAGCACATCGTCTTTGAGCTGCTGGGCGACCTCTACACGCTGCCGATCACCGGTGGCGCCGCCAGCCGCGTCACCGAAGGTATGGCCTTTGACAGCCAGCCACGGGTCTCCCCGGATGGTGAATGGATCGCGTTCATCAGCGATCGCGACGGCGCCGACAATCTGTGGATCTCGAAACTCGACGGCTCAGCAGCACGCAAGCTGTCGGCTGAAGAAGATGTCGCGATCATTTCGCCGGCTTGGACGCCCGATAGCCATTATGTCGTCGCGCGCATCGCTGGCGCCAAGCCGGCCTACACAATGTTTCACATCGAGGGTGGTAGTGGCGTCCCGCTGACCCTCGAGGTTGATGGGGACGCTGCCGAGCCCGGCGGCAAACCAGCCGAGCTCAACGGTGTTGGCGCGGCGATCTCCCCGGACGGACGCTGGCTGTATTACGCCCAACCTCCGCCCCGACGTCCGGGGCCACCGCCGTTTCCACTGACTCACATTCACCGATTGGATCTGCAGACGGGTGAGACCGATCAGATCACCCAAGCCGAAGGCGGCGGCGTACGACCCGCGCTCTCTCCCGATGGACGCTGGCTGGCTTACGCCACCCGTTACGAGACCCAGACCGGGCTGAGACTCCGTGACCTCGAGACCGGCGCCGACCGCTGGCTGAGGTGGCCCATTCAGCGCGACTCGCAGGAGAGCGGTCGCGTCACGAGTCGTGATTTCCTCCCGAGTTATGCCTTCACGCCAGACGGCGCCGCCATCATCATCTCTTACGGTGGCAAGATCCACTCGATTGATGTCGCCACGAGTGAAGCGACCTACATTCCTTTTACGGCGGAGGTTTCCCTCGCCATCGGCCCCGACCTGACCGCGCCTTACCGGGTGGAACAGGGCCCGGTACGAGCACGCATCGTCCATGATCCCAGCTTCTCGCCGGACGGATCGCGTCTCGCGATGTCGATCTTGACCAAGATCTATACGATGAAGGCCGAAGCCGGCGCGACACCTGAGCGCCTGACCGACCGTGACGCTTGGGAGTTCAAGCCAGTCTGGTCTCCAGATGGGCAGTGGATCGCCTACGTCACCTGGACGATGGACGAGGGCGGCCAGATCTGGCGGATGCCCGCGGTCGGGAGTGGCAGCCCTCAGCAGCTGACCGCGTCGCCTGCGTTCTACACCGACCTCGTCTACTCGCCAGACGGGACTCGGCTGGTCGCCATGCGCGGCAACGAATACATGCGCCATCAGACCTATTCCGAGTTCGGTGGCCTGGCGGTACCGCTGGATCTGATCTGGCTACCGGCGGACGGTGGCGAGGTGACAGTCGTGATGCCGGCCCGTGGCGCACGGACACCTCACTTTACCAACATAGCAGGCGATCCACGCATTCATCTCTATGATGAAGATCGGGGGCTGTTCTCGGTGCGTTATGACGGCACCGACCCGCGGACGGTTCTACAGGTCACCGGCCCCGCCGGCAACCGTCCTGGCCCCAAGCCCCCCGCTGCGGAAGCCGTCCGCATCAGTCCGGACGGCAAACATGCCTTGGCTTTCGTCAACCAACAGCTCTGGCTGGTACCGATCACTACAACCGGCGGCAAAGCGCTTTCGATCGCGGTGCGCAAACCGGCTTTTGCCGCGGCTCGGATCACCGACATCGGCGCCGATTTTTTTGCCTGGACGAACGGCGGAAAAACCATCACCTGGGCCATCGGCTCCACGGTGTACTCCCGGCCCCTGGCGAGTATTGAACTCCGTAAGACTGAAGACAAAAAGACGGACACGGACTCCAAAGACGACTCAAACGAAGAGTCGCCCCCCAAACCACCGCTGGACGAGCACAAGAGCGTCACCGCCATCGCGG
>JAJCXQ010000647.1 GCA_029263355.1 Acidobacteriota bacterium | reverse complement strand
CAGACCGCCGGCTTGCGCCCCATCAGCCCACCGTCCCGTCTCGACACCGATTCCACCGTAGCCTTGGTGTCCATAATTGGCGCCCGCTTCAAGTTGATAGATATCCGCCTTGTCTGGGCCGCGGGCGTCGTTGATGAACAGCCGACCCATCGTCGGTTCGATCGACATCGAGAACGGGTTGCGCAGCCCGAGGGCATAAATCCCGCGCAACACACCACTGGTCTGATCGAAGAAGGGATTGTCCGTCGGGATCGAGCCGTCGGTGCCGATGCGGAAGACTTTGCCGGTGTATGTATCGAGCGATTGCACCGCGTCGCCCCCCGACCAACCGTCGCCGGTGGTGACATAGAGCATGCCATCCGGCCCCACCTCCACCGCGCCGCCGTTGTGACTGCCGGAGGAGCCCGTGGCGTTGAACGGCAGGTCGAGCAATAGCAGCTCGCTGCCCGGCAACGCGACGTTGGGATCCGCCGGATCCGCCTGGATGCGCACCACCCGATTGTGCCGCGGATTGTTACGCATGTAGAACATGTAGACATAACCGTTGGTGGCAAAGTCGGGATCAAAGGCCAGATCACGTAGCCCCGAGGAGCGATGCCGCACCGGATCGCCGCTGCCGGACGCCGGGATATCGAAGGTGAAGAATGGCGTCGGCAGCAGCGTCCACACATCCCCCGATCCGTCCCGCACCGCCACCCGCAAATGGCCATTGATGCGCTCGGCGATGAACAGTCGTCCGTCCGGCGAGAACACCATGCCGGCGGGAGATTCCAGGGAGCCGACAACTTCCGTGTTCTCAAAACCGGTGGGCAAGTTGATGGCGCTCAGCGGCGCCGTCAGGGCGAGGAGCGAAACGATGATGCATCGTAAAGGCTTGATTTGGGGCATGGGGTTAGCCTATGGTACGTATCGATTAATTTCAATGAGTGGATGGGCGGGTAGGTGGAAGTAACGGTCGTCACTATTCATGACAATCGCCAATCCGATACTCTCGACCCATGACACGACGCAAACGACGATACGACGGCTGGGCCGACGCCAAGGCTCTGCTGGAACAAGCCCTACGCCAACACCTCGGTAAATCCGCCAAGATCGAGGTCGGCCGGGTCCGCAACCTCGGCAATGGACTCTGCCGCCGAGGTTTCATCTCCGATGTCGAGGTTGAAGGCAACCCGGAATGGTCTCGAGCCTACGTTGTGTTACGACAGCTGCCCGATGCCGAGCCGGACTGCGGCCAGGGCACGGAACACGAGGCGAAGGTGCTGGTCGGGCTGGCGCAGGCGGATCTGTCACTACGGATCCCCGAGTGGATCGCTACCCTCGACGACGAAGGACGACCCGCGTTGGTCGAGACCGCGGTCCGCGGCTTACCGCTCGATCTCCGCGCTGGGCGCCAAGGTGGCGTGTTGCCTTGGCAGGTGGTGGCAGACGTCGCAGCGGCCGTTCACGGTGTCGACACCGAGCTGTGCGACGATCTCCGAGGCCATCCGACCCGTCGTCAACATGCGGAGGAGGCGATGGCGGCCTGCGACGACCTGGAGGAACCGCTCGTCAGCGATGTCCGTGCCTGGGTGAGCGAGCACCTGCCACCGGCTTCACCTTCGGTGCTGCTACACGGCGACCTCCTCGGTCAGAACATCCGGCTGACGTTCGATGACTCACGACCGGGACTGATCGACTTCGATCGGGCGCAGCTCGGCGATCCGGCCTACGATCTCGCGATCGTCACCCGCGGCAGCCGGCATCCGTTCAAGACCAAAGGCGGGCTGGCCCTGCTGTTGGAGGAGTACGAGAAGTTCAAGGGCCAGGAGGTGACGATCGAGCAGGTTCAACTGCATGAGCTGTGCCTGGTCACGGGCTGGTACCGGGGATCCATAGGAGCGGACTCGGGGCACCCGCCTGCCTTCTACCTGGATCAACTGAAGAGCATCTTCCAGCGGGCGATAGCCAAACCGTCCTGAAGCTCGCCGGTGGGATCTGTTGCTTTGCTGGCGTCCCGTCCAACTCATGTGCACGACCGTCCACGCTACCTTTTGCATCACGACAAGCCCAAGAGCACCATTCTGCGTAACCCTTGGACCCCGCCACAGACCCACGTGCACAACTCTGCAGGTACCTCTGACCCCGTGCACGACCCCCGTGCACAACTCGGCAGGTACCTCTGACCCCGTGCACAACCCCCGTGGCACAACTCGGTAGGTACCTCTGACACCGTGCACAACGTGCGTGCACAACCCGGTAGGTGCCTCTGACGGGGTGGCCGACGGTCGCTAGGACTCGGGTCGGGTCATGCTGTCGTAGCTCATCAACTCTTCGAGACGGGCCGGCGGCATCAGTTCCAACTCGCTGACAAGTTGTTTGATGGTCTTGTTCTCAGCATGCGCCTGTTTGGCGAGCGCGGCACACCGCTCGTAACCCAGCTCCGGCGCCAGCGCCGTGATGGTCATCAGCGAAGCATCCAACAGCTCTGCACAGCGCTCCTCGTCGACTTCGAGACCGACAAGGAGCTTGTCGACAAACACGGAACAGGCATTCGCCATTAACGAAACCGACTCGAGGAAGGCGTCGATCATCACCGGCATAGCGACATTCAATTCAAAAATTGACCCGACGCCTCCCATGCCGGCCATCGTCACCGTGGCGTCGTTGCCGATCACCCGGCAACAGACTTGGATCATGCTCTCGCAGATGACCGGATTGACCTTGCCCGGCATGATCGAGCTGCCTGGCTGAATCGTCGGCAACACCAACTCGCCAATTCCACAACGCGGGCCACTGCCGAGGTGCCGGATGTCGTTGGCGATTTTTGATAGCGAGACGGCAATCGTCTTGAGCTGTCCGTGAGCTTCGACGAAGGCATCCTTCGCCGCCTGAGCTGCTGGATGATTGGCGGCCTCCATCAGTTCAAGGCCAAGACTGCCATTCAGCGCGGCACAAACCCGGGATGCGAACTCGGGGTGCGTGTTGATGCCAGTACCGACCGCTGTGCCTCCAATCGGCAGCGCCGTCAGGGCACTCCCTTCCAAGCCGCGGGCAATGAGCTCTGCCGCCTTCGCTTGGGCAGCGTAGCCTGAGAAGACTTGCCCAACCCGTATCGGCGTTGCATCCATCAGATGCGTGCGACCGACCTTGACAACCCCGTCCCATTGTTTGGCGCAGTGGCTGAGGGTGACTTCGAGGCGTTCGATGGGCGGACTCAACCGCGTTCGAACCGCCACGACCGCCGCGATGCACATCGCCGTCGGGAAGGTGTCGTTCGACGACTGCCCCAGGTTGACATGGTCGTTGGGGTGAACGCCGCCGTCCGCGTGGGTGGTCGTGCCGAGACCAAGTTTATTGTTGGCCAACGATGCGATCACCTCGTTGGCGTTCATGTTGGTGCTGGTACCGCTGCCGGTCTGGTAGACGTCGACCGGGAAATGGACATCGTGTTTTCCCTCCGCCACCTCCTTGGCGGCGGCGATGATCGGGTCAGCGAGTTTGGCGTTGAGCTTGCCGAGGTCCTTGTTCGCGAGGGCACAGGCGGCCTTGAGATGCCCAAACGCATGGATTATTGCTGGCGGCAACGGGCGGTTGGCAATCGGAAAATTCTCCACTGCCCGGGCCGTCGACGCACCGTAAAGCGCGTTGGCCGGCACCTGCATCTCGCCCATCGTGTCTTTCTCTGTGCGCAGCTCGTTCATTTCGCGCTTCCTTTGCTGTGTGTCCGGGGAATTGACAGCCCCTCTGCATCAGCGGTCGAAGATTGTTTTGCGGACTTTTTCTCCGGTTGACGCTTTCGGGTCAAACAGAAGCAATCAACCCTACATGACCCGATGACACCGGAGACCGAAGCCATGACCTCAACCGTGAAACGTCACCCGATCGTGAAACGTCACCCAGCAACTCACCGTCAGCCTGCCACTTCACCGCTAGGAGTTTACGAGAAATCCCGAATGAGACTGCTTTGTCCCCTGATGCTCACTCTGACGCTGCTCGCACTGCCGGCAAGCGCCGCCGCTCAGGAAGACGGCTGGCAGGTTCGCATCAACGGCCTTTGGGTCGACCCGGACGTCAGTTTCACCGATTTGGACAGCAATGGCGACCGTGTCCAGGCCGGCGCCGAGGGTGACATCGGAATCAGCCTCACCTTCGAGCGTCGCTTCTCGTCCCGACTCGGTCTCGAATTCGGCGCACTGTACGCCAAGCCCGATCTCACCCTCGACGCCAACCTCGGCGGCAGCCAGTTCACTGCCAGCAGCAGCGTGGCCTTCGCCGCGATCACCGCCGGCCTCAACATCCATCTCACCCCCGACAAAGCGGTAGATCTCTACCTCGGACCGCTGGTCGCCCAAGTTCTTTTCGGTGACGTTGGTCTGCGGGCTCAAATTGCCGGGGCAGCCTTGGCCCAGGACTTCTCGGCCAACGACGACTTCGCCTTCGGCGGCCAGATCGGTGCCGACATCGCGTTCGGTGACAGCCCCTGGTCGCTCAACCTGGCGGCCAAGTACCTCGATACCAGCTTGGAGATCACCGACGAAGACGGCGAGAAGACCGACCTGGGATTCGAACCCCTCATCTTGGGAGTGGGTTTCGGCTACCGCTTCTAGCCAGCATCGTTCCACGCGGCGGCGGTCGGAGGAGCGCCTTCGGCCGCCGTTTCATGGCTCGAGCGAGCACCGCCGAGGAGGCCAGTTCATCAGCCAGCGGGTCTCAGTAGATCCTGAAACGACTTGTCACCCCACACCGGCTTCAAATGGGGATCACTATGCAGCCAAGAAGCGCGGAAGATTCCTTCACTGAAAGATTTTCGCAATAGAAACACCACCCGCTCGTGATCGCCCAAACTAGCCGCAATCCTCGCCCGCCACAGCGTCTGCGTACCGAACGCATAGGGGACGTTCATGCTCTCGAGAACCATGGCGATCCGTTGCGCCTCGGCGCGCTGACCTTGACGGGCCCGCACCACCCCGAGAGCGCCCAGATGGCCAATATGGTCAAGGTCGTCGATCTGTTCAGGATGCATCTTCACCAGGTTTTCCAGGATCTGGCCAGCCTCGTCCACCCGACCAGCGACGAGCAAAGAGTCGGCCAAGCCGAACCTCTCCGTCTCCTGCTCCGCAGCAGGCAAGCCCTGGTACCACGTGATGCCACGCGCCCGTGTTTCCTGCGCCGCCTCGAGATGACCATGGACCTCGAGCTCGGCGCCGATCCAGTGCAACGTGCTACCGATCGTCATTCCGACCGGGGACGGTAAGTTGACGCAGCGGTCCATGAGCTCTCGCACGCGCTCCACGTCTCCCAGGGCGGCTTGGGCTCGCGCCTCGCTATAAATGATCCCGATCGAATCGGGGTACCGCGCCCGGCCGCGACGAGCGTCTGCGAACTCGCTGGTGTAATCACCCAACACATGCCAGGCGTCGGTCAGCTCTTCCCAATAGGCCGTCCAACCGATCAGCACCCGGCTGGTGTCGACGCTCAGGAAAGCGGCGATGGCCTCTCGCGGGCGGTTGAGACGGGCGGCGAAAAGCGCACCGTCAACTACCGGCCCAAACTCGGGTGATATCGCCACCGCCTGGAGGGCCGCGCGGTGGGCGCCCTCGATATCACCACGTTGCATACTCTGCAGTTGGTCGACGCGATAGCTCTCGTAAGGAGAGAGGTCGGCACGCCGGCTTTCGATGTCGTCGAGCAAGCTCTGGGCTTGCGGCCAGGCGCCTGCGTTGCCGTAGGCGAATACCGACAGAATCCGTGGCATTTGATAGTCCGGATCAAGGTCGACGGCGCGCTCGAAATGGTGGATCGAGTCGAGGAAGCCACCATGCCAGAAGGTCTCCAGCCCTTCGATGAACGCCTTGTAGGCGTCGTAGCTCGGCAGATGGCCCATGGCCTCCGCCGGCTGCTCGATGCGGGGATCGAGGATCGAGGCGAGGGCACCGATCACACGTTGTCTCAAGGTCTCGACCACTCGGGTCGGGTCATCCACAGGCCCCACAACCGACTCGACCGAGCTGATCAAGCGGCCAGACTGAGAGTCGGTCATGCGAGTGATCTGAGCATTGAATTGGAGGGCGTCCCCTTGTTGATAGTAGGTTCCCGCAACCGCCAACCCGGCGCCGGTTTCTCGCGCCAGGGCGTTGACCGGATCGCTGTCGCCGGACGCCAGCCGATCTCGGAGGTAACGAGAGGTGTGTAACGCTGTTGCGGTGGGAACAACATCGACGATCCCGGTGCGTTGCAGCCCTTGGGTAATGAGATCCGACGCCATCCGGCCCACTGGATCGAGGGACGCATCGCCGGTTTGATTCTCGAACACCGCCACCACCACGCGACTGCCAGACATCGCGTTCGGCGCTGGAACTGGATGGATCAGCTGATCTCCGGGCTGGTTGAGAAAGCCGGTGGTCGCCAGCACGGTGGCCACCACCAGGGCGATCATCACCAAGCCGACCCGGACTTCTACTCGGTGGCGCCGGACGAACTTGGTGATGCGATAGCTTGCTGTCGGCGGACCCGCCAACACCGGCTCGTCCGCGAGATGGCGCCCCAAGTCTGCCGCCAGGTCCGCGGGGGAGGCATAACGCCGGGTGCGGTCTTTGTCGAGAGCCTTCATGGTGATCCAGTCGAGGTCACCCCGCAGCTGCTGGACCAGAGTCGCCAAGTCGGCATGGCGGTTGTGCGCCGCGATCTTCGAGTCGTCACCGAGTCCGCTGAGCTTGGTGCTGGGGCGGGTGGGATCGTCTTCCCGGATCCGACGGCGCACCTCGTCGAGCCCCGCCCGACGCAGTGTCTTCGAGTCGAAGGGGCGAGCCCCGGCCAGCAGCTCGTACAGCAAGACGCCGAGGGAGTAAACGTCGGTGCGAGTGTCGATATCGAGCCCGGTCATCTCGGCTTGCTCGGGACTCATGTACTCCGGGGTGCCGATCCACTGGCCGATCTCAGTGAAGAGGGTGCGCTCGGTCAGGCGCTGTGCCGTCGCCTTCGCCACTCCGAAGTCAATGATTTTGGGTGTGGCCTGCCCATCTTCGATCGTCACCAAAACGTTCGAAGGCTTGATGTCGCGGTGAATGATGCCCTTTTGGTGCGCATGTTGGACCCCAGCGCAGACCTTCACGAAAAGAGCCAACCGCTCGTTGGTCGTCAGCCGATGACGGTCGCAGTAGTTGGTGATCGGCTCACCGTGAATCAGCTCCATCGCGAAGTAGGGGCTCTGCCGCTCGGTGACGCCAGCCTCGAAGACCTGTGCGATACAGGGGTGGTTCATCATGGCCAACGCTTGGCGTTCCGACTCGAAGCGCGCGATCACTTGCTGGGTTTCGAGACCACCCTTGAGCACTTTCAACGCCACTTTTCGACGCACCGGCTCAAGCTGCTCAGCCTCGTAAACCTCACCCATACCGCCTTCACCGATCTTCTGCAACACCCGGTAACCAGGGATCTCGAGCTTCCTCTCGACGCTCTTCAACCACAGGACCGGCGTGCCGTTCGCATCCGAGGCGGACTCGGTAGGAGACATCTCAGTTTCCGCTACGTCGCGCAGACGCAGCAACAGCGATTGGACTTCCCGTTGCAGATCATCGTCTCCTGCACACCGCTGCGCCAGGAAGATCTTTTTGACCTGGGCATGGCGCTCCGAGCTCATTACCGTCTTTCGCCAAGCGGTCTTTCGCCTGGCGGTCTTTTGCCAAGCTCGAGCTCACGTTGCAGCCAGACTCGGGCATGGGTCCAGTCACCCTCGACGGTCCTCTTGGACAAGCCTAGAGCCGCCGCCACCTCGCGGACGGTGAGGCCGGCGAAGTAACGCAATTCGAGGATCTCAGCCTGCCGGGGATCGAGCGCGGCGAGTCGTTCGAGGGCCGCGTTCAGGGTCAACAACTGCTCCATATCGAGGTTGCCCAAACCTCCCGATCGTCGATCTTCAACCAATGTCACCTGCTGCCGGCCGCCGCCTCGTTTGGCTCGCTGGCGAGCCCGCGCGTGATCGACCAACACCCGGCGCATGACGCGGGCGCTGACCGCAAAGAAGTGGGTTCGACCTTGCCAGTCGACCTTGTCCTCATCAACCAGCTGGCAATATGCCTCGTGCACCACCGCGGTGGGCTGCAAGGTGTGGTCGTTACGCTCGCCCGCCAGGTACCTTTGCGCCAGCCGTCTCAGGTTGGGATACACCAGCAGCATCAGCTGCTCGGCGGTGGCGGTTGTCCGGGCCGGTTCCCCCTCGTTGCCCATGAGGGTCACAAGAGCCGTCACCTGGGACCGGGCGTCGCTGTTCATCGGTTGGTTGCTCCGTCTCTGAACACTCTTACGTCAAACACTTTAGCGTCGAAGATTCGTCGCGTGGCGTCGCGCGGACTTCTCCTTTAGTTGGCGGCTGATCGCGCGAAATCTGTGTAACCAAACCACCAATGCCGGGATCATATAGGAGCCTCGGGGAATGAGACTCATGCCTCACCCCTCTGCCGACGCACTGCCCTGTGATAGCGCGAAATGGATCAAGCTGCTCTTCCCGGCAGCGAGAAGGAGGCGATATGTCCCGACAAACCGTAAAGGTCGAATTGGCCGAGCTCCAGAAAGAACAATCGCTCAGCGAGTCCGAGCGCCTCGAGCTCGACGAATTGGTGGCACAGGCGCAGCACACCATGCTGCATCGTGCCGAAGCACGACGGCTCTTGGCACAGCGCGGCCATCACACTCCCACAGGGCTTGCTGTCCCCGGCTGAGTCTCAGCATGGCTGTGCCTGCTGCCGTTCGCTGCGTCGTCGCGGCACGCGACGAGAACCGATGTTGACCTGCTTACCGCTGGTCCTTCGGCAGGCCTAGTGCCACGAAATTCGCACGTCGTTCAAACCTTCGTGTCTCGGTCACCATCTCATGCGGCAGGAACCAGAGCATTCGCCGGACGGAACGCCCTCCGCCGGCACGACCAGGAGACGATCCATGCACCAGAGAATCCTCGTAACACTCGCCGCCGCTTTGTTGCTCACTACCACTTTGTTGATCACCACCGCCGCCGAAGCTCGGTCGGCGGTAAATAGCTCTGTCCGAGTTGCCGACGGTGAGACCCTCGACGAGAACGTCAGCAGCGTCAACGGCAGCGTCGACATCGGCCGTGATGCTGAGTTGATGGGGAACGCTGAGACGGTCAACGGCAGCCTGTCGGTTGACGAAGGCTCGCGCACCCGTAACTTGTCGTCGGTCAACGGCACTGTCGAGGTCGGCGATCGCGTCACGATCGACGGCGACGTCACCACGGTCAACGGCAGGCTGCGAATCGGCCAGAATTCCACGGTCTCTGGTAGCGTCGAAACGGTCAACGGCAGCATCGACCTGAGCGGCACGACGATTGAGCGTGGCATCGAGACTAAAAACGGCAGCATCGTCCTCGACGACGGGTCGGTGGTGCATGGCGACATCCTCGTCAAAGCGGTCCGGGGCAAGAACAACTGGCGTAAAACCCTCGAAATTGAATTGCGTGGCGGCTCGACCGTCGACGGCGACATCCGGGTCGAAGATTCGAAACGCAAAGTGCGGGTCACCCTGCGCGACGGCTCGGCGGTACGCGGCGAGATCGAGGGCGCCGAGGTGGTGCGCGAATAGGCCCCAGTGTCCCGTCAGTAGTGCTTGGCAAGATTGCTCTGTGCTGACATGAGGTAACATGTTGTGGTTCGCTAGGGCGAGCGAGACCTGAAAGGAACCACATGCTTCTCGTAACGGGCAGCCTTGTTGCTAAAGCGGATCGTATCGACGATCTGCTGGCTCACAGCCTTGAGCATGTTCAGCGCTCCCGCACCGAGCCGGGCTGCCTTGAGCACGGCGTGCATCGCGACGCTGAGAATCCGTTGCGTCTGGTCTTCGTCGAACGTTGGTCCGATCGTGAAGCATTGGCGGCTCACTTCGCCTTACCCGCTAGCCGTGGTTTCGTCGAATCGATCTCTAAGCTCGTGGCCGCCCCTCCCGAGCTGAACATCTACGAAGCCAGCCCGACACAGATCTGACCGCCATCGCAAACCAGGCTTGGAGGTCGACGCATGCAGCACACCAAGACCCCACAGGCTCACCTGCTCGCGGTTCTCTCCTACGCGCTGCTTGCAAACACGCCAGTTTCGGCGCAGCAGCCCGCCAGCACGTTCACCGAGTCGATCGACGTTGACATTGTCAACGTCGAAGTTGTGGTGACCGACAAGCAAGGTTTGCCGATCACCGGCCTCACCCGGGACGACTTCGAGATCTTCGAGGACGGTGAGGAGATGGAGCTGACCAACTTCCACGCGATTACCGGCCCCAGAACCAGCCCGGGCGCCGATCAGATGCCGACAGCCGAGCCCGACGCTATACCCTCGCGACCTTCAGGCAGCACTCAACGCCTCAACCTCGTCATCTTCGTCGACAACCTTCACATCCGTCCCGCGAACCGCAAGGCGTTGTTCGACAACTTGCGGAAGGTGCTGCAGGCTGACACTCCACTCGGCAGCCGCGTGATGATGGTGGCGATGGACCGACGTGTCGAGGTCATCCAGCCGTTTACCGACAATCTCGATCACATCTTTGCGGCCATGGATAGGATGGAGAAGCAGGCCAGCGTCAATGCAATGGTCGACGGTCAACGACGGATGTTCCTGAGTCGACTGGCTCGATCCGATATTCAAGATTTCCCGTGCAACCCACCCGGCCGGCCACCGCCACCGCCGCCGCCGGGGTCTGGAACAAGCACCGGCAACGGCAGCGGGAGTCGCAGTCTTTCCGGCAACTCGAGTTTCATCCACGCGATTCGGGACGCCAAGAGTCTCGCTCAGGATGTGCTCCGGCTGGGTGAACAACGGTTTCTGAGCGCCCGCTCCGCCCTTCAGGCCATGGAGTTCTTCACCGACACCCTGGGTGGCATGCCTGGCCGCAAGGCGTTGATCTACTTGAGCGACGGTATCCCGATGCGCCCCGCAGAGTCTCTGTCTGAAGCCTGGATCGCCAAATACG
Organism: Acidobacteriota bacterium; assembly: GCA_029263355.1. GTDB lineage: Bacteria > Acidobacteriota > Thermoanaerobaculia > Multivoradales > J023 > JAAELT01. The sequence continues at coordinate 697 of JAJCXQ010000647.1, read as the reverse complement.
CTCTCTGGGTCCAGCAGCACGGAAGCTGCCTCGACTCATCTTTGTCCTCGGTTCTGGGTCGGGCCTCGACCGGCTCCAGCGCCCGCCAGTTCAACCTTCGGGGTGAGCTTTCACGCTTGCGAGAGAAGGCCAGCGATAACCGAGTGGCAATTTATCCGATCTCGAATCACGGCCGTGGCGGGTCGCTGATCTCGGCTGCAATCCCAGGCAGCACGGACGGCGCGTCGGGAACTATGATCCGAACCGCCATGATCGTCGAGGCTCAAGATCGTGCCTCGACCTTGCTGCAAATGGCGGAAGACACCGGTGGTCTCGCCCTGACCGGCACCGCTAACATCAGCCAGCTGATCAACCGGATGAGCCAGGACTTCTCCACCTTCTACTCCCTTGGCTACGTGGCGCCCGAAGCTCAGCGCGACGGCAAGTACCACAAGATCCAAGTCAAGGTCCGCCACGAAGAAGCCAAGGTGCGCCACGTCGCTGGCCGGCGGGACAAGTCTTGGGTCGACCGGCTGGGTGATATGACCGCAGCAGCGGCCCTCTATGGACTCGAAGTGAACCCACTCGGTATCCACCTACAGCGCGGTGAGCCAATCCCCCAAGGCAACCGCTTCAAGGTGCCGATCCTGGTTCAGATTCCCTTCAGCCAGATCGAGATGGTCAGCCAGGGTGACAAGTTCACTGCCGATCTGACCCT
>JAJCXQ010000646.1 GCA_029263355.1 Acidobacteriota bacterium | reverse complement strand
CGCAACGCGACAAGCTATCTCGAAAGAAGCCACTACGGTTGCAGCCTTGGAATCACTGACCCGATGGCGTCGCAGATAAACCGGATCAACATTCGCCAGTCCTACCAGACCACCGAACTCGGCCAACAGTTCGCGGGCGAGCTCCTTGGTGTTCGAGCCGGAACCACCATTGCGCAACAGGATCTCGACCAGCTCAGCGTCAGACAATGCCTGCGCACCGTTGTCCAATAGACGCTTGCGCGGGTGCTCGTCATGGGTCACGAGTTGGCGTCGGCGACGATGCTGCCGACTCATTGCCCGCGCCCCGGTTGGTCTTTGCGCCATTGACGCCGAATCGAAGCGTCAGTGGCCCGGGCCGCCATCTGGAGACGATTGGCGATATCTTGGAACTCATCAATGGTGGCGCCGATCTCCTCAGCGACAGCTATTGCTATCGTTGGCGGCTCGGCACCGGACCCGGTGTCCCCATTGCACGCGCACTCGATCTCGTAGGGAACCCTCAAGCCTTCGCGATGCCGGTGCAGCCGGTAGACCATCCGATACAGATTCAACGCAGTCTCTAGAAGCTGATCCTGAGCCTCCGAGACGGTGATGGGTCGCGGCATGGCGATCCTCCTCTCAGTTGCTCAGTCAGTGTGTCGTGGTATCGTCTTTGGCCGTGAAACCTGGAATCCGAAAGATGCGTGTCGGCCACGACTTGGAGGCGACGCGGTGGTAGATGCGGGCGAACACGCCGAGTTCGTCGAGGGCGTCTTGCCGTTCGATAGCTGTGCCGCCGGTCTCCGCATAGACGCGGACGACAGCTATCGTCGCGATCATCAGGCCGAGGTCGGTCGAACGCTCCAGCAAGCACAAGTCGCAGATCGGCTCATCGTCGAGGTAACCAACCGGGCCGGCGCCGGTCTCCTGCTTGCCGCAGGTGGCGCACTGAGTGCCGGGGTTGTCGGCGAGCCGGATGCTGTAGAGGGGGGCGTCGCTGTTGCCCGTCCGAGACAGGGCAGCGGGGAGCGGTGTTGGGTCGGCTTCGGGTTGCGCCGGGGATTGTGCGAGGGTGTCGGCGGTGGGCGTACGCCGGGGATTGGCGCTAGACTTCGCTTGGTTGAGCATGGGGGTTCGTCCTTTGCTTGGCCGGGCTCCCGTGGAGGGCAAACTCCGTGGGGGCCATTTTGAGGTTGGGGAGCACAGTGATCCCCTGGGCCAGTACTGGTATGCCGGACTGCGGCGAGATGTCAAATATTCTTGTTGCGGCGCGGCTCAAGTAAGAGCGCCTGGAAAACCTGAAAGATCTTCGGCCTGGGGACACACACGCGACTTGGCAAGTGGACGAAGAATGCCGAAACCATTATCGAAAAGCTTGAACGCATCCGATTCAAAGTGGAAGCAATTGATAAAACGGGACACTAGTGCGGCCGCCACTTACCGCACGCAGATTTCGAGACCTGGAAGAAAAATCATACTTAGAGACGACGCATCAGGTAGGGCAATGGCCTATTGGCTCACTGTTAACCTTAACGCGCCAAATGAGCAATGGTATTCGCGAGGCTCTCGGGGAGCTCGCGCAGACTTGACGAGGAGGAGTGGATCATGGGTTTCAGCATCGAAAAATGGGCTCTCTCTTGGGCGCTTGGGAAAGGCGCGAATGCACTCATCGAAAAGTTCAAGCCCAGCCCCCTAGATCAGCTGCTAAAAGAAGCTGTGACCGGCTGGGCGGACAAGCTACCGGAAGATCGGCGCCTCACTCCAGAGACATTCTTTGCTCTTTCGGAAGGTGAACCATCTGGACCACACAAAGATCTCATTGACACACTCAAACAAGGAAATCTTCCTGAGCATGAACTTTGGCTGGTAGCCCTGATGGCTAAGTGGGAGCAGATCAGAAATGCCACATCAGACGGTTCCGGTCGCGGATTCTTTTTGCTGGAACCGGAACAAGCACGAGATCACCTAGATGATCTCGCACGAAGGCTACGAACCGCGTCTGTGAAAGAAGCGGAGGTCTTTCGGCCAGCAGTACTCAAAGCCATCGAAGAAATCCAGGCGCGACTTGAGTCTCTCGACGCAGGAGGTCAAGCCTCCAGGGAGGTTCTAGGTCCCTCACGAGCGCATCTTGCCGCCCTTTGCCACCAGGTCAAACGCAAGGTGCGTTCACTCAGGAGAGAACAACGAGACTTTGAAATACTGTTGACTCAAGTCGATTCGTTCCAAGCCGTTCTCGAAGTTGCCAATAAAGGAGTCGGCGGCCGAGACCTCACGGTTGCCGTTATCTTGAAGAGCACGCCGGTCACGCCCAGGCTTCTCAGCGCTCCAGCTGGCACAGGCAAGACCTCGCTGCTTTGTCGGATGGTTCTAGAGGCGGCGAAGTCAGACATGATTCCCTTCTATATAGACTTGGGGCTGCAAAAAATAACAAGACCTGATGAAAATCAGGAACTCGCGGTTGAGGAGCTCTTTCAAGCTTCGCTCGCAGGAAGTGCATCTAGTTTCACTACAGCCGCTGATCTGGAGGCAGATGTCTTGTTGATCGTGGATGGTATGAACGAAGTCAAGCCGACGATCCGCGGGCGTGTATTTGCACTACTTACAGTAATCGCAAGTAAATATTCACATGTGCGAGTTGTCGCTGCAGATCGCCTCAATCCCCGGAACATACCATCAACATTTGAGAACATCACTATACTGCCTCTTAGCGAAGATCTCGTGGAGCGACATTTGAGCTCCTACAAGATGTCGCTGAGTGACCAGTTCTCGGTACAACAGTTGTTCGTGACTCCCTACTTTCTTGATATGCAACTCGAAGTTCTTGCGAAGAGAGGATCGGAAGGCCTGCTTGGGAGAGAGACCTTGTTTCACACGTATCTAACTAGGGTCATAGGCATAGAAGAAGAAAGTGACCTAGAACAGCTCGCACACGCGGCCTTCTCCGCTTACTCCAAGTATAGGATGCGTATCTTCGAGCCCTCTTGGTGGGCCAATAACGTGCCAGAAAACGTCAGGCTCTCTTTGCTGGAAGGCGGCGAGGTCGTGAACACTGAGCACGAGAAGGGCAAGGAGGAGATGCTATCTTTCAGGCACCAATTACTGCATGATTTTCTGGTTGGCAAGCACCTGGCTACGAAGACCATTTCAAGGATCGATAGTGAAGTATTGGACCAGGCAACCTTCAACGCAAACTCCCTGGAGCCGCTTTTCTTTACGGCCGAGCTTGCAGGGGACGACGCAGACGAGTTCATCATTCTGGTCTACAACTGGAGTTATAAAGCGGCTATCAGTTGTGTCAGTGATCTCGAGAGGACGACGGTTTCGTCGCCGGTATCCAAAGACTTGCGCGTTGCGATCGCAGCCCTAAACGCAGAAAAGCTATTTGACCCCTTCGAGAGTTCGGTCGCGGGTGCCATTGAGAGGACAGGCGACATGCTATGGGCCGAGGCTCAGCGGCTGCATGCGGCTAGCTCAGTCGAAGAGCTTGTGACAATTGCCAAAGAGCTGAAGCCGTCAACGGACCGGTACAAGCGCTGGCAAGTGCTCTTTACCAGAGAACGAGGTTCGCGATTCCGAGATGAAGATATACAGAGTCTCGTTGCGGAACCGATGGAGGGATGGACGACTGCAAACATGTTGAGACGTATCGATCTAGACGAAGTTGGGCAAGGTCAGATACGGGCAATCTACCATGTGTTTCGGCAGAATGATGGCATAATAAGCTGGACGAACAGATGGCGTGTCGTGCATGTTCTTGGGGCCTATCCGGCCGAGGAGAATCTGGATCTGTTGTTCGAGTGGGGCCTGTTCGATGTCTCGTGGGTTTCCTATGGTTCATTGAGGAGTATAGTTGAGATCGCGAGTCGGTCCGACGCCCATAAGCGAGACAGGATCTTTGCGCGTTTGATGGAGACGATGAGAGCCCGGAAGGCGGATGAGGCTGTGAGCCTTCGCCAACTATATAGGTGGAGTATGTTGGCCGGACGGCAACCCCTGGGCTGGGTCGAGGCGCTTGAGCCTGTTCTCAGGCTAGCTCGGAATTTTTCAGAACAAGACGAGGAGAAGGCCGAATGGCAGAGTTTGTTTTTGCGGATCGAAAAGCTCAAAGTCGCGGATTAGAAATGGTGAGCAGTAGCACATGGGAGGCGCTTTCGGAGGCCGCGTGGGAAGCAAGAAGCAACGCAAGACTGATCGGAAATGTGCACGTAGGCGCTGCCGTTTTGACTACCGCCGGAGATATATTCAGAGGATGCAATCTTGAGCACAAATTTCGCTGCCATGACGTGCATGCTGAGGTGAATGCGCTGTCTTCCATGGTTGCTGGAGGTCAGAGAGAAGCACGGGCGATTTTGGTTGCCGCAGAAGAATCGAAATTCACCCCGTGTGGCAGCTGCCTAGACTGGATCATGGAACTTGGTGGTTCTGAATGCCTTGTGGCATATCAGAATCTCCGAAGCGGACCAATCCACGTTTTCTCGGCAGCGGAACTGATGCCACATTATCCCGCGTCATGAGTGAATTGGGCGAGATATGATCGAACGGTTGCTAAAGAATCGTGAGACCGAGCGCCAACAGGGTCTTGCGGCACGGAGAAATCGGCGAAGTCGTGGGCACCGTGCCGCGCCCTATCTCGGTTTCCGGCCTATTGCAACCGCAGATGCTGGCCGGGCTCCCGTGGAGCTGTCAACTCCATGGGGCCGTTTCGAGGTTGGGGAGCACAGAGCTCCCCTTGGCCAGCACTGGAATGTCGATACGCGGCGACATGTCAACCACCTCAGGCCGAGGGGGTCGCTGTCTGTGTTGAGGGGTGACATCGCTGGGCGGGTGAGGGACGACGTTCTGAGCCCGGCGCATGCGAAATCTGTAGATTGGTGTGACCTGAACGGTGAGTCATGAACCGCGCTACTTCGCTCAGAGCCGAGAGGACCCTTCGGTGCTGGGGAGTGGGGAAAGCCGGTGGCACGCTTGCCGGCAGCCTCAAGGACTGCCGCCTCTTCTAGGGCTCTGAAAGACGGCGACGACTCCGATGGCCTTTTCAGTGCAATCGCGTTCGGCACGCGGCAATCCACTCCCTCCAGCCCCAGAAGGCGCTGGCCCCAGACTCGCCGCAGCTATCCAGTCCCTTGGAACGACGGGAGACGACCTGGCGAGTCCGCACCGCGCACTTGCGAGTCGGGCTCTCACAGAACTCACGGGCCAACCTGACGACCGCATCGCCATCAAGACCATTCCATCTTCGAAGAACCTCGAGAACCGCCTAGGCGAAGCACTGGCGCGGACGCCAAGCATCCTCGTCGTCATCTGTCCGGAGATGCTTGGAGAGCGCGTTCTTGAGGAGACGGAGCGACAAACCACGTCCGACGCAGTGCCCCTTGTTCTGGTGCTCTGCGGCGAACAGATTCGCGCCCAGGTGGTCGGGCCGGCAAACGAGCTCGTTCTCCGACTTCGGGGCGCGCTAGAAGAGCCTGCTGGGCGCCCATCCCCAACTGCCCAGGCGGATACGGTGCCTGAGATGCCAAGCGTTGGCGCGGCGGACTGGCGTTCCTGGTCCTACGAGAAGTGGAACGATCGGTTGATCGACTACTGTCTTCGTTACGAATCACCGGATCCTCCTCCGGTCGAACGTCTGGCCGCTACGCCGGAAGAGCTCGTCGTGCTCGTCAAAACGACCCACGACGAAGTCGACTGTGTCACCAGGGCGTTCGTCGATGCATGTCTCACGAGAATTCCGAGCGGCCGATCATTCTACGGGTTTTGCGGAAGCGACCTGGGTCGGCGACGCGCCTCCGAGGTCCCATGGACCCCGGAGGCAGAAGAGGCGCCCTACTTCTTCGCAATGCTCTGGTTCACATGCCTCGTCGCCTATGGCTACCCGGATACGAAGGGCGGTTTCTACGAGCGCATTTGGGCTCTCATAAAAAAGGAGGACCACCTACAGGGCCTCCCCGAGCTGTGGTGGGAAGTTGGCGAGTGGACCCTCCGTATGAACGAAGCGGACGCCCCCATACGGCTCCTCAGCCTTCCGCCAAAGGACGACTTCCGTACGAAGATCGGGGAGTCCCACTTCCTCGCGTTCCCGCACAAGCACGACCGCCAGCAGATCGCTCGAGTGCTGGTGGAGGCAGACTTGGTCGGTTTCGAGCCACCGATCACTCCGGTGATTTTTGGGCTCCAGGCGGAACGTAGCAGGTTCAGCACGCTCTTCCGCGAAGACCTGGACAACTTCGTCTCGAAGTTCGTCGATGGTGGCCGCGATCCCCGGGACAGCGCGTTCTGGCGTGCCGTGAGGCAGGAGGCCCTCCAGCCCTCGTACATCGCAGGGGCCGGCCAACTTCGTCGCGCCAGGACGTCGATCCTGGGTGTCTACGACGAGGGTTTCTTGCCGCTGCTTGGATGCTCGAAGCACTGGTCGCCGCCGCCGGGCTATTGCGTACACACCTTGGACAACCCGATCGGCCAGTTCGACCACTACGTCGTCGCTGAAGAAGGGGGTGTCGACGCGGTTCACCAGGTCATGTTCAAATCCGTCGGTCTCCTTGGTCCCGGTCCGCGGGCCCTGATCAACCAAGGTGCGCTCGTATTCCAAGAAGACCAGTCAAACGAGTTCTTCTTGGTGAACGGACATGACATTAGCGGGGCGGATCTGGCGCTCGTTCGTGACGATCTAGTGAGTCCGTTCGTCGACGCCTTCGGTGGTACCTCAGAGCCATCCCGCATCACGGGCTGGTCTGAGGTGGTCGAGTGCACAGTCAAGCCGATGGATGAGTCGCCGGCCGGGCTGGAAGCCGTCGTCCATCTTCAACGAACGATGTCGCCGCCAACGCTTCGCTTCGTGGGCGGGATCAAAGTGCCTGGTGGCCATCTCGGTATCGATGGCTTCCTGCCCCGGGTCAAGGCTCCCGACGCAGACGCTGTACACGCCCTGTTGGATGGCTGCAAGCTGGACTGCGAGCGGGTGGGGGAGGCCGAGTGGTCCTTACCATCCCTCCTCCTCGATTCTCTTCCTGTTCGCTGTCATGTCGTCGGAACGTGGAGGTATACCCACGGGGACGAGCGGACGAGCGAACGCATTCTCCACCTCGGGCGAGCGGCGGTAGACGACGAATTCCGGTCTCTGGGCGCAGGGTACTTTTTCATGGAAAGCTGTCGACCTGGGCAACGGCCGATCGTTGGCAGTAAGCACATTCCACTGGACGTGACGACGGACGATGGTGACGGCAGCATTGACCTTATCGACTACGAGCCCTCGGTGCGGTTCATCGGCCCCGGCGAGGGCGAGCTGTCGCTGGACCCGACTTCAGGATTCGACTGGCTCGCGGTCGGCCCCAAGAACCACCCGGAGATCCTGGTCTTCATTGGTGACCCCCAGCGGCCCGAACAACCAGCCCAGAGACGCTCCCCGGCGCCCGGCGACCGTCGGCATTGGCGCGCCGCTTTTGGCAAAGCGGGCCACATCCGCGTGCGTGTAGAGGACGGTTCGTATCAGCCCATTGACGCCTTCCCCGTCGTGGCGAGTCTTCGACGCCGCATGCTGCAGCACAGGACGCCGGCCGATGCTCCGGCCTGCGCAGAAACGCGGCTCGACACGATGCGGCTCGCCCCACCTCACCGTGCCACACCTCTGGATGCTACGTTCTCGGTTGCTGATGCGCTCGCAGCGCTGTCAGCAAGACGCAGTGGGCTCCGATATCGGACGGTGCAGCAGCTCTTCGAGGAACTCACTCGCGTTCGGGATTACGCGTTCCACCATGAGCTGATTCGGGCTTGGATGGAGGCTGGTGCGCTGGACTTGGTCCGTAGCCAGTCCTACAGCTCGACCAGGCTGGTTGCGCGGCGTCCGCGTTTCGTGGCAATCCGGCGCGGCCCCCAGGTGGAAGCGTCGCTGATCGGACTCGTAATCCGTGCGCGAGCGGCCCAGGTTCGCCGATTGGCCGCGGAGCGCGGAGTGGTCCAGCAGGAACTCCAACCAGGATGCCCGTGGCAGCCAACGACAATCAGAATCCGGGCAAGCGAAACGGAGATTCGGGAGATCGGAGCGAGTGCGGGACTCGGCCCTCTCCAGTGGCTGGAATGGCCTCGAGACCTCGAGGTTCCAGACCACCTCTGCGTGGATGTCCAAGAGCAAGAGCTGTGGACGGACGCGCCGCCCTCCGGCTTCAGCCTGGCGAAGGCGTGGGCTTGGGATGAGGCGGAATTCCGCCGAGACCTCCCGAGCAGCAACACCGGCGTGCAGTTGGAACAGCGAACTCAGCGAGATAGCTGCTCGATCTACGTGGCCCTGGTCGATGGCTGCCCCAAATTGTGGACACACATGAGGAACTGGGCGCTGCTGTACGCTCATGTACTAGCCCGCCGACCGCCGTTCGTCTTGAATCGTTCGGGCTGGCTGACGACTATGGGTCACTCGCCCGTGCATCTTCCGCTGCCTCTCGGGCGTGTCTGTGCAATGATGGGCGAAGGACTGGCTGGCCCGATGCTCAATTCGCGGACAGGCCGAATCGCCGGGTACTGTTATCCGTTCGGCCGGCGCCTGACGGGCCTGCTGGCAAGGGTGATTCCAGGGAGCTGGTTGAAGGATGAGGTGAGCTGATGCAAGACCCGATTGGTGCATTCGAGAGAATCCGCGAACTCTACATCAGCTATCTCGACACGGCTTTTCGGATTGGCGACGAGAGCGTGGCGGAAGAACGCCGCCAGCTGCTTCGCAGTCCGGGCAAGCTCTGCACGGAGCCACTCGTCGAGCCGATCCCTCGATACGAGCCCGCGGACGTCGGATTCGACACTCTATTGGAGAGCGGCGTATCACCAGACGTCTTGGAGGGCTTTGATGGTTCGGCCAGGAGAGCCTTCGTAGAACTCGTCCTCGCCGGACTCTTTCCGTCGCGACCCAAGGAATCGTCTGACGGCGACTGGCCTCTCGATCGCGTTCCCCGCTTCACGCCCTACTCGCATCAGGTGGAGATGTTGGAGCGTGGCATCAGACCAGGTGCGCCCGGCGTCGTGACGTCCGGGACCGGATCTGGCAAGACCGAGGCTTTCCTTTTGCCATTGTTGGCCCGGATCGTGCGAGAGGCTGTGACGTGGCCAGAACCGGCGGCTGAATTCCTTGGTCGCCGCTGGTGGCACGACCCTCAGGGCGCTCCGTACACGCGCACGAAGAATGACGGGCAGGTCGTGGTCAGTTACACGGCCATCCCGCGAACGCAAAAACAGGCGGCGAACGCCGGGGAACCAGACCGGGCACACACGACGTTCCGCCCCGACACGAAGCATGCGACGCGTAGTCCGTTCCTGCCGCACAGGCAAGGGGAGCATCCCGAACGGCCAGCTGCCGTCCGCGCGCTTGTCCTTTACCCAATGAACGCGCTGGTCGAGGACCAGCTGGTGCGGCTCCGCAAGGCACTCGACTCGCGGGAGGCTCGGGTCGTTATGAGCCGTGCACTTCACGGCAACAGGATCTTCTTCGGCCGCTACACTGGGGCGACGCCGGTCACGGCTCACCACCTCCATCCTGGCCTTCGACGCCTTCTGGAGGCCGATTCGAAAGATCTGGAGGGCCAACCTCCCGTCTATTTCCCAGATCACAAGAAGGCCGACGAGAATGGTTTCGTCGAGCTTGTCGATCTGCGCGCTGGGGAACTGAAGCGACGACAGCGGAAGCTCGCAGGGCTGTTCGATTTCATGGTCGATGCCGAAGAGGGGCAGCGCCAAGCTCGCCTCCACGCCATCGAACGGGACTCCCTGGCGAGACTCGACGGCGCTATCGATCAGCTATCTGAGGAACCCGGTCCCGTTAGCGCCCCTGACTTCATCGACAGTGCGTTGGACGCAGGCTTCTTCAGCGAGGACGCCCTACGTAGAGAGTTTGTGAATCGAGTCGGACGGGAATGGAACCTCGACGAACGCGGTCGTCTCGACACGGTGCTGCTCACGAACGCCACGGACACGAGCATCGCTGCGACCTCGCTGGGGGACGACGCGCCATTCCTCTTCCCAACTGTCGATGGGACCGAGCAGGTTTCCCGGTGGGATATGCAGGTTCACCCTCCCGACATCCTCATCACGAACGTCAGCATGCTGAGCGCTATGCTGAATCGGGAAGTCGATGCACCGATCTTCGACAAGACTCGGGAGTGGCTGGAGCGCGATGACGCGTACTTCTACGTCGTACTTGACGAGCTGCACCTTCAGCGAGGCGCTGCTGGAACCGAGGTCGCCTACCTCCTCAAGATACTCCTCCATCGACTGGGCCTTACCGCACCGGAGCAGCGCCATAAGGTCCGTGTGCTCGCGTCCAGCGCCTCGCTTCCCGCAGAACCGAGTGACGAGGCCGAGAGGAGCGCGGCCTTCCTCTGGGACATGTTCGGGATGTTCGGGATAGAGACTGGGCTCGACGAGCAACAGGCGAAAGAGGCTTGGCTGAACGCCATCGTTCCCGGACGTGAGGTCGCAGGCTCTTACGACAACGTCGGCCCCGCCTTGCCCGCCGATCCTGCTCCGCTATTGGAGCTTCTACGGGCAGGTGTCGACGTTGCCGACCCCGACCCCGACCTACCGCTCGCCAAGCCAGCGTTCAACCCCCC
>JAJCXQ010000645.1 GCA_029263355.1 Acidobacteriota bacterium | reverse complement strand
AAACGTCAATAACAGTTCACGGCCGAAGATGCGTAAGCTGTCGATGAACTTGTACAGCGTCCTGCGAACCAACGTCGGAGCCGTCCCGCGTACCGTCGTAGCTGTCCCAGAAGTTTCCGGCAACGGCTCGACGACCGGCATCTGGTTGATCGACAGCATCACTCGAGCGGTAGCTTACGTCCAGGATCCCGCGACACCAGGGGATGCTACCTTGCGTCGAGTCTCTCCCGACAGCTGATCAATCCCCAGTCAGCGAACCGCTACAAAAGTCTGCGAAGTCGAGCGTAGCGTCGCCGATCCATTCGACTCCAAGAACATCACGCACGAAAGTAATCTTGTCTCGGCGTGCGAGGAATCCGCTCCCATCGAAATCAGGTACGTCTTCCGGTGTCGGATAATGACCGGCGAAGGCGCCGATATCGAAACTTCGCTCCCACAGTCCGAAGAGTGATGCGGGGTTCCTGACAAACCGGCAAACATCTCGCCCCGAAGCCCTACCGCGCCGCTGTAGCCGTTCGAGCTCGTTGACAATCGACAGGATGTGTGCTCCGAAGTCAGTCACCGCGGCGCGGTAGGCGGCTAGTCGCAGCATGCCTGGCACGTCTGCCATCAAAAGATCTGCGCGCCCGACTAGCCACTCCTGCCAAGCCGGGTCGATCCCGCTCGGCTCGAGGCCAAGCCGTGCATCGATCAACGCATGAAAATAGTATTCAGCGACGTCCACTGGCATGCTCGGTAAGTCGACTAGGCCATCGCCGGCCAGATAATAGGGAGCGAACAGGTAGATCCGCGGAGAGTGCTTGAGATCGGCGGAGACACCCTGGCCATCAACGTGGCCATTACCGTGGCCATCAACCTGGTCATCAACTTGGGCATCGTCAGCGGGAGTTGCACCCGAACCAGTGGAAGCGACGAAGAACGCCATCGCCCAATCTTCTCGATTATGGAAGACGATCACCGCCTGCTCCACTACCGGTTCGACCCAGGCCGACGGTATCGCGCTCGAGGCCTCGAGCTGGCGAGCAATGAGCTGACCGTCGGGTGCCAAGACCCAAGCCAACGAGATCACCAATTCGGCAAAAACCATCGTAGGTCAAGCGGGCCCTTCACCCGCCAGCCGGCCTAGTGACTGTCGATCTGTCGCCGCAAGAGCTCGTTCTCGAACGCGACACCGACCTGCGCCGTCGCCAGCTCCAACAGCTCGATATCTTCGATCGCTCGACCCGACGAGCCGTTGTCGGTATAGACCACCGAGATAACCCGCTCCGCACCCAACACTGGTAGGACCACCACCTGACCGTTGCGCGGCCGCCCCAATAAGTCGGCGAACTCCGAAGGCAGACCAGCTTGACTGAAGCTGAGAGACCTCGGTTGACCATCCGCAACACAACGGGTCAACACATTGTCCGCGATCAAACTCAGCCGGAGGGCTCGTGTGACCTCGGCGAGCGGCTGCCCTTTGGCGCTGAATCCGAAAGCGCCGAGGGCAGTCAAGGCATCACGACGGACTAGGAAGAGCACCGCGCGCTCGACCGATTCCGAAATGATGTGCATCAGATTCAGAGCCATCGTAGCTGACAACAAGCCGGAACGGATGTCGGCCAATACACGACGCAAGCGTGCGAAACCGGCACGGGTGGTGCTGCTCGTTCCCTCCGGGCCGCCGGCCATATCTTGCAACGTACGAACCAAACTATAAAAACAGGCGGCGAGAGCATTGGGATCTGCCGAGATGGCGGCAACTGCGCCGGCTTCGAAGGCCAGCGTTGTCATCTCCTGGGAATCGATCAGACAGATAATCGAAGATCGAGGACGCGAGCGGCGAATCGCCAGCAGATCCTCCTCCGTATGGCTGTTTTCGCGCATGTCCAACACCACGATGGTTGGTGTCGGCTCCCCCGGCAATCGGGTGCCAGCTTCCCGTAGCGGAACTCGCACCACATGGGCTATCTCGGGACGAATGATCTCAGCCATCTCGATCGCGATACTGCGTTCAGGAGAAACGATCTGCAATCTTCGGTGGGCTTCCGGCAATTCGGCGAAGACCTCATCGTCGTCGAGAGGTAAATCGACTCCCAGAGACTCGAGAGTGTCCGATACCGTCGACAACGAGCGAGATTCACCCAGCATACGCTGGCCGTCACTCCCCTCTTCGTCGCGCATAGACCCGTCGATGATTCTCACTTCGGAGTCACTGGATCCGCCGTCGGCGACATCCGACTCACTCGAGCCTCGATTCTTCTCATCCATGATCCGGGTCGCTTCGAGCAACACCATCTGAGTGTTGAGATCGAGCTTCGGAATCACGTCGCCGGGGTACATGGCAATATCGTCGATCGGCTTGAGCTCGTCGAGAGCAAACTCGAATGAACCAGTGCTCCAGGTGACGAGCTCATAAATCGAATGCTCGATCTGTTCCTCGATCACCGTTTTTATGTCGTCGAACTTCAGCGTGCCAGAGGCAATCAGTACCTGTCCCAGGGACCTTCGCGGCTGCTCCGAGGTCTGTAAGCGAAGCAGGTTGGTCATGGCCTCGCCGTCGACCAGCTTCTTCTCCACCAGCAGCTCGCCCAATCGACGAGACCCCGGCGCCCATGCACTGACGATCTGCCCGCGATGAAATCCGATCTCGGCTTCCTGGCTGCCGCGGGTGAGCGACAACGTGCCGGTACGCCTGCCGAGATGCACGAATTGCATGACGTCAGCCAGGGAAACGTCTTCAAGTTTGCCGTTGAGGCTCACCGCCGCTTGTTCTCCACGCCCTCGCGCTCGACGACGAAGGCCGTCAGCCGAATTCGAAGATCTTCTGTCAAGTACTGCGTACCAACTGCACCAGGCTCTCCAACGTCCTCAACTTGCGATCCGTGTTCGAATATACACGGGCTGCAAAGAGAGCCGACGCGGCATGGGCCGCCAGCAGATCCAACAGGTCGCGATCTTCCGCTCGCAAGATCGTCTTGTGATCGAACAACTTCAATACGACCAGCACCCCGACGATAGCATCCTGCACCCTTAGCGGTACGGCGGCGATGACGTCGGAAAACTCATCGGGCCCCATCCGTAAGACGCCATCTTCGAGAGCCGCGTCAACCAACGGATCGCCACCCAAGTATTTTTCGCGCGAGTAGAGTCCGCTGGGATCCTGATCCAGACCCCGAGACAACGCTACCTCACATTCGTTGGTCCCTTCGCTGCGCAACAAGAGTACGAAGCGCTCTGCGCCCAGTAGATCGACCGCGATCTCGGCGATGGTTGCCTGGACCTCTGTCGGATCGAGAGTGGCATGAAGCTGAAAGGTAGCCACATAGAGATTCATCAGCCGACCGAGCTGATGCTCGGCCTCAACCATACGGGCGGTCAGCTCTTCGCGATCACGCTCGTCGGCCGAGATCTTGCTCTCGAGCTGTTCCAGGCGCTCGTTCGCGTGCAGAGCGCCCGCCGCTTTCGACGGCTCGATCGAGAGGGCAGCCAGAATATCCTTGGCCCGCTCTAACGTAGCGCCCAATTCTGTCAGCAAGTCCCCTGGTGCGGCATTTTCCATCGACCCGCTCCACCTAGAGTCGCTGAATCACCTCGAGTAACTCTTGATTGCCAAAAGGCTTCTTGATGTAGGCCGCTGCCCCGGCCTCGAGGCCCCGGACGGTGTCTTCTTCCTTACCTTCCGTCGAAATGATCACTACCGGTATCTCTTTGAAGAAGTTGTCCGCCTTGATCTGGTTCAAGAACTCCAGACCACTCATACGAGGCATGTTGATATCGAGCAAAATAAGATCGATATCCGCATGATTGCCGAGCGCTTGAAGTGCTTCCAATCCGTCGAGGCAATGCACCAACGAGTATTGGCGCAAAAGCACCTCGAACATCTTGTGGATCAGCTTGGAATCGTCGACGACCAGAATCTTCCGCGGTTGCACCTCATCCTCCTCATGATCCGCTCCTCGTCACTGCTTCTCTGGCGATCAGCCGCAGGCTGATAGACACCGAAGCACTCGAGATCTACCTTGAGATCATCGCCAGACGCAGGAGCACGCTCGACGAGTAGAGTAGCCCAAGCGCACCGGCCTTGCAAGCAGCACAGACCCACACTTGAAGCTTGACATCCGTCGGCCGTGCAATGACACTTCCCTAGAAGCTCGTCCAGTGAGGGTTTTTTGGACGTCGCCACCGAATCGGCGCTCTCGGACCTGGTCACAGCCAGCACAAAAGGTCCA
>JAJCXQ010000644.1 GCA_029263355.1 Acidobacteriota bacterium | reverse complement strand
CCGCGTAGCCGTTCATGACCAGTTTCATGATCGACGCGGTCTTGCGGAATTCGCTGCCGTCGCGCCCACCGCCATTGAACTCGGCATCCGTAAAGATCCCCGTCGGGCCGACGATCTCCGGATCCAGGCTCGGATCAACCGGCACGCCGGCGAAGCGATCGGCAATGTCAGCGGCTTTGAGATAGCCGCAACGCGTCAAGCGCTTGATGTCCGTGTCGTAGGTATTGCCTGTGTCGGGATTGATCTGGCTGAGTTGGGTGTTGACCGAGCCCATCTTGCGATCGGTCAGCCGGTAGATTGACTCCATGACCGCAGTTGCGTCCTGAGGGCTCAGAATTGCGGCGAGGTCGCCGGTATCGACCAGGTTGACGACGTCCGAGGGGCGGTCGACCTTGGTGGGGCGCAATTCGGGATCGAAAAGCATGGCCGGCAGTGCCGAATTACCGCCTGAATCCGTGTTCTCGGATCCGGCGAGCGCCAGGATAGAGCCGTCGGCGCCGGCGCGGGCAATGCCGTACATCGGGTTGTGCGGGTTGTTGCCGGTGTCGTTATCCGAACGGGCCGGAATGACCGCGCCGTTGATGTTGGCCTCGCGGCCCGGCGTGAGACTTTGCACGATGCCGCGGCGAAACGCCGAGTCGAGGTGGAAGCCCAGCCCGAGATCGAAGTTCGCGTACGGCAGCTGCAATACCGGGTCCGTCAGGCCCGGGATCATGTCACCCGGCAGTCCCTGGCGCTCGTAACCGTTGGTTGCGAGGAAGTCCTGCTGGCCGCCCGCCTGGCCGATCAGTACATTCGAACCCGCGATGTTGGCGCCACCGGCGAGGTCGAAGCAGATGAACGGAATCTTGTTGGCGCCGTTGATCGAGATGTTGCAGCCGGCGAGCTGGCTGCCCAGATCACTCGAAAGCGCTGCTTCTGCCAGTCGCGGATTCGCCGCCAGAAGACCTGCGACACCCGTGCCGACAGTATATGCGGCGCCCGTCATGAATCCCTGCGCGACGAACTGTCGGCGTGTGACAGGACGCGGATGGTCTCCATGCAGCTGCGGCGCATCAAAGTCTCTTACATTGCGTTTCTTAGCCATGGCTGTGATTTCCTTTAGAGTCCTGTCTTCGCTTACTGAACCAGTGTGACGGCGTTGCCCAGCATCGCTGCGCAGACGCCCTTACCGATCGAGCGAGTGTCACTGCCGCCGGCAACCAGTCGATCCACGAGGTTGTCCGGACGGCCACCTGCCGCCTGGAACGACGCCAATTCGGTGTAGACGTCCGCCCGCGCCGGCTGGTCGCCGAGGTTCGTGCCCATGATCCGGTCAATCAGCGGATTCACGAACGCGTCGCGGTTCACACTGAACTCGTTGCCGTTGGTCCAGGTGAAGCCCGGGAACATCGTGCCGAGGTTAGCGCCCGGATTCGCATTGGTGCCGATCATCGCGTCGCAGTACTGGATCGCGAGCTGCGCAATAGCCACCTGGTGCGAGGACAGGAAGGTATTGATGTCCTCGATGGCCGGCAGCGACTGCCTGAGCTCCTGGTACGTGATGTCGACCGACTGTGTTGTCGGAGCGACACCCGTTACCGCGGCGTAGGTTGCGTTGATCTCGTCGAACGTGCGCAGGCCGATATGCGAGGACGGCGTCAGGTCATTCTCCGTAACTACCAGCGTCGGGTCGGGCTGGCGGGTAAAGCTGCTGCCCGCCAGAATATCGAAGGTCAGGAAGAACTCGTCGTCGGCAGGACCCTTCTCGAGCGGCAACACCGCACCGAGCACCGACAGCGGCTGGCCGAGTTCCTGGAACAGCGATGCGCTCAAGGTGTCGTCCAGCGTCGCATAGGTCTGGCCGACCGGCGCTTCGAGGCCGTTCATCGCAACGCGCAGACCCTGGATCGGAATGCCTTCCGGCGTCGAGCCATCGAGCGTGATGAAATGCGGCCGATCGAACAGGTACGCGTAGGTGTCGTACTGGGCCACCTCGAAGAGGATGTACGACGACTGCGGAGCTGCTGCGATGTTCTCGGAAATATCGAACAGCAGGAAGAACCGCTCACCGACGCCGGCGTCGAAGTTCTGCGTAATCTGCTCGGGCGTCAACGCACGGCGGTGAATCGACGCGAGACGTATGGCGCCCTGCCAGAGGCCGTCGCCGGACACCTCGTTACCGAGGACGAAAGCGAACGTATCCTGCCAGTCGATCAGTGTGCCGCCAGGTACCGGGTCGGTCTGCGTGACGAGGCTGCCGTTAACGTAGATGCTGCGCCCATTGATCGGGTGGTAGGTCGCGACAACATGCTGCAACGTAGCCTGCAGGACTTCATTCGCGGCTGGCGTGGGCAGAGCCGGGTCGCCGTTCAGGCTGGTCTCCGTCGTGCGCAGCTGGAAGTTGTAGTCGTACAAGGTCTGCTGCAACGTGAAATTACGCTGCGTCGTACCGGCTGAGTAGCTGACGATACGTGCGTCTTCCTGCGTCACATTTGCAGGCACTACCCAGGCTTCGATCGAGAATTCGCCCGATGCCTGAATGATGTCGAAGAGTTTCGCAGACGCCGTCGTCGAGCCCTGTGCTTTACCGTCGGCGATGGTAATGCCCCAGCCACCAAACCAGGCGACGTCGCCGGAGAAGTTGAGGTCGATTGCCGGGTCGACACCACTGGTGTCATAAGCAACCGTTCCGCTGCCCGTCTTGAATTCCCAGAGGGCGATCTGAGCATCTTCGTAACGGTTACCGCCCGAAGCGAGCGTACCGTCGACGAGGCGTAATGCCTTGCTCGTGACGAGATTCGGATCAACGACCGTTGGCGTAATGCCATTGGAGAAGGCCGTAATCGCGTCTTCCATCGCCTGCGCGTCGGCCGCGCAGCTGCCTGTCCAGCAATTGTGGAATTCGCTGCGCAGCCGAATAACCAGGCGGGAATTGGCCGGCGTGTCGAGATTGATCCTCGGCTTCGCGGCGTCGTAGGCCGTCGTAATGTCCGGATCCGCGAAGTAGGGCTGCTGTGCGATGGCGGACTCGGAACTGTGACAGCCGGCGCAAAACGGAACCAGGATCGGCTGATGAATCAGTGACTGGAATGCCGACGGATCGGCCGGGAAGTTCTTGCTCGCACCCGGATCGTTGGATACGGGTGGCGTCAGGATGATCTGACGACCACCACCGCTGCCGTCGCCGACCCAGTTCTCGATCCAGGTTGTCATGATCGCGGCACAACTGCCCGGATCG
>JAJCXQ010000643.1 GCA_029263355.1 Acidobacteriota bacterium | reverse complement strand
CGGTCGCTTGATCGGCGACGAGATCACCTCCAAGATCGCCTCTGTGAGTACTCTGTCGAGACGGAATGCTACAGCATGGCTTCGCGTGCTGTCGACTTTCAACTGCACCCGCAAAGCCGCGAACAGGACCTCGTAGGCAGTCGAAATTCTCAGACTTGAGAAACCCGCTGTCTCAACCTTGATCACGAATCGCTGCTTCAAGGCGGCAGAGTGCCCGGGAGCTCACCTAACGGGCTCAGAGACAACATCAAAGCCGCAAGTGTTTTCAAGAAGTTAACTCCAGGGATAAACGAGACGTATCGGCAGGTTACCGACCGGTAGGTCATTGGCACGAACCTTGCGGAACACAACGTCGAGTATCCACGCTCAATTGATCGAGAAAATCGATGTGAGGAGAAACGAATGATTCCGAGACTGCGACTCCCTGCCTTGTGCTTCGCCGCCCTTCTGCTGCTGGCCGGGACCCTCCCAGCGGCCGCCAACACCGGCGTCGCCTTCGTTCACGGCACCGGCTCCCAAACCAACGCGCTCAATGACTACTGGACCAGCGAGATGGTCAACTCCATCCGTCAAGGACTGCCAGACCAGAGCAAGTATGTGGTCATCAATTGCGACTTCGAGCAGTTCATGTGGACCTCCGGCGCTGCCGGCTGTCTAGCCGGTACGCTATACGACTTCATCAACAACCAGAACATCACCGATCTGGTGGTCCTGACCCACTCGAACGGCGGCAACGTCATGCGCTGGATCATGTCGAATCCGACCTGGGACAGCCGCTACCCGACGATTATCGGCGCTATCCGCTGGGTCAACGCGCTGGCGCCTTCGAGCCTCGGCACCCCTCTCGCCGACGCCGCCACCAGTGGCACCATTTTCGAGCAAGCGGTGGGCTGGCTTCTCGGCTACGCCTCCGATGCGGTCAAGATGCAGCAGACCAGCTGGATGGCCTACTACAACTCCACCTGGCTCTATGGCACGAGTGGACGGCCGGCCCTACCGAAAGGCTTCTGGAATGTCGTCGGCACCGACGTCGAAACCGCGATTTGGGATCCAGACAGCTACTGCGGCGGCTACTCTCTGAACCTGGGCCTCGAGATCACTCAGAACTGGCTCAACAACTGCTCGGATGGATTCCTCGAGTGCACCAGCCAGAACGGCGCCGGTACCTTATGGTTCAACGATACCGACCGCACCAACGGTGACGAGTCGCTGAGCCACAACCAGAGCCGACGCAAGTGTTTTGGTCTCGACGTCATTTTGCGCAACGACCTGTAGAACGGGAGATCACGACTATGAAACAAGACCCCAAGCTCATCCTCGCCGTTCTGGCCATCGCTCTCAACGCACCCGGCGCATTCGCCCAACTGCTGCCCGCCGGCCCGGGGGATTTGATAGGCCCCAATGTGGTCTCTCAGCCACCGTTCGCGGCTTTGAAGAGCTCTCTTGACATCCCCCGTGAGGCGGTCAGCCTGAGCTGGTCGCTCGACGCGAGCACTAACCTCGAATCCTCACCCGCCCCTTTCGTTGCTCACAGTCGCGAGTACTTCGTCGAGGTCAGCGCCGCTGATCTGCGCCAGGGTGTCCCCGTCTACACCACTTCGCCGGGTGCCCTGGTACGGTTGAATCCGGTCGCGGAGGACACCCGATTCGATCAGAAGATCGCCATCGCACCCGCCTCCCTGGTGCTGGTCACTCCTGCTGGCGCGTCATTCAGTGCCGGTAGCGGCATGGACCAGATGGCTGGCCCCGCCGAGCTCAAGGCTGCTGGCGCACCATTCGCCGAAGGCACCTCGGCGTTCCGCATTCGGGAGGAGCTCGGCGCTGGCGCCTTCGAGCTGCGCGCCGACGGACTGACCGCAAGTGAGCAACGTTATGTGATGCACGTCTTCGATCGCCAGAGCAGCACCGAGCTGCGGCTGCGGACCACCGCTACCGACTACCTGCATGGGCAAACGTTGACCGTCGAGGCGACTCTCGCCGACTCCGCCACCGGCGCCTCCGCCTCTGGTGCCGCCACCCCCGGCGATCGCAAGTTTCGGGGCCGCAAACTCGACGGTTTTGTCACCTCCCCCGGCGGCCGGGCTTGGCCGTTGACATTCCAGCACGCAGGCCGTGGAACCTATCGTGCAACCCTACTCCTCGACGCTCTGGAGGCGCCAGCGCCTGGCCTGTGGCAGGTCCACGCCTCGGCCCAGGCCCGCCGGGGTGGACAAGCCATCTTGCGTGCCGGCAAGACCGCCTTCGCCTGTACCCTGCCATCGGCTCGGCTATCGGGTACGGCCGAGGTAGTCTCGGATCGCGACTCGGTGCGCGTCGACCTCGGTGTCGAGGTGGCGTCTGCCAGCCGCTATGAGGCCCGTGCCGTACTCTATGCCACCGCCAACGATGGCAGCCTGCAACCCGCCGGCATCACCCACTCCGCCGCCTGGCTGGAAGCTGGCGCCGCCGAGCTCAGTCTCGACTTCAACAGTGAGTTGTTGGCGGGTAAGGCCCTCGGAGCACCCTTCGAGTTGCGTGACCTGCGGCTCGTTGACCAGGTCAAGATGGGCCTGCTGCATCGTCAAGCACACGCTTTGAACATCGATCGCTAGTCGCCACCCTCGGACAGCACAGAGGGGCAGCTTGGGCTGCCCCTTTGTAGTTCGGACGCGGGCAGTCCATCCTCGATCAGCCCCGAGCGCACGGCGATACGCCCGCACGAGAACAGCTCTATCGCCCGAGCCCTATTGCCCTGAGGCGGCGGCCATGTTGACGCTAGCGTTCTCGGCTTCGCGGACGCTGTCGACCTCGAAGTTTGGGCGACCATGGTCTCGGCTGACGCCGTAGAACTTGGCTCGAAAGCTCGTTGAGCTGCCAGGGGACACGACCACGTCCTCAGGGCTGGTCTTCACTTTCATTCCGTCCCGCCCGGTGGCGGCGCGGAGCTCGACGACGATGCCCGTGACGCGCTCGCTGGCGGAGCCCCGATTGATCAGTTTACCAATAACCTCGAGAGAACCTGCGACGGTATCCTCGATCTCGGCCCAGCTGTCCACCACGAGTCGTGACTCGCCCTTCGCCGCGGTAGGCGCCAGGCTCTCCTCATCTCGCCCATCACTCAGCCGCGCGACCGGCGCCGAGCTCCGAAGATCCGCATTGGTGAGAACCATCACCGGCTTACGAGCCGGCCTCGCCGGCGCCACGGCGGATGCAGGCGAACTCGACGGTGGCTGTGGCGCCAGCCCCAAGTTCTCCGTTGCTTGCCGGCTCGCGGCAAGATCTACCCCACCGGTCCGCACCGACGACAACGTACCGTCGAGGGTCGTGAACACCACCACTCGGCCTCGAACCTGCCATGGGCCGCGAGTTCGAACGTGTTCCCCATCGATCAAGATCAAGACATCTGCCGAAATGGGTTGACAGATCGACACCAGCAAAGCTGCACAGAAAAATTGTTTCGTCTTCCCCATTTGCGCCTCTTGGTTATCTAGGACTCACTCTCGTTATGACTTCTTAGTGCTGCGAGCACGGTACAAATGTAGGGATCC
>JAJCXQ010000642.1 GCA_029263355.1 Acidobacteriota bacterium | reverse complement strand
TAAGGCGTGTCAGCCGGCTGATGGGTGTAGTTCACCAGCAGCAGAGTCTCGCCGGGCTCGGCATCGCGCATCTCGATGCGATCGGGAAAGCCGGGTGTCCGGTCGGCGACGTAACGTTTAGCGCCGTGGGCGGCGAGCTCTTCGTCGGACAGGCCAAAAAGGGGACGGAAGGGTTCGGGGGAAAGGCCGGTAATGCGAAAAGACATGGGGATCTCCTTGGGTTGTGATTCGAGATCCCCATTGGATCGCATCGCGCGCTCGGCCACACTCCGTTTCTTTCATGAGCAAGAGGCGCCCTCTCGCGTTGTCAGGGTTGAACAAGCTGGGCCGTCCCAAAAACACTACCCCGATACCAAAACCGACGTTTCCAAGACCTGTTCACCCTTCACCTCGGCGGATTCAGCCTCACATTCGAGCCGAATTCGGCGTCGGTTGGCGCGGTGCTCGGCCAACGCTAGCTCTTCGAGAGCAGGGAACAGTTCAGGCTCGATCCAACGCTGTCGCAGTTCGGTGCGACGATGAATGGTGATGCTTCCCTCTTCCCCCATGGTGACGGTCTGACGAAAGGTTCCCACCTGGTTCTCGACCTCTTGCTTCTGCTCCCGGGGCAAACACGAGCCCTCCGGCAAACGGATCCTCCAGATGGTCTCCGTCAAGTGCGGCGGCACGACCACCGGAACTTGTCGATCGGTCATCACCTGCGGCTCTGGGGTCGACATCAAACTCGGAACCTTGAAGGAACGCGCGCCGCTTCGGAGCATTCGACGGTAGGTGAGATCCGCCATCATGTTGACGGTCGGCACCGACGCTTCGTCGCTATTCCAAGCCACTTTGTCGACCGCGATGCCAGGCAGCAAGCTGCCGAAAGCCGCCAGTGCATCTTCGGCGGTTCGCTCGATGGGCTCAGATTCGATCTGGGCCAGCCAGGGTGCCGCCGTTTGACCGCTCAATCGCAAACCGGCCTTGCCGACGGCATCCCCCTCAGGCGTGATCTCGACATTGACCACCAGGCTGCGACGCTCCAATTGCTGGCGGATCGCGGTCCGCGCCAAGGTGGCGCTACCGTCGTGAATCACCAGGGCGTGTTGGTCCTGATCCGCCGGCTGAAGCCAGCGCGCCGAGCCGCGGGTCTGGGTGGGATCGACAAAAAAGAAACCATTGTTGACTGGCTCGTCGGCTTCGTAACTCACCTCACTCGCTGGCACCGCGACAATCAGATGGTTGAACTGTAGTGATGGGAAGAGATCGTCGATCCGATTGCGCCGGCCGGAGTAAATCAGCGCTGGATGAGCCTCGATGCCAGCCTCTTGCAGCAGATCGATCAGCAACAGCGACTTGTCTTTGCAGTCTCCCCACTTGCGGGCCAGCACTTCTTCCGGCGGCGACGGCTTGAATCCTCCGATACCCACTTCGACCGCCACATAACGAACCTTCTTGCGGACATAGGCCAACAATGCCTCGAGGCGTTGCCGTGGATCGTCGATTCCGGCGATCAACTCCTGACTCAGTCCACGGACCGGCGTCGAGCTTCGGGGCACACTTTGCAGCAGGTCGGTATACCAGCGGCCAACCCCGCTCCAGCTGGCATCGTCGCCCCAGCCGAAGCGCAACATCGGGTCCGCGCCGCGGGGCCCCCAGTCTGACGCTTCTACCGCCGGCAAGTCGCTGGCGGTGACGGTTACCCCTCCCGCAGCTTCGACGATGTCGAAGCCTTCGGCGGGCCCATCGAGCCGCCACCGCCAGCCAGCGCCGCCCCCCTGGATGGCGACACGAAGTTGTTCCACCGGCTCGTCGAACGCCAAACTGACGCGATCTGCCGGATAGTACGGTTCGATCTCGAGCCGGTAGTTGATCTCCAGCTTGGCGCCGAGGGTCAGCTCGCGGAAACTCAGGACGTGATAACGCCACGAGTCATGCAGGCTGCCACCGCCGGTAACCTCCTTCGTGTCTTGGTCCTTGCGTCCCAACACAACCCGCTTGCCGTCCGGCTTGACCACCGAGGCATCAACGCTGGTCAACGTCCGGTTTTCACTGATCAGAATCGGAAACCGTGACCAGTCTTCGAGATCGCTGGCGCCATCGAGCCGCACCACCATCCGGGTGTGCTCATCGAGCTTGCCGTCCTGACCGATTTGGATATTGACCACATGTTTCAGACGAGTCGCGGCCTCGACCTCAGAAGAGGCGAGGAGAGCCAGACTAGCGGCGCACCAAAACCAGGCTTTGTGCATCATGGCCTTCCGCCTCGCTGTAGAGGTCGCGAATCGCGGCATAGTGCTCGCGGCCGAGAAACTCGGCGGTAGTGATATCGAGACGCCGCGAGTAGGTCAGACGACGATTGGCCTCGTCGACCTCGACATTGGCCAACAAAGCGCCAGCGGGACCGATGTAGTCGGCCTTTTCAGGCAAAACGTCGATCTCCCAGCCATCGGGCCAGGAAACCGTCATCTCGACCTCGTCGCGATCGGCGAACGAGAATTGCACCGGCGTCTTTCGACGGTCCGTCGGCAAATTGAAGAGCTGCTCCACCGGCCCCAAGGGTAGGCTCGGCACCAGACTGGCCTCGTCACCCAGCACATCCTCAGTGAGCTGCGCAACTTGCCACTGGACTTCGACCCGCTGCTCGTCGAGCGCCTCGCCAACCGTCACCTCACTCACTTCATAACCCTCGAAGAAGCCGTCCAGTCGTTCCTGCCAGGCTTCGGCGGTGGCTTCCTCATCATCCTTCCAACGCAGGAAACGCCAGGCGTGA